>CALFYE010000093.1 GCA_937952145.1 uncultured Myxococcales bacterium
GCGGGTCCTTGTAGTCGATACCCAGCGTCTGATCGGCGCAGAAGCGGCACACCTTGCGGCGCGAGAAACCACGCTTGCGCGCACCACCCGGACCACCCTGCCCCTTGCGGCCGTCCTTGTCGCCGGCGCCACCGCGGCCGCCGCGCCCGCCCCTGTCGTTGTCCTCGTAGTCGGTCGACATAGCTTATTCCTCACCCTTCTCGGCAACGGCGAGCCGCTCTTCTTCCAGATCGGGATCAAACTCGTCGTCGTCGTCGTCTTCCTCACGGAAGCGGGCAGCGCCAGTGACCAGCTCTTCTTCATCGGGCACCGTGCTGGCCGCCTTCGCAAAGCTATCGTCGTCGACACCGACCGGCCGCGTGTCGGGCACAACGTCTTCGTCAACCTTGACGGTGTAGTAACGGATCACCGAGTCGATCATGCGCAAGTTGCGCTCGATCTCCTCGACAAGACCCGTCGAGCCCAAGAAGCGCCAGTACATATAAATGCCCTTGAGCTGCTTCTTGATCTCATAGGCCAGCTTGCGCTTGCCCCAGTTGTCGAGCTTGAGGGCTCGGCCGCCCAAGCCATCGATGACACCGCGGACTCGCGTGTTGACCTGGGTGATGCCTTCTTGGTTTGTCTCGGGACGCAGAATGAAGATCGTCTCGTACTCTCTCTGCGTTCCCGGCTCGTCGCGCATCGACGTCGCCATATGTGGTCTCCTCCTGGCTAATAAAGCCCCCAAACGGTGTTGGGAGCGAGGAACACGGGGTTTCTGTCACTCCATCGGCGTCGTGTAGCGCCGAGGAATCCTTCTTCTACTCAATTGCGGGGGGGGTTTGCAACGACTTTGAGCGCTTATCTGCTGATTGCCAGGAGGCCGCGCGGGCAGCCTATGGGCCCGGAACCTTAGTCGCTGGCTTGCGCTCGCGGTTGTACTCGTTCATCGCCGGAGTGACGCCTTTTTCCAGAATCATCTCGACGGCCTCACAGGCGCGCTCAAGCCCTGGACCTAGCTCACTCTGCTCGGCGCGGCTGAAGTCACCCAGGACATAGCCGCTCACCCGCTCGCGCGAGTCGCTGCGGGCCTGGGGATGCTCGGGACGACCGACGCCGAACCGCAAGCGCAGGTAGTCAGGCCCGACAGCCTGAGAGATGGAGCGCAGGCCGTTGTGCCCACCATGCCCCCCGCCGGCTTTGACCTGCAGGCGCAGAAAGGGCAGATCGATCTCGTCGTGGACGACGAGAACCTGCGCCGGGACGATGCGAAAAAACGCCATCGCCCGCTGCACAGGACCGCCGGAGACGTTCATGTACTCCTGCGGTTTCTGCAGGTGGATGCGCCGCCCGCGGTAGTCCAGCGACAAAAGCTCGCTGCCGAACTTGCCACGAAAAGCGCCCGGGCCTGCCCCCCAACGGCGGGCAAGCTCGTCGACGACCATGAAGCCGACGTTATGGCGATTGCCGGCATAGTCGCTGCCCGGATTGCCCAGGCCAACGACCAGCCACCCTGCGTCCATCCCTGCCCTGCTCCCTGCGTCTGAACCGGTAGGCGAGGACTAAGCAGCCATCCGGTGCCCGACTTGCCTGGCTACTTCTTGCCGCCAGCAGCCGGCTTGGCAGCCGCGGCCTTGTCGCCGCCCCCCTTGGCCGCCGGGGCCGGGGTCTTGGCCGAAGCCGCTGCCTTGTCGCCAGCCGGAGCCGCTGCTGCGCCTTCCGCTGCTGCACCGTCTGCCGTCGCCGCCTTCTCTTTCTCTTCCTTGATGGCGGTGACCACGCACAGCGTCACGGTACCCGGGAGAGCGGCCTTGACGCCGTCGGGCAGCTTGAGGTCAGCGACGTGAATCGACTGACCGATGTTCAGCGCCGTGACATCGAGATCGATGTGCGTCGGGATCTTGTCGGGGAGGCTGAGCAGGTCGATAGTGCGATAGACCTGGTGCATCTGGCCACCGGCCTTGACGCCTTCGGCCTTACCCACGAGGTGCAACGGCACCGTCGCCTTGACCGGCTTATCCAGCTGCACGCGCAGGAAGTCGACGTGCACCAGATCGCCGCGCAGCGGGTGGCGCTGTGCGTCCTTCACCAGCACGGTCAGCTGGTCCTTGGTGCCCTCGACGTTCAGCCGCAGCAGCGTGTTGCGACCCTTCTTGGGGTCGAGCGACTTCTGCAGATCAGAAGGGACAACTTGCAGGGCCAACGGATCCTTGCCACCGCCGTAGCAGATGGCGGGAATCGCCCCGACGCGCCGCGTCTTCTTGGCGAAGCCAGAGCCGATGTTGGAACGAAGCTTTACAGTGAGCGTGCCGACTTCCATGATTGCGCCTCTTTGAGAGCCCCGAAGTCCGCCACAGATCCCCCCCACCTGTCAAGGGAGTCTTTCGTTGGCGCGGGCTTGACTGGGCCTCTGGCCTGCGTTTCGCTGACGATATGAACTGCTCGCTGCTGCTCAACCGCCGACGCTTGATCCGCTTGGCTGCCCGGCTGTCCCTCCTTGGCTTGGTTGGATGGGTAACCGGCTGTGGCGATCCACCGCCGCTGTCGACACAGGAGCTCATGGATCCAGCGGTCTGCCAGAGCTGCCACCCGCAGCACTATCAGCAGTGGTCGGGAAGCATGCACGCCTACGCCAGTGAAGATCCCGTCTTCCAGGCGATGAACGCCCGCGGTCAGCGCGAGACGGCCGGTGCGCTCGGTGACTTCTGCGTGCGCTGCCATGCACCGGTTGCGGTGCAGATGGGAGCCACCCGGGATGGCCTCAACCTGGCCAGCCTGCCATCGCCGATGCGGGGGGTTACTTGCTACTTCTGCCATCAGGTGACCGATGTACAGGGCAGCCACAACAATCCCCTGGTCTTGGCGCAGGACTCGACGATGCGCGGGGCCTATGTCGATCCGCTGCGAGCGCTCAGCCATCGATCGGCGGCCTCGCCACTGCATGACCGGACGGGCCATGACTCGGCTCAGCTCTGCGGGAGCTGCCATGATGTCGTCACACCGCCGCCCCTCTCGGTGCCGCTTGAGCGCTCGTATGTTGAATGGCAGGCCAGCGTGTTTGGTAACGGCCAGCTCAAGCCGGGCCTGACCTGCGGGCAGTGTCATATGCCCGGTCGCGAGGCCCCCATCGCTGCGGTGCTCAACGCGCCGACGCGAACGCTGCATGACCACAGCATGCCGGGGGTGGATCTGGCGCTCTCGCCCTTCCCCGAGCGGGCGGCTCAGCGTCAGGCGGTGCAGCGCGACCTCGACACCGCAGTCGCCGCCAAGCTCTGCGTGACGCCTGATGGTGCAGGTCTTGTGGCCGAGGTCACGCTCGACAATGCCGGCGCCGGTCACAGCTTTCCAAGCGGCGCCGCGCATGATCGCCGGGCGTGGGTCGAGCTGTCCGCCTACAACGCCGGCGGTCTGGTGTTCCAAAGCGGCGGGGTCCCCGAGGGGCAGGCCGTGGTTGATTCCGCCGTGAGCGACCCGAACCTATGGCTGCTCCGCGATCGCGTCTACACCACCGCGGGCAAAGAAGCACACATGTTCTGGGATGTCGCGCGGATCGAGAGCGAGCTCCTGCCGGCTGCCGTCACCTCGGATCGCTCCGACCCGCGATACTTTCATGCGGTGCGCCACAGCTATCGCTTACCGACGCGCGCCGTCGACCGCATCGCCCTGCGCCTGCGCATGCGCCCCATCGATCACGACGTGCTCAAAGACCTTGTCGCATCCGGCGATCTTGACGACGCCCTACGGGGACAGCTGCCGACCTTCACCCTCGCTGGCACGCAGCTTGAGTGGCGCAAGGATGGTCCGAGCTGCGTCCCCTAGGCGGGACCGCGCAGGCGGCTAGCGGGGGCGATTGGCGGCACTCACCGGCCGCCGCGCCCCAAGCGCCCCGGGTGTCGCTGGCGGACGGGTCGGTCCGCTCCCCGGGAGCGTGACCCCCAGGCCACTTGCCAGGAAGCTCAGGATGCGGGTCCACATGCGCTCGGTGACAACGGGGTCGGGCACCATGTGGGTGAGCCCGGTCAGCGGCAGTAGCTCATGCGCTTTGCCGGCCTTGAACAGCGCGGACGACAGCTTCAGGCTGTGCACAAACAGCACGTTGTCATCGGCGGTGCCATGGATAAGAAGGAGCGGCTTCTTCAGCTCCTTGGCATAAGTCAAAAGCGACGATTTTTCGTAGCCCTCGCGGTTCTGCTGCGGCAGGCCGAGGTAGCGCTCGGTGTAGCAGGTGTCGTAGTCGTGCCAGTCGACGACCGGCGCCCCGGCGACGCCCACCGAGTAGACATCGGGACGACGCAGCACGGCGAGCGCGGCCATGTAGCCGCCGAAAGACCAGCCGAAGATGCCAACCCGCTTGGTGTCGAGTTCGGGGAAGCGCTGGCCGGCGAGGCGCAGCGACTCGACCTGATCTTCAAGCGGGATGTCGCCGAAGTTGCCGCTGATCGCCCGTTCCCAGGAGCTGCCGCGGAAGGGCGTACCGCGACCATCGGTCAGAAAGACGATGAAGCCGTGATCCGCCAGCCACTGGTCAAGGAGATAGCGGCTGGCCATCGACATGACGTGGGTGTGGTGCGGCCCGCCGTAGACATCGACGAGGACGGGGTACTTGCGACCACGCACGAAGTTGCGCGGCCGGACGATGGCGGCGCGGAAAGCCTGCGTGCCCAGCTGTACCAGCTCGACGCGCGGCATAAACGGCGGCTCGACAGCGACGCTGGGCAGCTCGCCAGCCGTCATGTCCTGGGCCTGTCCCTGTCCGCCCGGCGGGATGCGATGGACGAACATGCGCGGCCAGCCGTTTAGGGCAAAGGACTGACGGACGTAGACGCTGTGACCTTTGCCGGCACCACCCGGCCCGGCCGGCAGCCCGCCGCCAAACTGGCCGAGGTGATAGCCGGGCTCCTTGGTCAGCTGCACCGGCGCGCCGCCCAGGAGCGGCATGCGAAACAGGTGCTGCTCGGCCGGCTCAGGCGAGGCGGCGTAGGTCAGCCAGCCGACCGGCCCGCTCGAGGTCTCGATGAGATCGACATCGACGATCTTGCGAAAGCCGTACTCGCGCGGCACGAGCACCCGCAGGAGCTGACCGCGCAGATCGCGCAGCTCTAGCTCGGGACCGCCGTTGCGCTCGCTCTGCCACAGGAAGCCCGAGCCGTCGGGTAGGGCCCGCGGGACGTCCTGGTTGATGTTGACCCAGGCATCGTCGTGCTCACCCAGCAGGCGCTCGGTCTTGAGGCTGCCACCGGCGGGGGGTCGGGCCGCCCCGCTGCTGGCCTCCTTCCCTAGGTTCAGGCTGGGTACGGCATGCAGCTCAACATCGTGCTGGTCGCGACTGAGCAGGGTCAGAAACAGCGGCGCCCCGGCCTGCCAGACGACGCTCGCCAGGTAGGGATAGCGCTCGCGCGGCCACTCGACCCAGGTTGCGGCGGTGCCGGGACTGGCCTGGGCCGGGACGATGGCCAGCCGCACGCTGGCGTTATCACTGCCGGCCCGCGGATAGCGCATGGCCTGCGGCGGCAGATCCGGACGCAGCGCATCGCCCACGTAAAGCGTCTCGACGGGGCGATTATCGACCTCGGTGAAGGCCAGGTACTGACTGTCGGGCGACCAAAAGTGACCGGTAAAGCGATGCAGCTCTTCCTGCGCGACGAACTCGGCTTGGCCATAGGTGATCTGGCTGTGGCTGCTCTTGGTCAGACGGCGCTCGCGACGCGAGGCGACATCGAGCACATACAGATCGCGACCGCGGACATAGGCTACGAGCTTGCCGTCGGGGGAGAGGTGCGGATCGTGAATCGGCTCAAAGTCGGGAGCCGGCGGCGGACTATCGCTGCTGGTGGCGGGCCGGGCCGCATTGTCGGGCAGCGGACGCAGCTCACCCGCCTCGCCGTTCTGGCGCGCAAAGACGTAGAGCCGTCCCGAAAACGGAATCAACACGAAGCTGCCGTCGGGGGATAGCTCAAAGCTGGTGAAGCCGCGCAGGCTCTGACGCATGCGCTCACGACGGGCTAGCTCCTCGGGCGAGAGGCGCTCGCTGCCGCCTCCCAAGAGCTGCGCCGGAGCCAGCACCTCGCGACTGCGCCCGCTCTCGACGTCGAACTCGAACAGGCGGAGCTCAGGCGACTCGGCGGCGGCACGCAGGAACAGCACCGACTTGCCATCCGGCGTCGGCAGCGCCTTCTGGGGACGGCCAAGCTGAAAGCCCCGCGTCCGCGCATGCATCTCCAGGTAGTTGGGATAGGGACCGGCTGGCTCGGCGGGGCCAAGGGTCCCTGGCACGGCGCCGGCCGGACGAACCGCAGCGGGCGGCCGGGCCGCGGGTCGTGCTGCAGGCCGGGCTGCTGCCCACCCTCCCCTCGCCGCAGGTCGCGCCGGTGCGGCCGGAGCGGCTGCCGCCGAAGACCCCGCTAGAGCAGTCGGAGCGCTGAGGGACAGATAGAGCAGCAGGCTAGCAGAACGCATAGAGCAGACAGTATCACATCTTCGTGCTACGACCGCAGACGGTTTTTCCTCGGCTTTGGCTCACAAATGGACAGGCCAGGAAGACCCGAAACAGGCCGTAGAAGCGAGGTACGCCGATGACGATCGCAGCGAACGAAAACCCTGCCGAGCGGAGCTCCGAATATCTACAAGTACAAGAGGCCGTGGTTCAACGAGCGGGGGCGCCCGTTCTCGCCAAACGACCGCGGCTTCATGCTCCCCGTGGGGCCGAGGGGACGAGTCGTCCAGGGCTTGCGCGCGGCGGTCTCGTCGCGCTCCTTGCGTTCCTGGCTCTGCCATCGGGAGGCTGTGAGGGGCCAGAGCTTGCCAGCGGAACTTCTGAGCTGCGCGGCTTCGCCGATCCCGACTGCCCACCCGACCCCGGCGTCGTCTGCGAAGAGGTGCCCGCCGCCTACGTCCTGCGCGATCGCACTACCGGGTCCTATGGCAACTACGACCTCGCCAACCGCCCCCGCGATGGCCAAGACATCCGCTTCATCGTCATCCACACCACCGAGGTCAGCTACGAGGGGACGGTGCGCATCTTCACCGACCCCAGCCGCTCTGCCTCGGCGCACTACCTGGTTCGTTCGCGCGACGGCCTGGTGACCAAGTTCATCTCGCCCAAGCACGTGGCCTGGCACGCCGGCAACTGGTTTTACAACATGCACTCGGTCGGCATCGAGCATGAGGCGTTCTCGGCTGAAGGACATGCATGGTTTACGGATGCGCTCTATGCCTCGTCCGCTGCGCTGGTGCGACACCTGGCTCGTCGATATCACGTGCCGCTCGATCGCGAGCACATCTTCGGCCACGACGAAGTCCCGGGCCTGACGCAAGCGCGACAGCCGCAGATGCACTGGGATCCGGGACCGTACTGGGACTGGGATCGCTTCATGCGCATGGTGCGAGCCGAGGGCGGCGAGACGCCGATCCATGACTGGGATCGCCCCGACCGTGGACCGGACGCTGCGGTCATCGCGCTCCATCCCGACTACGCCAACAATCAGCCGCCGCTGTCGCACTGCTTCGATGTGCCGCCCGGTAGTCCGCCCGACTGTCGCGCCGTACCGCCCCAGCCCAGCAACTTTGTCTACCTGCGCGAGAGCCCGTCCGACACCGCGGCGCTGATCAGCAATCCCTACTTCCCTTCGACGCCCGGCGACCGCATGTTCAACTGGGGCAACAAGCTCGGCACTGGTCGCTACTTCTATCGCGCCGAGCGCAAGGGCGACTGGGATGCCATCTACTTCAGCGGCGTGAAAGCGTGGTTCAAAAACCCTGGCCGCGCCGCGACCGGCGTCCCCACTCGCGCCGAGATCGTCATCACGCCGAAGACCGCTGGCATGCCGGCCCCGACCTCGATCCCCGTCTACGGCGGTGGCTATCCCGCCGACGCAGCCTATCCCCCGCCGACCGTGCCGCAGAAGCTAGAGAAGATCTACGACATGCCAGCGGGCCAGCGCTACGTCGCCAAGGGCCCGGTGACCGCCGACTACTACTGGGCCAAGGTCTACGCCGACACGCTGGCAACCGCGTCGCATCGCCTGGTCTACGACGACACGCTGTACTACGAGGTCTCGTGGAATCATCGTCTCGCGCTGGTGCGGGCGAGCGATGTCGAAGTGGTGCGATCTAGCGCGCCGCTGACCTTCGAATCGGCACCCGCGGCGACTCCGCCAAGCCGTGCGCTGGGGGTCTCCGAGGAGCTGCCACCCAGCCTTGAGCTGCGCGATCTGCGCTAGCGCTGCGAGGGCTTGCGCCTAAGGCTTGGGCTTGCCTGGGCGTGGGCTGTGCTCGCTGCCGCTGGTCTCGGCCTGGACTTCCTGGGCCGTACGATTCACCGAGCGACTGCTGGACCCCACGCCACTTGTGCTGCGCGGTGGCCACGAGCGGTCGCCACCGGTCGCGCGGTCATCTGACGAGTGACTGGCGCTAGGGCTCAGGGGCCCAGCACCCGGCACCGGTTTTCCCGGCGGCATCGACTGCGAAGCCCGACTCTGCGGCGAGTCTCCCGGACGCGATGGATGCGCCGAGATCAGTGAGCTATCGGGAGGCGACGAGGGACGCGTACGGCCGGTCGGCGACAGCGGTGTCGAGCCGCGGGTGGCATCCACCACCGGCGGGACCGTCGAGCGCTGCGGCATGCTGTCCGGCGGATACGAGGGCGGCGTGGGGTCTTCGCTATAGCCCTCCGGGGCACGTCCCGGCAGCGGCGGAAGCCATGGTCCCGAGTTGCTGGAGCGCGGCGACTCGCCCCCCTTCCACTCGGCTCGCCAGCGACGGGCGACGTTGAGGCCCAGCTCGTAGCCATCGACCACTTCCGAGCGACCATCCGAGGCGGTTACCACCACCTTGGTGATGTCTCCCGAGGCTCCCAGCGTGAGCGCGATCCAGGCGCTGTTATCCGCCGTTTGCCAGCGGCAGCTCTCTCGCCCTTTCGTTGCGACTAGCCGCCACTCTAGGTCGCGCTCTTTGGTCACGAGGCAAGAATATCATGAATGCTCATCGCGATCTACGACGCCTTGATCGACGTCCAGAGCGGGTTACATCAAGGGCAGCCTCCGACGGGGAAAAGAGCCGCAGCCTAGCGCTGCGGCCCCCTGCTGCGCCTTGGCCTAGCCAAAGCCCCCACGCATCCCGACCTACGGAATCAGCGGCTCGCTGAGTGGACGCGGCTTACTTTCGGGGATGGTCAGGGTCAGGATCATGCCGCCCACGAGGAGGGCCCCAACGGCGTACGTCGGCGCATACACACCGACGGTTGAAAGGACACAGCTACGGCCGCTGTTCTCAGGCATTTGGCAGGCCGTGCCCATCGAGTTGATGGACAGGTCGGGCGTCAAGCGCCGATCCAGGCCATGCATCACCGCGGCGGTAATCAGCGATCCGAACCCCAAGATGCCAAACACTGCCGCGATGCCTTTGCGCACCGGGGAGAGCGGCTTGCGCGCTGAGGTAGGCGCAGCTGGCCGGACTGGCTCGACGAGCGGAACTGGGGATGCGGGAATCGGTGACGGAGCAAGCGGGGGCGGCGCCTGGCGGACAGCGACCGGGGGCGCCTGATAGCCCGACTCCGCCGGGGGGTAGGGCGGGACCGCAGCAGTCGGGGGGACGGCATACGGAATAGCGGGCTGGGCGGCCGGCGGCGGCGGATACACCGAGGCCGGCGGCGGCGACGATGATGGAGAGATCGGCGCCTGCGTCGGTGCCTGAGCCGGCGGTGGCGAGGCCGCAGCGGGCGGGCTGGCAGAGGCCGGTCTTGGCATCCAGGCCGGCCAAGCCGACTCCGCTGGCTGGGTAGCTGGCACAGCCGATGGGGATGCGGCCGCTTGACCGGGGGTGGCGATGGGACCCGGGGACTGGGCCGACGCCGGCGGCGGCGAGCTCACCGCGAACTGACGGTACTGCGTCAAGAGCTCGCTGGTGCTGCCGGTCAGCATGATGCCGAGCTTGGTCTCGTCGCAGTCGATGCATAGGTTTTCGATCTCGGCGATCGCATCGGGCGTGCCGCGACGTCGCTGATCGAAGAGCCGAACCTGGACGCGCAGGTTCCGCGTCGGCCCAGTGCTGGACACATCGCCCGAGAGCACCAGCACCGCCCCCTTGCCCGCCGCAAGGTCACTTAGGCACTGCTGACGGCGACAGCGGCGGTCCACCTCGGCCAGCTGGACGTTTTTGAGAAGGAGCTCGCCACGATCGACGAGGTACTCACGAACCAGATCACTGCCGACGCGATCGGTGTTGCTGCTGCGCTGGATGCCGAGAAACAAGATTGGCTCGGGGGCCGAGGTCTGGGCCAGCGCCTCGCCCAGCACCGTGCTGAACAGCAGCGACAGGCCAAGCAGCACGGCGGCCGGACGAGCAGATGGAGCGAGAGGAGCGCGGGGACGCATCGAGGATAGGCGTAAGAATAATCGCTTCCTGCCGAGGCGTCACGCACAGAGATTGCGCTACCTACAAAGGCTCCTAGGGCTGTGCTGCGACTGGCGGCGACGTCGGGGAGGGCCAAAGCGAAAGCTCGCGGGCCAGGGTCCGGTCAGCAAAGCCCATAGGGTGCAGGCGGGCATACAGCGCCTTAGCGGTGTCCAAGATCGGCTGCGCTTCGCTGAGCTGGCCGCTCTGCCGCAGGACGGCAAGCTGCGTCGACAGCGCCAGACCGTGCAAGATGGGCAGATAGGAATGCAAGGCCGCGCCGGCTGCAAAGGTGGCAGAGGCGGCGGCGAAGTCTCCTCGGCCGACCGCAGCGGCGGCGCGCACATACTGGCAAGCCAGCACGTAGAAGGCGTTGGCCCCCGGGGTCGCAAGGACCTCACCGGCCAGCTTCTCTGCCTCGGGGAGGGCCGCGGCGTCGCCACGCTCGCACAGGGCCATAGCGAGCCAAACCTTGGCGTGCGAGATGGAGAGAGGCTCGGCCAAGCGCTGCGCTTGATGCAGGTTGTCGCGCAGCACGCTCTCGGCGCTGGCGTGGTCACCGCTACTGGCCAGGCTCATGCCCAAAAAGGCGCTGATCAGCACCTGAATCCGACGCGAGCCGGCTTCGCGGGCCGCCTGCAGGCCATCGCGAGTCAGCTGCATCGCGAGCTGCGGCTTGTCCCCAAGCATCAGACGGAAGATGCCGCAGGCCTGCAGCCACCAGCTCCGGCTGAGGGGGTCGGTCTTGATCGCCGAATCGGCTGCCGCCTCGACAAGGCCGATGAAGCCCTGGGCGGCATCGCGCAGCCCGCCAAAGCTAAACATGCTGATGAGCAGCGAGCCGGCTTCGACGTACGCGCCGAGCGCATCTGCCGAGGGCGAGACCACGCTGAACTCGCCCACCAGCGAGCGGAAATGATCCTGCTTTCCCATCAAGCTGGTAAAGGTCAGCATGTTGCCCAGCGCCTGCATCCACCGTCGGCTGCCCCGCGGCAAGAGCTGCAGGGCCTCGCAGCCAGCCGGGTAGGCGGACTGAAAGTCATCCCGCCAGAAGTGGGCCGTGCAAGCGAGTGCGCTCAGGGCACCCAGCGCTTCTTGGCTCGCACCGCAGCCCTTGCCCAGCTCGACGCGATCTAGCGTCGCCTGCAGATCGTTGCCCGACAGGGCCTGGTCGGCGGCCTGCGCGTAGTAGGTGACGGCGGAGGCCGGCTGTCCACCCAGACGAAGGTGTTCGGCGAGCACCATCGGATCAGACTCGCCCACCCGCTCTAGATAGCGCGCGGCTAGCAGGTGTCCGTTGACCCGGTCTTCGACGGTCAACAGGCCGTAGGCGGCATCTCGAATCAGCGCATGACGGAAGGCATACTCTCGCTCGCCGGCCCACCGGCTCTCGCGGTGAACGACGATCAGTTCGGCCTCGATCAGGGTCTGCAGATGCCGCTCCAGCTCGGATTCGGACAGCGGCAGGGTCTGAAGCTGCTGCACACCGCCGTACCAGAAGACCTCGCCGAACACGCTGCCCGAGCGCAGGATGCGACGTGCCGCGCTATCGACGCCCTGCAGACGAGCCTGCAGCATCGCCAAGATCGTCTCGGGCAGCGCGTCCAGCTTGCCGGCCGAGGCAGCGCGGATCAGCTCTTCGAGATACAGCGCGTTGCCGTCCGCTTGGTTGACAATCTGGTTGACCACGGCAGCTGAGCAGGTTGCCCCCAAGATCTGCCGCACCAGGCGCTCCGCTGCCCGACGCCCAAGCCCTGTCAGCCGGAGCTCTTGCAGGCAGCCGGCCCATAGCTGCGGGTAGGCCTCGCGCACCTCGGGGCGACCCAGCGCCAACACCAAGAGCGGCTGGCGTAGCTCACGCAGCGCGACCTCGATGAGCTTGAGGCTCTGTGCATCCACCCACTGCACGTCTTCGAGCACCATGACCAGCGGCTTGGGCTGGGCAATCGCCCCCAGGTAGTCGAGCAAGGCCTGGGCGACCTGATCGCCCATGATCTTGGGGTCGCTGCGAGCGACGCGCAGCTGCATGCTGTGATCGTCGGGGAAGCGCAGGCCGACAAGCTCGCCAAGGAAGGCGCTGACGCGACGCAGTGAAGCCGCGGCGTGCCCAGGAATGCCGCCATCCTCGAAGTGCAGCACCGCGGCGACGTGACCCTGCAGCGTGGCCCGAGCCGCATCACCAGCATCGCTGGCCGAAAGACCACAGCTCTGTCGCAGGGCTTGCGAGAGCGCGCCGTAAGGCGAGCCAATGGTCAGAGGATCGCCGCGCCCAAGCAGCACGGTCAGTGGCTGCCCTCGCAGCTCCTGGCGACGGAAAAACTCGTGCCGCAAGCGGGACTTGCCGATGCCCGGTAGGGCGGTAATCAAGACGGCCTGCGGGCTGTGCTGCTCTAGCGTCGTGGCCAGCGCAAGATCGATGACTGCCAGATCTTGCTCGCGGCCTAAGCAGGGCGTGGGCTTGCCTAGAAGGGGCCGTGTCTCGTCGCTGCGGGCCGTCTCGCTGATTAGGGTGCGGCCGTCCGGGCCTTCCTTGATGGCAAAGCGCCCCGACAGTAGCTCGGCCGACAGATCGTCCACGTAGATGCCGCGCACATCGTCGGTCGCCCCAGCCCGATCGGTCTCGGCAGCACGCGACTGCTGGCGCCGGATCATCTTCACGGCGCGATCGATGGCATCGCCGATCAGGAAGCGCTCGCGCACGATGCTCTGCCCGGTGCACACCGTCACGATCGCGCTCGGCCACTGCTCACGGATCACGAGGGCGACGCGCGCTGCCGACACCGCCAGATCGCGCGCGCTGTGGAAGCCGCGCAGCGAAGCACAGAGCGATCCATCGGCGAGCCACTCGGACTGGGCTTGATAGTTCAGCAAGCGACCAAGCAGCGTCGTGCGATCCAGCGCCGCTGCCGACTGCGGCATGCCCTCAAGGGCAGCCAGCGGCTCTGGCGTCGGCGACGGATCGGCGGCCATGACCACGCTGACTAGCTGCTGCTCTTCTTCCGTGATGCCGGTCGTACTGATCGGCAGAGGCGTGACCGAGACCTCATCTTGACAGGGCGGAATCTCTTGCAGCGCCCGACGCAGCGCGGTGGCGTTTTCGGGGCGCAGCTTGGGCTCGCGATTGAGCATGGTGCGCACGAGCTCGTCGAGCTGCGGCGACACATTCTTCCAGGCGGTGCTCAGGCGAGGCGCTTCTTCAAACAGGATGCGCCCGAGCAGCGAAGCCACATGCTCGCCGAGAAACGGCGGCTGCCCGGTCAGACACTCGTAAAGCACACAGCCCAGCGAAAAGATGTCGGCAGCGGGCGTGATGTCGCGACGACCGCGCGCTTGCTCGGGGGACATGTACTCGGGCGTGCCGACCACCGTCCCGGTCTGCGTCATCATGCGCCCGGTGATGCCGTGCCGCGCAACGCCGAAGTCAAGCAGGGTGACCCCTTCCAGCTGACTGCCGCGCAGAAACAGGTTGTTGGGCTTGATGTCGCGGTGGACGATGCCGCGGTCGTGCGCAACCGCCAAGGCCGAGGTAATGCGCTCCATCAGCTGGATGCTCTGACGGATGGTCAGCGGCCCGCGCCGCAGCCGCACGGACAGGTCTTCCCCTTGCAGCCACTCCATCACTAGATAGGGCAGACCCGACTCGGTCTGTCCGTGATCGATGTAGCGAACGATGGCGGGGTGCGAGAGCTCAGACAAGAGCTGGCTCTCTCGCATGAAGCGCGCGACTTCCTGCGGCAGCTGCGTTCTGAGCTGCAGGATCTTGACCGCGACGTACTGCTCAGTCCGTCGGTCGTAGGCGCGATAGACCGAGCTCATGCCCCCACTGCCCGCCAGCTCCTCGATGACAAAGCGCTCGGCAATGACCGTTCCGGGAGTCAGCGTCGGGGTATTCATGGGCAACCTTTTGACCTCAGCGGGTTCTTGCACTTCTGTCGACTGCCGGTGTCGCGGCCAATCGCGCCGGGCGAGGACGGCGCCGCTGGCGACCACGGAATATCGTCGACAAAGGACGTGGAATCATTTTAGGGAAGCCGGCAGCGCACAGTAAAGTCGCGTGCTCTCCGGAAGATTCACCGAGGCGCTCACCGGCGCTGGCGGACGCCAAGCGGTGAGTCGATGGCAGCGCGGCGACTACGGCTGGTAGCGGAGGATGGTGCCGGCCTGGCCGACGATCCAGGCTTCGCGACGGCTGCTGGCCCACACGCCCGACAGCATCAGGCCGCGCCCCGACGTCGGGCCGCGCAGCTGGGTCCAGCGCTGTCCGTCGTAGTGCAGGATGGTATCGGCGACGCCCACCGCCCAGATGTCGTCAGAAGCGGTGCCAGCGACGGCGCGTAGGGTCTGCGGGCTGGGCTTGGGGACGACTTCGCTGCTGCCCTTGCTGTTCCAGCGATAGATCGTTCCGTTGTTGCCAACCGCCCAGACATCGTCCGAGCCACTGCCCCAGACCGCGTTCAGCGCGTCTTTGGGTGGCGGGAGTGCGCTCCACAGGCCCTTCTGCATGCGCAGGGCACAGTTGGCGCCGACCGCCCACATATCGCCGCCGGTGCCGCCACTGCTCCACATACCATTGAGCTGGCTGCAGCCGTAGTTCTGGCCGTGGCTGGCGAGATAGATCCACATCCCGGCTGAGAGCTGCAGCACCGATCCCTCGATAGGGCTTGCGATGTAGACCGAGCCGCGCTCAGGGCTGGTGCCGCCGTAAAGCGGCAGTCCGACTACCCGCAGGATGGGCGCCGTGACCGCCCCCCAGCTCGCGCCGTCGCGATGCAGGATGGTGCTGATCGCGCCCTGGGGATCACCGGCGGCCCAGACGTCATCGCGGCCCGTGCCAAAGACACTGCGCAGCGGCTGCGAGGTGGAGCTGGCTTCGATCGCCCAGTCGCTGCCGTTCCAGCGCAGCACAGTTCCGCCGTCGCCGACGGCCCAGACCGCATCCGCAGCAGCGCCCCACAGGCTGTTCAGGTTGACCCGGCTCGGGGACGGTACCGTGCACCAGCCATCGCCGCTGCAGCCGGCCCGCACTCGCACGCTGCGTGACAGCGCGGCGGCTCCCGCGGCAAGCTCAAAGTCATCGCGCCCGGCCCCGATCACCGCCCCGGTCTCGCCGTAGGCGACGACCTGCAGGGAAAGCGGGTTTGGCAGGCCGCTCGGCAGCGGCAGGGCAAAGGGCGATCGTCCAGGCTGCAGCTCAAACGGCGAGCCCGGCAGGCGCTTGTTGCCGCCGTACACGTCCACCGACAGCCGCTTGACCTCACTGCCAGCAAAGCCATCGAGCGAGATCGCCAAGCTCAGCGACCGCGCCGTCGAGCCACAGCCGGCGCAGGCAGTCGCCGCGGCAACGATCGTCCCCTGTGCCCCCACCACCCAAAGCTGACCGCGACTGTCGCCACGCAGGCGATACAGGGGTCGCGCCCCCCCCGCGGCATCCGCTGGTACCAGCACCGATGCCGGCATCACCACCGAGCCGTTAAAGCGATACAGTCGTCCGTCGCTGCCCGACAGCCAAATGTCGGTGCCCGAGCGGCCCCACATGCCGTTGATGTTCACGCCCATCGGCAGGCCGCTGGCCACCGGCTGCCACTGATCTTTGTCGCGGCGCAGCAGCGTGCCGTTGCTGCCGGCGGCGAAGAGGTCGGTGGCCGTGCCCCAGACGGTAAGCAGGTTCTGCGTCGGCAGAGCCCCCTGCGAAGCCGGCAGCCAGCTTTGACCATCCCAGTGCAGCACCGTGCCGGCGTTGCCCACGGCCCACAGATCGTCGGGTCCACGGCCCCACAGATCGTTCAGATCGGCGGTTGGTAGCCCGCTGCTGCGCGCCCAGCGCATGCCGTCAAAGTGCAGGAGAACGCCCCCTGCGCCCGCAGCCCATAGATCGTTCCCGCTGACCCCAAACAGCGCGCCAAGGTGCGTGCGCTCGCCGCTGTCGACTCGCTGCCAGCGACTGCCGTCCCAGCGCAAGAGCAGGCCGTTGTTGCCGACGGCCCAGGCGCGCTCGGGTCCATCGCTCCACACATCGCGTACCGCTTCGACGCTGTCGATCGGGGTGGGCTCCCACGCGACGCCATTCCAGCGCAGGAGCGTCCCGCGATCGCCCACCGCCCACACCGAGCTCCCGTTTTCGGCGGCGTGGATGCTAAGCAGACCGGCCGTCGTCTCGCGCTGCGGCACGTTGTAAAAGCGGGTGCCATCCCAGCGCTGCAGCGCGCCGTCGTTGCCGCTGAC
Source organism: uncultured Myxococcales bacterium (assembly GCA_937952145.1). GTDB lineage: Bacteria > Myxococcota_A > Polyangia > Palsa-1104 > JAEUJZ01 > JAEUJZ01. Next base: position 16,591 of record CALFYE010000093.1, read on the forward strand.
CCAGGCGAACTCGCGGCTGGCGGCCCAGACCGCGCTCAGGCCGGATCCGGTATAGCTCTCGGTGGTGCGCCAGCCCATGCCCGCCCCGGCCCCCGCCGCCACGCCCGAGCGATGCAGCACCGTGCCGTTCGCGCCCAAGGCCCAAAGATCATCAGCCGACTTGCCCCCGATGGCCGTGAGCGTCGCACTGGTCAGTACGTTGATGCTGTCGAAGCCACCGCCGTTGTAGTGGAGCAGCGCCCCGCCTGGGCCGACGAAGTACACATCGTTGGCACTGCTGCCCCAGACGCCGCGCAGATCGGCGGGTGGGCTCATCGGGGCTGGATTGATAGGTGGCGTGGTGAGCGTCGGGTCCCAAGCGCCGGCTCGCCAGCGTCCTGCACCCAGATCGCCGGCCACAAAGACATCGTCGGCACTGGCTGCCCAGACGCCGTACAGCGTACGCATCGTCGGGTTGCTGACGTCCTTCCAGGCCGAGCCCTCGTAGCGCAGCACCGTGCCCAGTGCACCGACCGCCCAAGCGCTAGTTGGCGCCACCGACCACACCGCGCGCAGCGCCTGCATGCTGGGGTTGGGCACGGCCGTCCAGGTGCTGCCGTCGTAGTGCAGCGTCGTACCACCGCCTCCACCGACGGCCCAGATGTCCGTCGGGCCGCTGCCGTGGATACCAAACAGCGCGGCCGAGGTGGGACTGGGCACGCCGTTCCAGCCGATGCCGTCGTAGTGCAGGATGGCGCCGCCGCTACCCACCGCCCAGATGTTGTCGGGCCCCGTCCCGAACAGGCCATTGATGTGCTGCCCCTGAGGCTGCGGATGCGACCAGCACCAGCCCTCGGGCACGCAGTGCGGCTGGGTCAGCGGCACCGTCACCGGCGACAGTCGCGCGGTATCGGCCGCGTTTTCGATCACCGCCTGACCCCGCCCCCGCAGAAGCTCAGCGCCGCTCTCATCCAGCGCGCTCACCCCGACGGCCAGCTGACCGCGAATCTCGGCCGGCACGACCAGCGTCAGCTCGCGCGGGACCCCCGACGGCGTCATGTACACCGTGCTCGGCGACTTGCTGGAGCCCCGCCACAGCTCATTTTCGCGCCCGCGGTTCAGCGAGGTGATGCGCAGCGACTTGACGCGGCTCCGCATCCCTTCATCGACCTGTAGCTGCAGCCGCACTGCGCCACGCGGGTCGCCGCACGACAGAAGCCCAAGCGCCAGGCCGAGCGCGCCGAAGCGAGCAGCCGCGGCCGAGCGCGCACCGCCGAGGAGCAAGCCGCCCCACAAAGACAAACGACGGACAGACTGGGTACGCATGCCGGCTCCTAGAACTCGACGACGACGGGGTTTTCGTACTTGGGTAGCCAGGGCTGCGCGGCCAGTACCGACACGGTAATCAGTGTCGCGACCCCGCCCCCGACGGCGGCAAAGAACCACCACTGCTTGTAGAACGGCCCTTTGTCGACGCTGCTATTCGGCTGCGTGCGCCGCTCTCCTCCCGCATCGACGCTGGGCAGGGCCGCCGGTGCCAGACTGGCAGCCAGCGTCGGTTCCCCAGCCAGCGGCAGGAGCTTGGCGCGCTCGGCCTCTAGCTCACTCTCGGCCTTGTTGCGGTTCCCATCTTCCAGCCCGGCCAGCTTCAGATAGCGCTCGTAGTAGGCCACGGCTTCGATGTGGCGGTTCAGCCGCTGATAGATCTTCGCCGTCGCGAACAGATAGTCGGGATAGCGACGCGGCACCTCTTTGGGCGCCCCCTTGTCCAGCGCCTGCTGCAGCTCTCTCAGGGCTTCTTCGTAGGACGAGCTGGAAGCCAGCTTATAAGCCCTTAGGTAGTGCTCGTAGGCTTCTTTGGACTCGGGCGACTCGTCGCTGGGGGCGCTCTCGGCGGCTTGCACCAGCCCAGCGCCAAGCCCAGAGCCAAACAAGATCCCTAGGCTCAAGGCCAGGGGCAACAGGCGCAGGGGCAGTGGGCGCCTAGAACAACGAGGGGTCGACATGCGCTTTCTCCTTCGCGTTGGCGCGCGTCGGAGAAGCCGCGCGCGGCTTCGCTTTGTCGGTCGCTGGGGGACTGCTGGGCTGGACCCGCCGATCGAGCAGGTCCAGGAGCTCGTCTCCGCCCGCCTTGCCTTCGGCACGAGCGCTGCGGGAGGACGAGCGGGAGGGCTTGGCCGCCGCCTCTTCCGGCGGGCTAGAGCTATGCCGCTCACTCCGACGGCTGCTCTTGCTGGCGGTCGGCTCAGGGGCATCGGGACTGGGGTGGGCCTTGGCCGGCTCGGCCCAGGGCTCGGCCGCAGCAGCTGGCTTTTCGACGGGGGGCTCGGCCACTACCGCTGGGGCTGGTCTGACTTCCGACGGGGCAGGACTCGGCGGGCTTGGCGGGGTGGGGACCGACGGACTGCTTGGCCGCAGCTCACCCGGGGAGGATGCCGGCAGCTCAGCCCGTCGAGGCTCTGCCTTTTCAGCCGGCAGTCGGCCCTCACGCCCCTCGTGCTGATCAATCAGCCACCACAGCGGGGCCGCTACGACGAAGCCGGTGACAATCGCCACCCCGACGAACCAGCGACGACGGCTAGGCGGCGGATGAATCGACTGCGATCCCGTCGAAAGCCCCAGCGGGTGCATGGACCCGCGCGAAAAGCTGGTCTCGCTGCTGCCCTTGGGACCGACGCTGACCTGCGGCACCGAGATGTGACCAGAAACATGGCCAGTCACATGGCCAGCCGCGTGGCCGCCGACATGACCCGAGCCCGGCGCATGGCCATACGGCACCACCTGCGACGGACCAGCCCAGCCCCCCGGGGCGGCCACTGCCGGATGGGCGGCTGAGCTACCCCAGCCCGAAGCCGGCGGCCGACTCGAAGCCGGCAGCCCGCCCGGAGCACCGCTCAGCTTGGCGTAGGCCCCCGTCGTGCCCCCCCAGTCCAGGGCCTCGCAGAGCTGCAGTAGCCGCCCCGAGGTCTCGGCCATCGAGGGACGCTCGCCCCGCTCTTTCTGCAGCATCTGATGCACCAGCGTCACCAGCTCAAGCGGCGCATCCGGCGCAAAGGTCGAAAGCGGCGGCGGCTGTTGCGTCATGTGCATCAGCATGACCTCGCCCGGCCCGTCGGCGACAAACGGCGGACGCCCGCCGATCAGCAGATACAGCAGCACCCCCAGCGAGTAGACATCGGTGCGGTCATCAACCTGGCCCGAGCCGCGGCACTGCTCCGGCGACATATAGGTCGGCGTGCCCATCAGAGTGCCGGCCATCGTCACGTGGCGCGTGTCTTCGCTCTCGTTCAGCTCGGCGCGCAGCTTGGCGATGCCGAAGTCGAGGAGCTTGGCCCGCTCGCCGCCGGGAGCCTCGGGATCGGCGACCAGCATGACGTTGTCGGGCTTGAGATCGCGATGGATGATGCCCTTTTCGTGCGTCGCGGCCAGCGCCGAGGCGATCTGCCGGCAGATACGCAGCGTGACCGACAGATCCAGCCGCCCCCGCCCGTGCACCGCCTTGAGCCGCTGGCCCAGCGTCTCGCCGTTGAGGTACTCCATCAGGATGTAGGCGGTGCCGCGCTCGTCGAGTCCACAGTCGAAGACCTCGACCAGGCCGGGATGATCGACCAGGCTGACGGCGCGCGCCTCGTCGATGAGGCGCTGTACGAACTCGGGACGACGGGCGAACTCGGGATGCAGCGTCTTGAGCGCCGCCCGCTTGCCCAGGCGGTCGTGCACGGCTTCATAGACCGTGCCCATCCCACCCTCGGTGAGCTTGCGGACAACGCGATAGTTACCGATAACCGAACCTTCCATGCCGGGCCCCTTCGCACCGAGGCGTGCAGTGTACCCGTTGCGTCATTAGGTAAACAATTTATTGCTTACAGTTTTTGGAACTCCTGTGAGACGCACGGACCCCGCGCTGACGCTGGCCGCGGCCGCCCGTCTCGCCGCCCGTCTCGCCGCCCGTCTCGCCGCCCGTCTCGCCGCCCGTCTCGCCGCCTGTCTCGCCGTATGATGGGAGGCGATGCCCTCTCGCACCCCGCGCCTGGCCTGGCTATTTTCCGCCCGGGAAGACCTCCTGGCCTTCCTGCTGCCGACGCTGACAGCTCTGATCATGGTCCGCTTCCTGGTTGGCAGCGATGGGCTGGCAGCGCCGCTCGGCCCGCTGGGCTGGCTCTTGGCCATCGTCTTTGTCGATGTCGCGCACGTCTGGGCGACGATCTATCGCGTCTACACCGTGCCTGGCGAGGTACGACGACGCCCCGGCCTGTACCTCGGTCTGCCGCTCCTTGCGTACTCGGTTGGCGTCGGGCTCTGTGCCGTATCGGCGCTGACCTTCTGGCGCGTGCTCGCCTACCTGGCGCTTTACCACTTCATCCGTCAGCAGTACGGCTGGATCGCGCTCTGCGGTCGCCGCGCCCCGGCCCTGCGCTACGCCCGACTTGACCCTATTCTCGACGGAGCGGCGGTGTATCTGGGCACGATCTATCCCGTTGTGCACTGGCACGCCAACCTGCCGCGGCGCTTTCACTGGTTTGTGCCCCAGGACTTCTTCCTGCCGGCCCCGCCCGCACTCTTGCAACTGGCCCATGCTGCGTGGCTGTTCGTGGGCGGCCTGTGGCTGCTGCGTCAGCTTCAGCGCACGGTCAGCGAAGGGATGCTGCCCGCCGGCAAGCTCCTGGTCATGGGCAGCACCTGGCTGTCTTGGTACGTCGGCATCGTCGCCTACAACAGCGACGTCGCCTTCAGCCTGCTCAACGTCCTGCCGCACGGCATCCCCTACTTCGTGCTGCTGTTCCGCTACCGCCAAAGTGAGCTTGCCGAGCGCCATCGCCAAACCGAGCCCGCCGAGCACGCACAACCAGAGGCGACAAATGCGCCGCCCCGCCCGCCGACCACCCTCACCGCGATCCTCATCTTCCTGCTGCCGCTTATGGGCCTGGCCTTCGTCGAGGAGGGGCTGTGGGACTGCCTGGTCTGGCACGACCACGCGATGCTCTTTCCCCTGCCCCAGTTCGAGCCCGCCGCCGGGCTGCTGGTGTTCTTGGTGCCGCTCTTTGCGCTGCCGCAGTCGACGCACTATCTGCTCGATGCCTGGATCTGGCGCGTCGGGCCGAAAAACCCCGATCTGCGGCGCCGCCTGGGCCTGTAATGTGGAGGCTGCGCCGATGCCCATCCAACACTTCTTCGACTCCGCCACCTCGACGTTGAGCTACGTGCTGTGGGACGCCGACAGCCGCGATGCGGTGGTCATCGATCCCCTGCTCGACTTCGAGCCCATCGTCGCCGAGACCTGCACCGCCTCGGTCGAGCGCATCGCCGCCTTCCTCCGCGAGGGCGGACTGCAGCTGCGCATGATCCTAGAGACGCACGCCCACGCCGATCATCTAAGCGGCGCGCAGTACCTAAAGTCGCAGCTCGGCGCTGGGGTGGCGATTGGGGCCGGCATCTGTGCCGTGCAGCAGATCTTCGCCGGGGTCTATCGCTTGGGCCCGGACTTCGCCACCGACGGCCGCCAGTTCGATCGCCTGCTCCACGACGGGGAAGAGGTCACCGCCGGCAGCCTGCGCTTCCAGGTGCTGTCGACGCCGGGCCACACCCCCGGCTGTTCTTCGTATCGCTTCGGCGACTGCCTGTTTGTCGGCGATGCCCTGTTCATCGAGGACTATGGCACCGGCCGCTGCGACTTCCCCGGCGGCGACGCCGATCGCCTGTATACGACGATCTACGAGCGGCTCTACGCCCTGCCTGGGGAAACCCGTATCTTCGTCGGTCACGACTATCAGCCCGGCGGCCGTGCCCTGCGCTTTGAGACCACCGTCGCCGCCGAGCGGGCTGGCAACGTCCACCTGAACACCGGCACGCCGCGCGAAAAATTCGTCGCCTTTCGCCGCACCCGCGATGCCACGCTCAGCCCGCCGCGCCTCCTGCACCAGAGCGTGCAGGTCAACATCAACGCCGGTCGCCTGCCCACGCTGCACGAAAATGGCCTGCGCTATCTCATCATGCCGCTCAACTCGCGACGCCAGACCGACGACGATGGCACACCGCTGCACCGCGACGGCTGACGCTCAGTAGAGTTTTGACTTCACCCCCACTCCGCGTTAGGCAAGGGGCCGGCCCGTGGCCAGCCACCCGCCGCGAAACCTCTGGCCCTCGTCACCACTTGCGAGCTCCACCGATGCCCAATCGTCCCCCGACCCTGCCCCCGATGGCCCAAGACGTCCTCGATCGCGGCCGCGTGCTCCTGCACGATGCCGTCTACGATGATCGCGGCAACGGGGTTCCGCCCGTGCGCTGGACCCGTCAGGCCCTGCGCTTCGCCAACGATCTGCTCGGTCAGCCGCTGTGCTCGCAGGACGAGCTTGCGCGCCGCAAAGGACAGGTCGCCGAAGCCGAAGCCCTCGTCGCCGAAGAGCGCCAAGGCAGCCAAGCCCCGACCCGCGAGGCCGCCCCGGTCGCGCTTTACATCACTGACCAGGACTACCGCACGCCCAAGAAGATCGAAGACATCTTCAAGGGCCGCGACATCCCCTACACCGTCCTCGACGTCACCGACGACGAAGTCAGCCGAAGCTGGGCGCTTACGCAGGCCAAGCGGACCGAGTTTCCCCTCGTCTTTATCGCTGGGGAGCCGATCGGCAGTCTCGACGATGTCATGCAGGCCGACGTGCGCGGCGAGCTTTTCAAGAAAGTCTTCGGCTAGAGGCGCACCGTGGACCTGCACTCGCTATCCCTCGACCGTCGGCACAAGAGCGCGCACGTCCGGGCCGCCGGCGCCGCCGGAGTGGTCGAAGCCGAGCTCGATGCCGCCGCCTGCGAGCGGGTGGCCGGGGCTGCGCAGCCGCTGTTTGACTGGGCCCATGGTCGCGGTCCGGCATCGAGTCGCACGCCACGTGATGCGACGCTGGTCGCCTTTGAGGTCGATGCCCAAGCGCGGCGCCTGCGGCTGGGCTACATCGCCGAACGCAGCCCGCCCTCGGGTCCGCCCGCCGCCGGCTCGCCCATCAGCGGCTCGCCGATCAGCGGAGGCGGCCGACCGTCGCAGCCAGGTGAGCCCGCCGCCCTGCTGTGGACCGCTGGCGACTACGCGACGCTGCAGGGCCTGCTGCGCGAAGCTGCCCGCACCGCCGTCCGCGAGCTCCGTCCCAAAAAGAGCGAGCCCGAAGGCCTGCCCTACGACGCCCGCTGGGAGTTTCTGTACCAAAACGGCGGCGACGGCTGGGAGCTTGGCCGGGCCGCCCCGCCGCTTGCGCGCTATCTGTCGTCGCAGCTCACGCTCCGGCCGGGTCAGCGGGTCCTCGTCCTCGGCGCCGGTCGCGGACATGAGGCGCTGGTCCTCGGTCGCATGGCGCAGTCGGCCGCGGCCCAGATCGTCGCCCTCGACATCGCCCCCTCTGCCGTGGCTGCGACGCGCGAGGCGGTGGCGGCGGCCGGTCTCGCCGATGTCGTGCAGGCCGTCGAGCGCGACCTTTTTCTGCGCGATGAAGCTGGCCCGCTCGCCGCTTCTAGCTACGACCTCGTCGTCGAGCACTGCTGCTACTGCGCCATTGATCCCAGCCGTCGCGACGAATACATCCAGCAGGTCGCGCGCCTGCTAAAACCCGGCGGTCGGCTCATCGCGCTCTTTTACTGCCACAGCTATCCCGGCGGCCCGCCGTTTGGCGCCTCGATGCCCGAGCTAGGCGCCCAGCTTTCGACGAGCTTCGTCATCGACCACGGCGAGGTCCCCATCGATTCGATCCTGACCCGCGCCACGCAAGAGTGGCTGGTCGACGCGCACCGACGATAACCCTGGCTGTCCCGTCCCCGTCTCGACACCGACACCGTCTTACTCAAAGGAGCAGACCGTTCATGGCGTTTTCTGGCGTTGATTTCCTAGGCTTGGACGAGCTTCTGACCGAAGAAGAGCGCCTGGTGCGCGACACCTTTCGCCGCTTTGTCGACGACGAGATCCTGCCCGTCATCGGCCGTCACTTCCGCGACGGCAGCTTCGATCCCGCCTGGCCCAAGCGCCTCGGGGCCCTGGGAGCACTCGGCGCCAGCCTGCAGGGCTATGGCTGCGCCGGTCTTGGCCCCATCGCCTACGGCCTGATCATGCAAGAGCTTGAGCGCGGCGACAGCGGCGTGCGCTCGTTCGCCTCGGTGCAGGGGGCGCTGGTGATGTACCCCATCCACTCGTACGGCAGCGAAGCGCAGAAGCAGCGCTGGCTACCGGCCATGGCCAGCGGTGAGGCCATCGGCTGCTTCGGCCTGACCGAGCCCGACTTCGGCAGCAACCCCGGCGGCATGCGCACCGTCGCTCGCCGCGTCGGCGACAGCTATGTCCTGTCCGGCGAGAAGCGCTGGATTACGAGCGGCAGCCTCGCCGATGTCGCCGTCGTCTGGGCCAAGACCGACGAAGACGGCAGCGGCACCGCCAACGCCAAGTCGGTGCGCGGCTTCCTCGTCGAGCGCGGCACGCCCGGCTTTTCCACCCGCGACATCCACGGCAAGTTCTCGCTGCGCGCCTCCGTCACCTCCGAGCTGATCTTCGAAGACTGCGTCGTCCCCGCCTCGGCCATGCTGCCCGGGGTGCAGGGTCTGCGCGGGCCGCTTTCGTGCTTAAACCAGGCGCGCTTCGGCATCTCGTTTGGGGCCATCGGCGCCGCCATGGCCTGCTACGACGAGGCCCTGCGCTACACCAAAGACCGTCGGCAGTTCACCCGCCCGCTCGCCGGTCATCAGCTAGTCCAGGCCAAGCTCGTCGACATGGTCGAAGAGATCAGCAAGGCCCAGCTCCTGTCGCTGCACCTCGGTCGCCTCAAGGAAGCCGGCAAGCTGCGCCCGGCCCAGGTCTCGCTTGCCAAGCGCAACAACGTCCGCATGGCTCTGGAGTGCGCCCGCAACGCCCGCGACCTGCTTGGCGCCAACGGCATCACCGACGAGTACCAGGCCGGTCGCCACATGTGCAACCTAGAGTCCGTCTTCACCTACGAAGGCACCGACCACATCCACACCCTCGTCGTCGGCGAAGACATCACCGGCGTCGCCGCCTTCGACTAGGCCAGGTCCCCGGCTAGCCCCCGGGGCGGGGCAGGCGACCCGTCACCGACAGCTTCTCGATCTGCCAGCTGTCCTTGCCTATCACGAAGAACTGCCTGACGTGTAGCCGCAAGCGCAGGCTGAAGCTGACGTCGCTGCCCGCCGGCACCTCAGTGAGCACCGTCGTGGTCACCCGGCCAAACGGCCCGCGTAGCTCCAAGAGCAAGGTCTCGGTCGGGCTCGTCGCCCCGGGCAGGCTCAGATAGACCGCCGCCCACGAATCATCCGACGGCAGCTCTTTTAGCGAGTGCTGCAGCTGCACTTCGTAGAGCCGAGTCGTCGCATTGGGAAAGAGGGGCGGCGTCAGCGCATCGCAGTTTGCGCCCATCGAATTCGGCATGATTGGAAACTGCTCCTGCGTGAGTACCGACTTGCCATCAGCCGTCACTGGCCGAATGCAGGAATCCAGGGTCCAGCCGTCCTCTCTCAGCGCGCTGATCGACTGCGGCTTGGTAAAGTCCCACCCTTTGGCCCGGAGGTCAGGCGGGTCGGGCGTGGCCAAGTCGATCTGGTTGCAAGCCGAGGTCCCGATCGCCCAGACCAGCCCCAGCACTCGGATTGGGCCGAACGCGCGCTCAAAGCGCTCCAGCGCTCCACCTGACGAGCCCCTCCAACGACAGAACGCCTGGCGCAAGCGAATCATTGTCCCTTCCCCTTTGACTTCGATTTGGCACAACCCGCCGTGTCATTGTCCGCTCCCACACAGTGTATGCTGTTGAAGATGATGCTGGCTGCCCCAAGCGATAGTGTCGCAATCAGAGTTGGATAAAACATTGGCATAAATCGATTATTTTCAGTCACCGTTCCGCACGGCAAATTAGCAAACTCGCCACATTTTTGTGGCAATACTCTAACCTCTTGTCCATTCAGAATATTATTGATGCCCAGCCCTAGCGTTGCGATAGTCCCCAGGCTAGTCATCGCCCATAACGTCCCCAGAGCAGCCCGCGCACTGCGATTGGGGTTCCGCTGGAGATTCGCTTTCTCTACCTTCAGAGACTCAAGCTCTGCCTTCCGAGAAGCCAGCTGCCCCTGAATCTGCAGGGCAGCCTCTTTTTCGGCATCTCTCTGCTTTTCAGCCTCCTTTCTCTGCTTTTCAATCTCCTCTCTCTGCTTTTCAACCTCCCTCAGTCTCTGGTCCAATTGGACGTTTTTTAGCTTTAGCGTATCTATCGTTGCCGCGTCCGTCGCCCGGCTCTTGGCACAGTCCTTTGCACCGTCTACAGAAGGAGGAGGAGGAGGCAGCGGCGTAACGACCCGGTTAGGAGGGGGTGTTTGCGTTGCCAGCCGCTGCGCGGCATCTGCGACAATCATACGAAAGCAATCTACTGCTGATGGTTTGTTGTACGGCCACAGGCATGAAGTGGTGTTTGTAATATTTTGACTAGAATTCACGATCAGCGAATTATTACGGCTTTCAATCACAAACTTTTGTAACATATATTCGATCTTACCTGCACTCTTCTCTTTCACTGGACGAAGAGCCAAAGTCAGAATCGCATAAACACCTGGCGATTCGTTTCTATTATTCAAACTTTGCTCAACAATTCGCCGCAATCCGTCCTGCCGACTTCCCTTATCGCCTTTCGAAAGCAAAACCATGCTCTCGCCATCGATAAAGCGAATGACTTTGTTTGTATTAACAACAGATCGATTTCCATCACCTTTCGAAAGAAAAATTCGGCCACATATGGAACTATCGTTCGCATTAAGATTCTTGAGTTCATTTTTTAATTCTGATAATGTTCCATCCAAATGGTTGGCCGACCCTGCTTTGAGATCGGAAGAGCGTCGTGTAGGGAAAGAGTGTCTTCGCCTGTGTAGAT
>CALFYE010000094.1 GCA_937952145.1 uncultured Myxococcales bacterium
ATGTTGTCAAAGTAGCCTTGAATGTCTGCATCCACGACGAAGTTGTATCCCTGGTTGCCCGCTTCTCGGATTGCTTCCAAGGCTTGTTGCGCGCTTCTCTTCGGCCGGAATCCATAACTACACTCCTGGAAATCCGCCTCGAAGATTGGCTCCACTACAATCTTCGCCGCCATCTGCACCACTCGATCCCTCACCGTCGGGATCCCCAATGGCCGCTGCTTCCCATCTGCTTTCGGTATCCATCGCCTCTTCACCGGGGAAGGGCGATATCGGCCTGCTTGCAACGCCGCCTGAATCTCAGCAAGAAACTCTCCCGGCCCTCGTTCTTCGATTGTCTGAATTGTCTCCCCATCCACTCCTGCCGCGCCGCCGTTGCTGCGCACTCGTTTCCATGCTTCCCTCAGAACGTCACTTCTGTAGATCCGGTCATACAACGCATGGAACCGCCGTGTCCTACTCTGCTTGGCACACACCCATAGCTTGCGTTGGAGTTGTCGTACTTTTTCTTTGGGGGTTTTGGCCGTTTCCAGCATGCCCTCGCACTTACCTCCTTCCCAGCTTGATCAAAGCAGGGCCCCTTCCCTCCAGCGCGTTATCTTGCACGCCTTCACCGGTACTGTGAACCCCTCGGACTTCCTCCCGGCTCCGCTGATTTTCAGCCATCCGGCCTTATACCAGCGGTCTTTGCCCGACTTGGCCGCCAGGTAGGATCTCTCCTGTTCCGCCTTGTTCTGTCCCAACGTGCCACCGCCTGCGACCCCGAGGAGGTCCAGCATTCGTTCCGTTCCAAGAATGCTGTCTGTTGCCTTCGCCGTGCAATGAGCGGCTCGGCCCTCCCAAACACCTTTCGGCTGATAATTTCACGAGGCTATTGCGTTCACTGATTGAGGGGATCCCGAACAAGCTGCCTGAGCATGCACTTGAGGGCCTCGCGGCGCTTGGCCGGCGTGTTGTAGATCGCGGACTTCTTGCGGGCCAGGTACAGGAACAGGTGCGGGGCCAGCCCGTCGGTGGATTTCTGAGCCCCGTTGACGGTGCAGTGGGACAGGATGCCGCCCGGATTATCCTGGTTATGACCGCAGTCGAGAAACATCCGCTGCAGGTGCGACTTGGAGTTGCATGAGATCAGGGCATCGGCAAAGAAGTTCGAGCCGCCGCCGGTGAGGATGAAGTAGTTCTCGGGTGCGAAGCGACTGCCGACGTTGACGGTCGCCGCCGGGAAGTCCCAGTCGATCTGGTGTCCCAGGTGCGGTTGCAGATCTTCGATGACGAACTTGGCGAGCTGATACAGCGTCTCTAGCTGCTGTTCGCTCGGAAGCTGCAGCAGGATGGACGGCACCAGGCCGCTGGGGAGGTTGGCGCTTACTCCGGACGGCAGCGGCACCGGCAGCGGCGTGGGCACCGGCAGGTTGATGCCGCGCATGTCGACGCACTCGCTGCCCGCTGGGCAGCCTTGGCCTTTGTCGGGGTAGTAGGCGTTGGTAAACGTGCCTGACTTCCCGGACGGGACGAAGGTGCCATTGGCGATCTCGACCGACAGCGAGCGCTGATCGACATAGGTCGACCCCGCGCCGTTCTCCCAGGTGCTGAGGTCGCGAAGCTGATAGACGACGGCATCGTGGTCGATGAAGAAGGTCGGTAGGTTGCCGCCGTCGTTGGTGAAGCCGCTCGGCGCTCCCGTCTCGTGCACGACGAAGGCGACGACATCGCGCATCTTGCCGAAGGGCGTGCCGGGCTTGTGGCGTCCATCGCCCGGGTAGCCGATGCCACCTTTGACACCAGGGCGCTTTGCCGGATCGCACTGATCGCGCAGGTAGTGCCAGTTGCGCAGGGTGAACGGCGCCTTCACCGGCAGCGGCGAGCCTTTGAAGATGGGCTTGGAATAGTCTTCCATGTTGTCGCGCTGGCAGGGGCAGCCGGCCCGGCTTGTACACTGACCTATCGGTCCCGCGGCGGGCGCAAGCGGCGTCGCGGCGATGGGGGCGCTGGGAGCGGTGCCGAAATACCTCGCGGCTGCAAACGGCGCGCCCTCGGCTCGCTCGGCAGCGATGTTGTAGGCGATGGCCAGATCGCCCTTGAACAGCAGGACCCGGCCATCGCTGGTATTTACGGCTGCATCAATGCCGCTCTGAAACGGCACACCCGGCCAGCCGGCGGCGATGGACTTGGGATAGCCGGGATCGGCGCGATCGCTTCCGATGTCGTAGCGGACGTATTCCGCCCCTTTGAAAAAGTAGGCCTTGCCGTTGTAGGCGACGGCCGCATCGATATCAGCGGTCCAGGGCAGGCCCGGCCAGCCGCCGGCGATGGGCTTGGGATAGCCGGGGTCGCAGGCGTTGCGATCCATGTCGTAGCGGGCGTACTGGCTGCCGAAGAACAGGTACTGCTTGCGGTTGTCGAAGCGCACCGCGGCGTCGATCGGACCGCTGACGCAGCCCCAGCTGCCGGCGATGGGCTTTTCCTCGACGATGCGGCCGACGCTGCGCTTGTGATGCTGATAGGTGCCGCGGGGGGTGAAGTGATAGGTGCTCTCACCATCCCACTCGGTTGCCGAGCGCTGCCTCTGCGCCGCCGCCGTCGCCGACCAGACAGTGCTCAGCACCCCAATCACGATCCAAAGAAGATTTCTCATTACACCCAGTATCGCCCGGGCGAAGTCGATAAGGGGCAGCCATGGTGGATCCGGCCGCGCCATGCTGGCCAGTCTGGCGCAGTCGAGTGGGTCGGGCGGGCACAGCGGCTTCTTTCGACGGCATCGAGCGCGGCATATGACCAGCTTGACCCGACGTCCTCGCCCTACTCCTCCCCATCCCCCGAACCGGCGCTAAAGCCAATCTCGGCGAGGCGCCAGCTGCCGTCCCGGTGAACCACGGTCCATTCGGTGCAGACTTCGTTGTGGCTGGGGAACGACAGGGTCACTTCGCCGGGTGTGTTGTGATCGATGCCGAGTGGGCGATCGTCTTCCCCATCGACACTGGCTGAGAACGGGCAGGGGTTGCCTACGTCTCGGCGCTTCTCTTCGTCGAGCTTTTCGTAGCGGCGGCAGGCCTTGGCCAGCTCGGGCAGGGTCTTGTGGGTGACTTTCTTGTTGGCATCGCACTCCATGCTCAGGAAGCACGAGCCGTCGCTGGTGGTAAACGGGAAGGCGAGCAGCGAGTCGAGCTTGGCGAAGTCTTTGCCCGGGCTGCGCAGCGCTTTCGCAATGGCCAAGAGCGCGCCGGGCAGCTCAGCGAGCGTGGGGTTGGCGGCGACATCGAGCGGGGCGAGCGGGATGCGGTCGCGCAAGAGCTGCACGGCGCTGAGGCAGCTGAGGTTGTCTTGCCCTTTTTCGACGGCGGCGATGCGGATCTGCGCGCTCTTAAGCGGACGCTTGCCCAGGCTGATCTCGGCGAACTTTCGTCCGGCGGGCACCGACACGGTCTGCGCCGGCTGGCCATCGATGACGACTTCCAGCCGGGTGATGCGGTTGTGGCGCTTAAACAGGGCCGGGCTCTCCCACACCCCGGCCGCGATGCGCAGCGTGTCGACGACCGTCGGTGAAGACAGGGTGAACGAGAGCGACTCGCCGATGCCTTCGTCGGCGCGGCCCTCGCACCAGCGCGTGCTGTACGCCGGATCGTCAGTGCCGTCCGGACCGCCGCCTTTTTCGACGTAAAAAAGCGGGGTGGCGGCGGCGTAGCGCGCGGGATTCTTGCTGTCGGTGGCGGTCGAGCTGGCCTGGACTCCTTGCAGCAAGGGGGGCAGCGGCGGCAAGAGCTTGTCGTCGCTGGGGATGGCGGCGGCGGCTTTTTCGGCGGCGGCAGCGAGCATGCCCTGCACCTTGGGTTCGCCGCGCACGGTGGTGAGATCGCGATCCACTGCCGCCTTGGTTAGGCAGCGCGCCGCTTGCGGATCAGCGCTGCTCTGCAGCCACTCCAGCATCGCCACGGCCCCGGCTTTGTCGCCGGTCAAGGCCAGCACACAGGCCAGGTTGTAGTGGGCGAGCACGTGCGAGGCATCGGCCGCGATGGCGGCGCGGAAGGCTGCGGCGGCTCCGGCGTAGTCCTTGGCGCGATACGCCTTCATTCCGCGGCGGTTTTCTTGCGCCGCCACCTTGGGCCCACCCGGAACGGCGGCTGCCGGCGGACTGGCTGCCGTGGGTGCCGTCGGCGCGACTGCCGGAACCGGAACCGGGGGACTGGGTCGCTTGCAGGCCAGCGGTCCCAGACATAGGAGTCCGGCACAGAGCAGTGTCTTTCCGTGGTGTCGCATGGGGGCTCCTCTTCCTCCGGGGGACCAGATGGGACGGGAATCCGCAGGATGTGCCCCAGCCAGCTTCCCCTATCTTGGCAACGATTCCGCGCGGCAGGCCCCCGATGTGTAACCCTGCGTCGCGCCTAGGTTTTGCGTGGGCTGCTGCACGAGCATCATGCATCCGTGCGCGCCCACCTGACCTACTCGTCTGCCCACGACGGGTGTCGCGCAGGCCGAGCAACACATTGAAAAAAAGAGTGACGAGACACCCCCGCAGAGCGGAAGAGGGGGCCCCGAGATAGCTGGCAGCAGAGATTCCATCAGGCCGAGCCGACCGACCGCGCGGCGTCTGTGGATCGCAGTCCGGCGATGCAGCGCCCAGCTACGTGCGCCGCGCGCAGGCACGCAGACCGCCCACCGTGAAAGCCACCGCCATCTCGATCAGCCCCCGCCGCCTAGGCGTGCGCCGCAGGGCTTGCCCCATGGTCATCACCACACCGGACGTGAGCGCAATGCCCGACTCTACGTCGATGACGCCGAGCCCTTGCAGGTGAGGGATCAGGAGTTCAAAGACCCCGCGATGCGCCCGCTCAATCGCTCCCTGCGCGTTCTCGTCCAGCTCGCTCGCTGCGATAGCAAACGGAAGGTCATGGTGCCCTGCTCTCACCTGCGAGAGGACCGCATGAACGAACGCGCCGATCGCCGCTTCCGGGGAGGTCTTTCCCACCAAGGCTCGCTCCCCACGGCTGCGCCAGGCGGGCATCTCCTCTTCCTCGATGAGCGCAACGATGATCTCTGACTTGGTGCGAAAGTATTCGTACACGCTGGGTCTGGCGAGGCCAGTCCGCTCAGCGAGTACGCCGAAGGTCAAGGACGCAAGTCCATTGCTTAGGATGACTTCCCGCGCAGCTTGCAGGATGGCCGCGCGCTGCGCTGCTCGATGTTCGGGAATGCTCGCCGCCGTAATCCTGGGCATGTTCGGCAGTCTAGCCCAGCCGGCTTGACATGGCGACACTATGTCGGCATCTTTTACCGACACTGTGTCGGTATCTAACTGACCTTAGGAGATCGCACCATGGGCCACCCAAAACTCGATCTGACTCTGACTCTGACTCTGGGCGAAGCCATTTCGCGCCTGCGCTCCGTCGAAGATCCGGCTGAAAACATCACCCGAGCTATGTCAGAAGGCACGGCTTCGGCCATCGACATGCATGACGCGGTACACATCTTGTTCGACTGCGGAACGTCCCTGGAGGGGGAGATCGCGGCACACGTCTGGATGAAGTTCGGCACAACCGCCAGGATCGGCGATATGCACCGCGCCGTAGCGCAGCGCGAGCACAAGAACGTCCTCCGAGGCATCGGGCACACCAAGCTGATCGTCACTTGGCTGCGCATGCTGCCGACTTTACTTGGCATCGTGGGACGTGCCCGGCGGATGAAAAAAAGAGTGGCGTTTGAGCGGCTCGGAGAGCTCAAAGGGGAGACCCTCGCCGCCATCATCGCGGAGCACGGGATCGCGCGCGGCTAGGCAGCCGAGAGGCGGTGCAGGCTGGGCTTTTAGACCCGGTCTACGACTTGTTCTCGACGGCGGCGAGGAGGGCGGCGCGCTCGGCGGGGGACATCGAGCGCAGGAGCTTGAGGACGGCGTCGGGGCTGGGCTCGGGGGGCGTCGCAGCGGCGGGCGGCGGCAGGAGGAGGCTGGCGACGTTTCGGGCCTGCGCTTCGCGCTCGCTGCCGGGGGCGATGTAGTGGCGGCGGGTGATCTCGGCGCTGCCGTGACCTAAGACGTTGGCGACGTGATCGGCGCTGGCTCCGTCGGCGATGGCGAAGGTGGCGTGCATGCCGCGCAGTGCGTGCGGGCAGACGTGCGGCAGGCCAAGCTGCTTGCAGACCCGGCTGAGGTAGTCCCACAGATAGTCATTGGCGACGGCGCGTCCGTCTCCAAACAGCCAGGCTTCGGCGGCCCGTCCGGCCTTCTGACGCAAGAGCAGCGACTGCACGGCGGCGACACGGATCTGCAGTGTGCGCGTCGCGTTTTCGGTCTTGCCGCCCTCCATCGCCACGCACAGCCGCGTGCCCTGTGCATCGACATCGCGGGCCCGCAGGCGCAGCACCTCGCCGGAGCGCAGGCCGTGCAGGATCTGCAGCGATAGACCCAGGGCGCGATCTTCGCCCGCCTCCGCCGCCTGCAGCAGATGGGCCAAGAGCACGCGCGCTTCATCGACGCGAAGCTGGGGCTTGCCGCGCTTGGGCCGGCCGACGGGCTTGACGCCCGAAAAGGGATTCTCGCTCAGGTCGCCGCGCTCGACACACCAGGCAAAAAAGGCGCGCAGATAGCGCAGCCGGGCGCGATGAGTGGCGGCGGCCAGCGACCCCACCATGGCGTCGTAGATGGTCTGGGCTTCGCGCGGGCTGACGCTACGCAGGCTGGCGTTCTCGTCGAGGTGACGGCGCAGACGATCACTCCAGCCTTTGAGCGAGACCTCGCGCAGGCCCTGCTTGCGCTTTGCCGCCAGGAACTCATCGATGGCCAGCGCGATGGGCTTCTGCGCTTCGTTCGACAGCGATGCCCGCAGGGTGGCGACGACGGCTTCGGCTTCCTCGCGGGTGGCAAAGACCTTAGAGACGCGTCGGCTGCCCTGGTCATAGATGACACGCCACTTGCTGCGGTTCGCATAGGGGCCGAACACGGCGGCCGCTTTGACTGCCATGGTGACAGTATCGCCGAACCGGGACCGCCCCCGGCACGGATTCGTGTCTGCTTCCGCCAGATTGGCCTGGGAGTGGCTAGCGGTTTTGCATCGTGAATACGATATTTTATTTTTATATGTTAGATTTTTGTTTCACAATTCATTGTCTAAAATAGTGAAATTCAATGTAGATATGTTGTGTTTATTTAGCGTTGATTGACGGAGCCCCTCAGCTCGCTGCCAGGCGAGCCGGCCAGAGACTGAGGCTGAGGTGGGGTGGGGCGAAACAGCGTGCTGGCTGTCTCCGTTCTGGCGTACGGTGCCGCTCCTTCTTTATCTAGGAGCCGTGTTGTCATGAGTGTGTCCATCCTCCGTTCTTGTGTTCGTTCTGGCTTGGGCGTCGTGCTGCTGTGGGGCGGCACGCTGGGGCTTTCGGGCTGTGCCAAGTCGAAGCCGCTCGTCGAATTTCCCACGCTCAAAGCGCTGCAGCGCATCGCGGCGCAGCCGGTGCAGCGGCCGGCGAAGTCCGCGGGGCAGGTACCGTCTGCGGGCTGGCAGGTCGAGGCGCGACTGGCGGCAAGTGGCTCGCAGGAAGCCTGGCAGCCCAGCACGGCATCGGAGCGGGCCTTTGTCGGGCTGCTCGGGACGCAGACTCGCGCGCTGCGCACACCCAGCGCACTTTCTTGTGCCGCGCACGAGCTGGGTCGCTTCCAGTTACAGACCGGCAGCGAGGTGCCCAGCGCGCTGCATTCCTTTGTCCTGGGGGCGTGCGGGGCGGTGACTCCGGAGTCGGCGAGGCTGAGTCTGTCGGGGACGGTGACGGGAAATCCCAGCGATGACGCGCTGTGGGAGCGCTTTGCGGAGTCGATCCGCACCCAGCTGGTGGCGGGGCTGCCGGCGACAGCCACCGACGTGGGTTTTTGGCTGGGACGATCCGGTGACCGCGTGGTGGCAAGCCTCGTCTACGCGCAGCAGCGACATACCATCCAGCCGTTTTCGCTGGTCGCTGCCAACGAAGAGCGCGTCACGTTCGAGGGGCGGCTGCAAGACCAGGTCGATCACGTCGAGGGCTACATCAACCAGGGGCGCTTCGGGGTCGAGAGCTGCGTCGTCGATCCCGGAGTGTCGCCGCCGCAGTTTCGCATCGTCTGCCCGATGGCGCCTGCCGATCGCACGGCCTGGGTGCAGCTGATGTATGTCCGGCCTGGTCGCGTGCTGGGCACGCTGTTTCTAGAGACGCTGCTGCGGCGGGGCGTCGGCGAGCTGCCGGTGTATGTCGAGTCGGCGGGGAGCACGCTTTCAGGGGACAAGATCGGCTTTTCGCAGGGCGTGCTGGCCGAGCTAAACCAACTGCGGCGCCAGGCCGGGCTGGGGCCGGTCACGCTGGCCGAGGAGCAGTCGGCGACCGCCGGGAAGCTGGCCAGCCACTACTTCGCGGGGATCACCAGCCGACGCAGTGACACGCTGCTTGACGATATCGTCCTTGGCCTGCTCGCTGGTTGGCAGGTGCCGGGGATGATTCGCAGCGGATCGTTCTACTCGCAGTACACGGCGCGCGACCTCGGTCCGGCGGCCTGGCTGCAGGCTGCGCTGGCGCTGCCGGCTGGGCGATCGACGCTGCTTGCCCCGGGCGTCGAGCGCGTGGCGGTGGGTCAGATGGCAGGGGCGGAAGAGGCCGGGCAGGGCACGCTGGTCACCGGGTATCAGCTCTATCACGGCGACGAGCACGACCAAGACGCGACGCGCCTGCTTTCGCGCATCAACCTTGCGCGCAAGGACCTGGGGCTGGGCCAGGCCAGCCTGGTGTCGGGGATTCTGCCGGCGCTGCGCGAGCAGCTCAGCCGGGTGCACGCGGGGGGGCGCAGCCCGTCTGCCGCGCTCGATCAGGTGCTGCAGCAGGCCGTCGACTACTCGGGACAGAGCGTGGGCGGCTATGTATTTGAGACGATGTCGCTGGACGCCCTGCAGCTGCCGCCAGAGATCCTGCGGCAGCCGCGACTGGAGCTGGCCATCGGGGTCACCCACCGTCGTCCCGAGGGCGGCGCCTGGGCGCAGTACGTGATCTGCGTGCTGTACGTTCAGTCGGCTCCGCCGGGCGTGTAGGCGGACCGCCGGGGCTGCAGCGTTCGTTAAGAGCCCTCGACGGACGCGGGTAGGGGCTGGCGGTGCAAGAACTCGTGATGCGGCGGGCGGGTCAGGTAGCGAGTTCGGGCGGCGGTATCGGGGATGCGCTCGGCGCGCAAGAGGAGGGCGGCGCGGGCTCGCTGGTAGGCAGCCTGGGCGGCGCTGAGATCGGCGCTGGCTTCACGAGCGCGGCCGACTTGGTAGAGCAGCTCGACTTCGCCGTAGGCTAGGTGGGGGAGCGCCAAAAAAGTAGTCAGCGCGGTCTCCGCCAGGCGGCGTGCCTCGTCGGCCTGCCCGAGCCCGAGCAGCGCGGCGATGCGCACGGCCTGCGACTCCAGCGCATAGGGCGGGAAGGTCTGAGACTGCTCGGCTCCGCGGCGCGCGTCTTCTTCCGCGCCGGCGTAGTCGGCGTGTGCGAGCTTGATGCGGGCCCGGGCGGTGAGGGCCATGCCGCAGAAGGCTGGGCTGAACGCCTCGCGCAGCACGTCGTCGACATCGCTGAGCACCTGGGTCTGTGCCGCCGGGCTGTGGGAAAGAGCACAGGCACGATAGGTGCGCAGCGCAAATCCCAGGAACGAACCCCTGCCCAGCGTCTTGTCCCGCGTCAGCTGGTGCGTGATGAGTGCTCCTGCGGTCTCTATGTCGCCGAGCTCGGCAACCGCGCTGCTTAGTCCCAGCGTCACTGAGAGCATGGCGTGGCGATTGCCCGTTTCGTCGAGCAGTCGCATCGCCTGATACCCCAGCTGGGCCGTGCGATGGGGATCGGCACCAAAGGCGCGGACAAAGTACATCTCACCGGCGATGGTGAGGGCATCGATGTAGGCGTCGGCGGGCAGCGCGATCGAGCTTATAGAGCGGGTCCGCTGCAGGCGCTGGAGGACATCGGCAGCCACCGCATGGACGCCAGTCAGGCTAAACATCGTGACCAGCCAGGAGGCCGCATCGGCGTAGGCTGGCGTCGCCTCGGGGCGCGGCTCGACGGCGGAGAAGCGCTGCACCAGCTCGACAAACTGCGTGGTGGGTGCGGTCTGGGCCACCACGATCAGCAAGTGACCGATCGCCGCACACCAGAAACGATCGCCGGGGGGCAGCAGATCCAGCGCTGCCAGGCCGGCCTCAGTGGCGCCGGCCAGGTTGCCGCCCCAGGTCGCGGCTTGGCTGCGTATCGCCTGCAGCGTGCCCAAGTGCTCGCCCGCGGCCCCGGCGGAAATGCCCAGGTCGCTGCGTCGCAGGCTCTCGGCAAGGTCGGATCGCTCATAGGCCTGAATCGCCGCGGTCACGTAGTGGGAAACGGCGCGGGCCGGCTGTCCGCCCAGGCGCAGGTGCTCGGCGATCACCATCGCGTCCCCTTCGCCTAGCCCCTCTAGATACTCACTGGCCCGCAGGTGCCCAAGTCGCAGATCGTCGTCGGTCAGTAGGCTGTACGCGGCTTCCCAGACGAGGGGATGACGGAAGCGATACTCGCGCAGGCCCAGGTAGCGACTGCTGCGCTGGACCACGATGAACTCGCGGGCCACCAGATCCATCAGCCGTGCCGAGATCACAGTATCGTCGCTGGGTTGCTCTAGCAGGCTGGCCAGGGCGCCACTCCAGAAGGTCATGCCGTAGATGGCGG
The DNA here is from genome assembly GCA_937952145.1 of uncultured Myxococcales bacterium. Lineage (GTDB taxonomy): Bacteria > Myxococcota_A > Polyangia > Palsa-1104 > JAEUJZ01 > JAEUJZ01. Next base: position 10,666 of record CALFYE010000094.1, read on the forward strand.
CGGCGCGGATGATCCGTCGCAGGCCGGGGTCGAGCCAGCCAATGCGAGCCTGCATCATGGCCAAGATGGTCTCGGGGCGCTCGTCGCTGCGGTTGGCCGCGAGGGCCCGGATCATCTCTTCCAAGTAAAGGGCATTGCCGGCCGTCTGATCGATGGCTCGGCCCACCGCCTCGCTGGACACGGTCGAGCCCAGGGCGTGGTGGATCAGGCGCTCGCAGGCGCGGCGGCTTAGCTCGCGCAGCGGCAGGCGATGTATGCGCTGTCCCATCCACAGGTTCGGAAATCGTTCCTCAAGCCCCGGCCGCGCAAAGCCCAAGAGCAGGAGCGGAATCGGCAGCCGCAGCACACCATCGAGGATCTCAACGGTCGCGGCATCGCCCCACTGCAGATCGTCCAGAACGATGAGGATGGGTGAGACTGCACTCTCGGCGCGCAGCCAGTCTTCGATGGCGCGGCCTAGCTCAGCGCGCATGATCTTCGGATCCTGACGCGCGGCCTGCAGGAGCGGGCTCCCCTCATCAGTCAGCAGGCAGCGGCAGAGGACCGACAAAAACTGGCTGATGCGATCGTGATCAGTGGGCGGCAGGTGAGCCGTCAGGCGTCGGCGCAAGTCCCGCTGCATGACCTCGGGTGGCTCGCTGCCGTGCAGGCCACAGAGCCGCAGCAGCGCGCCGCGCAGAATCTCAAAGGGCGCTCCGGCCAAGAAGGGATCGCCCTGTCCCAGCAGCAGGGTGCAGGCCTTTCCGGATGCCCCTAGCTCGTGCAGGAATTCCTGCTTGAGGCGGCTCTTGCCCATGCCCGGCGCGGCGGTGAGCAGCAGCGCTCGCGCTTCCGCATCACTGCTGCAGGCTTGCCACTCCGTCTTAAGCAGCATCAGCTCGGCTTCCCGACCGACGAACTGGGTCGGCATTCCCAAGAGCTGCCCCGTCTCCTCCGCCTCGCGCGCTCCGTAGAGGCGGGGCGTACCCTCCTCCGGCGTGTGCAGGGTGAAGCGTCCCTCCAGCAGCTTGGCGCTCAGCGTATCCAGTCGAACGCCCAGCGCCTCCTTGTGCCGGTCGGCTCCCGGCTCTGCCTCGCTGTCGAGCAGGGTGCCAGCCTGCGCCACCACATCCCCCAGCATGGTCTCGCCCTCAACACGGCCTCGACCCGTCGCCATGACCACCTTGGCCTCTGGCCAGTAGCTGCGGATGAGCAGCGCACCGCGGGCAGCGAGTCGCGCCAGATCGGTGGCGCTCTCTGAACCCGAGACCGTAGCCAGCAGCACAGGGCCGGCCAAGAACTGCGCACTGATGCCGAGCTGGGTCAGCGAATCGATCAGGTCGGCTCGCTCGCTCTCTAGCAGCCGGCCCGACGCGGTCTCCGGGCCGCCGCTCTCCTCGTCGGCGGGCTCAAGTGGGGCAGCCAGGATGACGCTGACCAGACTCAGCTCGCCGCGGCCAAAGACCTCCGGCGCGTTCGCATCCGTCGTGTGCTTGGGAGCTCCGAACATAAGGGGCATCGCCCCCAACCCAGCGAGCGCGGCCCGCAGCTGATTCGCGCTCTGGTAGCGCGCCTGCGGTGCCTTGGCCAGCAGCTTGTGCACGATCTGAGCGACTGGGGTGGGAATCCCCGGTCGCTTGGACTCGATCGACAGCGGCTCTTCAAACAGGATGCGCGCCAAGGTCGCGGCGACGTGGTCCGCGGCAAATGGGGGATCGCCTGCCAGACACTCATAAAGAACACAGCCCAGCGAAAACAGATCGGAAGCCGGGGTCAGCTCTTGCTTGGCGCGGGCGCGCTCCGGGGGCAGGTACTCGGGCGTGCCAACAATCACCCCGCTACGCGTAATTCGGGTCACCCGGGTCGAATGCAGCGCGATTCCTAAGTCCAGGATCTTCACCTGATTGACATCGCCCTGCGGCAGAAACAGGTTGCTGGGCTTGATGTCACGGTGCAGGACCTTGCGCTCGTGCAAATAGGCCAGCGCCTCGGCGACGCGGTCGATCAGGCGCAGCGCATCGGCTAGCGACAGCGGAGCCCGCGCCAGGCGCTTCGCCAGGTCTTCGCCGTCCAGCCACTCCATCGCGAAGAACAGATTTCCGTTGGGCGCGATGTTGTGTGCCAGATACCGCACCAGGCCAGGATGCTGCAGCGAACAGAGCAGCTCGGCTTCATGTGCAAAGCGCGCCGCGGATTCCTGCGGGCGACCCCGCGCATCGAGCACTTTCAGCGCGACCGGTCGATCGTCCTTCTGATCGTGCGCGCGATAGATCTGGCCCATCCCTCCCTGGCCGATCAGCGGTCCCAGAAGGAAGCGGTCAGCCCAGAGCATCCCCGTCCACGAATCGCTCGACATCGGCTGCATGATATCAACTGCGGGGCCGGCGTAGGTGTCCCTTCGCGGTGGGGCACACCGACGACAGATGAGCGGCGCAAGGGTCGGTCCAGGCTAGAGCTGTCGGACCTTATTGACGTCGATCTGGTGCTGCACCAGCCGCCGCCGCAGCTGGGTGCGATGCAGTCCCAACCGGCGGGCCCCCGCCGACAGATTGCCGCCGCTTTCCATCAGTGCAGCGACGATCTGCGCGCAGGACGGTACCGCCCGCTGTGGCTTCCAGGGCCAGCGTCATCAGCCAGGGAATCTCTTCCCGACGGCTGCGCAGCGGTGGAACGATCACTTCGGGAATGCCAATGCGGAAGTACAGGTCGGCGCGAAACGCCCCCGTTTGCACGCGCTGCCGCAGGTCGTTGTGAGTCGCGGTGCAGATGCGCAGCTGAACGCGCCGCGGGCGATTTGCACCCAGGGGAAGTAGCTCGCCGGTCTCCAGCACGCACAGCACCTTGCCTTGCACGCTCAGCTCCAAATCGCCGACTTCATCCAGAAACAGCGTCCCGGTATCGGCCGCCGCGAAGTAGCCCTCACAGTCCTTTTCGATTCCTGAGAACGCTCCCTTGCGGGCTCCAAACAGCAGTCGTTCCGCAATGCCGGCCGGAATGGCGGCGCAGTTCACCGACACAAAGGAGCCCTCCCGGGTCGGGCCCGACTGATGGAAGGTGTGCGCAATCAGCTCCTTACCGGCCCCGCTTTCGCACCAGCGTATCGGCAGCGACGTGTTGACTCCCCAAAAGCGGAACACCAGCCACCGCGCTGCCGTTGCGACTGCCCAGGTCTTCGACCAAATACCCGCTGGGCTCGGCCACGATGCGGGCATGGCGGCGCGACATCGAGCTATCGCCATGGTCTTGCAAGATGCCCTGGCCCGGACCCAGCTCAAGCGGCTCAGCACCGACGGACAGCACCGTGCAATAGGGCTGGCCACACGCGAAGACCATCACCAGACCTGGCTCAGCGAGATCGGGTCCCCGAATCGCGCTGTCCTGCTCATCCAGCCGCGGGGCGGTCTCGCTGGCGACATTCACCATCGGCCAATCCCAATCACCAGGATGTCCTCTGTCATGCCCCGCAAGCTCACCCTAGGGACAAGTCAGACCTCCTCATGCGGCAGCCTCCGAGGCCGCAGCAACCCGCCTGCTAGGGGGGGGCGGCGCGGTTCGATGTTCCGTCGAGTACGCCCCATCCACTCGGACAGCTTGGCCGCTCGCCCAAGATGGACAAGCAGGACCGACCAAATAGGAATCTCGCAGCGCATCTTGCCGGCCGAATAGTTTGCGCGTTGAGACGATCTAGTGACAGCGATCTGGGCGCAGTATCGCGATATGAGCCGGGCCCATGCCGGCCCTGCTATCTGCGAACATGGGCCGCGGATGCCTGGCCACGTCTCGATCGGCGGAAGAGGGCACGGGGCCGGCGCGGATGATGCGCTCGAGATCCGGGCGGCTGCCGACGAACCGGCGCGGGTCGCCGATGCGATAGACCCAGCCGTCGCGCGAGCCGGCGAAGAGCCGCTCGCCGCTGCGCGCTGCTGAGCCGAACTTTTCTGATTCCTACACTTTCCTTGTCTCGCTCCGTTGACTTGCCATAATCCGGCCCGCCGCAGCGCGGAGGAGACCGCATGGTGATGCGTCGGATTCTGCAGTCGTTTTTCCTACTATCCAGCCTTCTGCCACTCGGGTTCCTGTTGCAAGAGGCGGGCTGCCACCGTGGTGGGTCGGCGCGCGCCCCGACGAACACGGCAGGTGTGAAGCCTGCGACGGTGACGACCCTGCCCCGGGCGCCGCACCACGCCTCGTCCGTGGCACACCCGCCGCCCCCCGTTGCCCCGCCGCCTCCGCCGCCCCAGACTCCCATCGCGGTGCAGCCGGTGTTCGAGCGCTGCGTGCAGTTCCTCAAAGCACAGGATCCGCCCGTCCTTCATCCAAGCGTCAGCCAGGAGCCGGAAGACTTTCGTGGCCGCTGCCATCCCTTCAACGACGGCTTCTTCGCCCTCGCGCAGCGCTCCTACAACGCCAGGCGGTGCGAGTCGCGCGCAGTGGAGAGCCGCTGGTCGATGGCCGCCGACTACACCCTCATGTATGTCGACAAGGACGGCAAGGTGTCGATTCCGTGGCACAGCCACGACGCCAAGGAGGCAGACGAGGAGCGCCTGCAGCAGTTCAAGGAGGTGTCATTCCAGCGGACGCGAAGCTGCTCCAGCGACGATGAGAGCATCGACTCCGTCCTCCTTGAAGTGTACGACCTCGACAGCGATGGCAATCCCGAGCTGCTGACCCACACGCACACCGAGATCTGCGGCTGCATGGGCGGACCCAAGACCACGCTCGGGCTGTGGAGCCTTTCGGACGGAGCCCTCAAGGAGTACGCACACGCGCCCGAAGTGCTTGAACCTTGGGCGGACGACGGCGGCATTCGCGACATCGACGGCGACGGCCGCATCGACTTCCCCTCGCGCGGTCCCTATAGCGACGTCACGATCAGCAACTGCGAGAGCGACGTGCCGCTCGTGCCCCAGATCTACGTGTACCACTCGCTCGCGAACGGAACCTTCACGGACAAAGACCACGTGTCGCAGCGTTCGCTGCAGAAATACTGCGGAGCTCGGCCGAGCCTCAAGACGCTACGCGATGAGCTGACGGCGCAGCTCAAGCGAGCAGATCTCTCGCCCGTCGTGTCTCGGCTGGTCTGCGCGCGCGCCTTTGGCGCGACCAAGGAGCAGCTCCTGCCTCCCCTGCGCGCCGCCTGCAAGTCCTGGCTCGATGCGCGACCGCGCGATGAAGAGGGCGACCCCAAGACCGATGGGATCTGCGCGCCGCTCTACGACACGCAAGGAGACGACTGCGCGGACTGGCTGTTAAAGCTCGTCAACATCGAGCCTCCCATCCGTTTGAACTAGGAAGCTGAAGCCGACGGCCGCTCTCTCCGTCCCCTGCGGGTCGGGGGCAGGTCAGCGCTGGACTCGCAGCTCAGGCGCCGTCCCGATCTGTATCAAGGTCTGCTGTGCGACGTAGCGCAGGCCTTCGATTTTTTTGGCGAGGGGGCGGGGGAACTTGGTCTCGATGGCGGCGAGGATCATCTGCTGCAGGGTCTCTTCCTGCTGCAGCATGCTGAGGTCCAGGCCGGGCTGGTCGGTGGCGATGAGCAGCATGCGGTCGATGGCCCAGCGGTGCCCCTCGGGCAGGGACAGGGGGAAGGGCTGGCCGTCGATACCCTGGTACCACAGCAGGACCCGACTGCGGCCTTGCAGCGTGGTCTCGGTGGCTAGCTCAATCACACTGCCTTCCATTGAACAGAAAAATAGATGGAAATATAGGCTGATGTTGAGTTCGTTGGAAACTTCAATCGCTAACTCATCGCCATCGTTGCATTGATAAATACCTTTAGGGTTTTTTGGCGACTCGACCCGCATAAAATGCTGCTGGGAAAGCTGCCGCTTATCGCTTGTGTTTTTTGTG
>CALFYE010000095.1 GCA_937952145.1 uncultured Myxococcales bacterium
GCGGCGGGCGTGAACTTGGCGGAGATGGCCGTCCCTGAGGCTGGAGTTACCAGGCGACTCGACATCATCGACGCCGTAAGTGGCGTTCCGCCCGAAGGGGACGCTCCACCGCTCATTGCCGGCGAGCTCAGGATCATGGCGCGCAGCGAGCCGGTCATCGACTCGGTGTGTTTAAGCCCCGCCGCCTGGGTGAGACCATTTCGCGCCTCGGCATCGTCGGGCGCAAGCTGCAGGATGCGCTGATAGACCGCGAAGGTCGAGGCACCGCGCTGAGTGTAGATATGCGCCAGTTCCTTCAGCACAGCGACGGCCTTATCGGGCTTGCCAAGGAGTACAAAGGCCTGGGACAGCAGGTCGAGGATCTCGGCGTCTTTGCCGTTGAGGTTGAAGCCGGCCTGCAGTCGCGTCAGCGCTCGCTGCGCATCTCCCTGCTCGATGTGACAGCGCGCGAGTTCTTTGATGATCTCGGTGTTGTCGGGCGCGACGAACAGCAGGCGCTCGGCCACCTTGACGAACTCGTCGAGTCGTCCGGCGCGGCGAAGCTGCATCGCGGCTGCCGAGAACTCGCGCGCGGCATCGGTGTACATGTTCTGGCGCGAGTACAGCTCTGCCAGTCGGATCCGTCGCGAGATGCTCTCCGGCGAGAGATCGACGATGGCCTGCTCGGCGAGGAGGGCTTCGCGCGGTCGCCCGGCCCGCGTCAGCAGATCGGCGCCTTGTTCGTATTGCTGAATCGCTTGGGCGGTGCGTCCGGCTTCGCGCAGGAGCTCGGCCAAGGCGACATAGGCATCGGGATTCTGCGGCGTGATGGCCTGAATCTGGCGATAGACCGCGGAGGCTTTGTCAGAGTCGCCCGCCTGGCGGTATAACCCCGCGACTTTCTTATAGTTTTCGGTGGCCTCTGCCTTCTGGCCCTGCTTGACGTAGAGATCGCCAATGCGGATCCAGATGCGGATGTCGCTGTCATCTTCCGCAACCGCCTTCAAGTACTCCCGAATCGCCTTATCGAACTGGCCCTTTTCGACCAGCTTCTGGGCTTGGGCAATGTACTTTTCTTTGTTACCTGGGTTCGGCACGCGGCACTAACCGAGCGAGAGACAACAGGCCTCCCAAAGCGTTGAGTCTAGATGAGTTTCCCGTCAGGGGTCAAGGCCGCGTCGTCACCGCTAGCCGCACCGACATCGCCGCAGGTCACCGTCGAAAGGTTTGCATCCGCCGGGCTGGTCTGGCGGGCTAGTCTGGCGGACCGCTCTGGCCGGGTACGCAAAGGCTGCCCCAGACCGGCTGGCCGCAGTACACTCGTACTCTGGTCTACCTAGAAGCTTGTGCTGCCAGATAGATGGCGGAGCCGATGAACAAGCAGACGCGGCACTCTCTTTTGGCCCAGCGCTTCGAGCTGCTTTCCCTGGTGGGGGAAGGCGGCATGGGTAGCGTCTATCGCGGCCTGGACTGGGATACGGGGCAGGTGGTGGCGATCAAGCTGCTGCGGGCCGATCAGCGTCAGCCGAGCGATATCGATCGCTTCCTGCGCGAAGCCAAGCTGCTTTCGACCCTGCGGCATCCCGGCATCGTCGGATACATCGACCATGGCTTCAGCAGCGACGGCCAGCCCTTCCTGGTGATGGAGTGGCTCGATGGCGAAGATCTGCACTCGCGACTACAGCGCGGCTGCTTGACCGTGCCCGAGACGCTGACGCTGCTGACCAAGACCGCCGAGGCCCTGGGCTTCGCGCACGCGGCTGGTGTGATTCACCGCGATCTCAAACCGTCGAACTTGTTTCTGCGCGCTGGGCGGATCGAAAATCTCGCGGTTCTTGACTTTGGCATCGCCCGTCACGCCGCGGTCTCGCGCGCGATGACGCGCACGGGGGCGGTGCTGGGCACGCCGGACTACATGGCGCCCGAGCAGGCTCGCGGCGAGCGTCAGGTCGGCCCGGCTGCGGATCTCTTTTCGCTCGGCTGTGTTCTTTACGAGTGCCTGTGTGGTCAGCCGCCGTTTGCCGCCGCACACATCGCCGCGACCTTGGCGAAGATCTTATTTGCCGAGCCACCGGCTCTGCGGCTGCGCGTGCCCGGGCTGCCGGCTGGGGTCGAGGCGCTCATCCAGTCGCTGCTCGCCAAGGACCCAAAGCAGCGTCCCGACAACCTGCTGGCCACGCTACACGACAGCGAGCTGCGCCTGACTCTTGAGTATGCGCGGACCCTGCGCGAAGACGTGACGCTCCCGGAGCGCTTGGCGGATGCCGAGCAGCGCCTGCTTTCGGTCGTGGTTGTGACTCCGCGCGGCAGCGCACTGCCTGATGCGACGCTGGCAGCCGATGTCGTGCTGGGCCAGCAGCGCGATTTGCTGCTTTTGCGTCAGAGCCTGCAAGGCCTGGACGCACGGCTAGAAGAACTGGCCGATGGCTCGCTGGTCGGCACCATCCTGCCGATCTCGGGTGATGCCACCGAGCAGGTGACGCGTGCCGTGCAGTGCGCTCAGCTGCTGCGCGAGCGCTTTGCGGAGGCGGATGTGGTCATGGCGACCGGGCGGGGCGTAAGTGGGGCAGCCCTGCCGATCGGCGAGGCCATCGATCGCGCGGGGCGACTCCTGCGGCAAGAGCTGGCCGAGGGGCGACATTCTGCCTCAGGTGAAATCCTCCTCGATGAGGTGAGCGCGAGTCTCTTGCAGGGGCGCTTCGCACTGGAGGCGCGCGGATCCCTGTTTGCCCTGCGCGGTGAAAACATCGCGGCGGATCCTAGTCGTCCGCTGCTCGGCCGGCCTACGCCCTGCGTCGGACGCGAAGGCGAACTGGGCCTGCTCGAAGGTACGCTGAGCTCGTGCATTGATGAGAGCAGCCCGCGCGCGATCTTGGTCACCGCTGCGCCTGGCTTGGGCAAGTCCCGCCTGCGTCACGAATTTCTGCGCCGCGTAAGGCAGCGTCATCCCGAAGCCGAGGTCTGGCTTGGCCAGTGTGATCCGCTGAGTAGCGGTACGTCGTACGGTCCGCTCAGTCGCATCCTGCGCGCCATCTGCCACATTCAAGAGGGCGCTCCACTGGAAGAGAAGCGCGCCCGCCTACGCGAGCGCCTGTCGCAGCACATCGAGAAGGCAGCAGCGGCCCATGTCTGCGAGCTCTTGGGAGAGCTCTGTGGCGTGCCATTTCCCGCCGAGCACAACCTGAAGCTACGCGCCGCTCGCCAAGATCCACGCCTGATGGCCGATCTGGTGCTGCAAGCCCTGCTCGGGCTCCTGCGCGGTGAGTGCAGTCGGGCTCCGCTGGTGCTGGTGCTGGAAGATCTGCAGTGGTGCGATAGCTTGACGGTCAAAGTGCTGGGTGCCGCGCTGACCCAGCTCGTGGATGCACCGCTCTGCGTGCTGGCCTTGGCTCGTCCTGAGCTTCACGCAACCTTTCCTCATCTGTGGCGCGGCGTGGTGCAGGTCATTCCCTTGCGACCGCTGTCGCGCAAGGCTGCAGAGCGCTTGGTGCAGCAGTTCTTGGGGCAGGCGGCCAGCCCGACCCTGCAATCGCGCATTGTCGAGCAAGCCGATGGCAATCCGCTGTGGCTGGAGGAGCTGATTCGCAGCGCGGCCAGCGGAGCGGCGGGTGAGGCACCGCTGGGAATTCTGGCTATGCTGCAGGCGCGCATCGGCCAGCTTCCAGCGCATCTGCGGCAGCTTCTGCGAGCGGCCAGTGTCTTTGGCGAGTCGGCTTGCTTAGGAGGAGTCGCCGCGCTGCTGCAGCGTCGCGAAGACGGCGAGCTGGCGGCGCAGGTCAAGGGCCTGGAGGAGCGCGAGATCCTGCTCACCTCGGCGAGCAGTCGCTACGCCGGGCAGACCGAGCTGCGCTTTCGCCACTCGCTGATGCGCGACGCGGCCTACAGCCTGCTCATGGAGGACGATCGCGCGCTCGGGCACCGGTTGGCCTGCCTGTTTTTGGAGGAACAGGGCGAGACCGAAGCGGCCCTCTTGGCCGAGCATGCACGGCGAGGCAACGACCTGCCGCGTGCGGCGCTGCACTATTCAGCCGCCGCCGAGCAGGCGCTCGCTGGCAACGATGTGATCTCAGCCCTCAAGCATGCCCAAGCTGGCCTGTCCTGTGCGCCGACTGGGGCGGTGCTGGGTCTGCTGCGGACCATCGAGGCGATGGCCAGCTTGTGGGGCAGCGAACTGCAGACTGCCCGTCGGGCAGGGCTGGAAGCTCTGTCTCTGTTACCGGTCGGGAGTCGCCGCTGGTTTCAGGCCATGCTGGCGATGTGGATGACCACCACGTATCTGGGTGAGGCCGAGCTCTTCCGATCCCTGCGTGAGCAAGTGCGCTCTGTCGTGCCGGCGCCCGACGCCGTCCGCGCCTACATCGAGTCGGTGTCGTTTCTGATCGTCATGAGCAGCCTGGTCGGCGATGGGGACGAGAGCCGCTTCTTCCTCGCCAACCTAGAGCGCGAGACGGCGCCCTACATCGACGAGGATCTCGCGGTGCGCGGCTGGGTGCGCTACGCCCAGGGCGTGTACTGCCACTGGATCGAGGGCAACCTGTGGCGCAAGGCGCTGCTCTCGCAAGAGAGTCTGCTTGCCGCCGAGGGCATTGGCGACCGCCGTCTGCGCTGTCTGGCCCTGACTTCGCGCGGACTGGCCGAGCAGGGGTTGGGGCTGTTTGCGCGCGGCGAGATGACGTTTCGCGAAGCCCTGCGCATCGTCAATGAGCTGCAGGGTGAGAAATATCTCGTCGGCTCCACGGCAGCGTTTTTTGCATCCGGCCTGATCGATCGCGGCGATGATGCGGCGTTGAGCGAAGCGCTGTCGCTGTCGCAGCTCGCCATCGCATCGGTCACCTCGGCCTCGGCTTCGGCCGGCCTGGCGCACACCAACCTGGCGCGCATCCACAGCCGCAGCGGTCAACTCGATCTTGCCGCGGAGCACGCACAGCAGGGCGAGCGGGTCTTGCGCGTGGAGCCGGCCGTCTATCCCCTGGCCTGTGCGGCGCTGGCTCGTGTGCAGCTGCAGCGCGGGGATGTGGCGGCGGCGGAACAGACCGTGGCCACGGGGATGCGATCGCTGGCCCAGACCGGCGGCTGTGGCACGGACCTGGATCTCTTGTGCTGCGCCACCGAGCTGGCCGATTCAAAGGGTGATCGCGAGCGGATCATCCCCGCCCTGCACCGCTGCGCCACCCGGCTGTGGGAGCTGGTGCAGACGATTGGGGATCGGCCGACGCGCTACACTTACCTGCAAGGCATCCCGCAGCACGCGGCGGTGCTGCGACAGATGATCGCGGTGCTGGGCCATGAAGCTGCGCAGGCCCTGCTGCCCGAGCCTGCCGCCTGGGTGAGCAGCGCCGCCGAGGCGGCACTCCTGCCAAAGGTGGAAAGCCGCAGCGACTGAAGGGCGGGTGTTCGCGGGGTGAGCTACTGGATCGACCAGTCGCGCTCAATGGTCGTCAGCGGCGCATCGCTGGCCGGGAACTTCACCTGCTGGATGAGCGTCTGCACGCAGCCGCGCACCCCCGCTGGGTCGCCCTTGTCCACGGTGACCTTGACGTTGACGTCGATAACCTGGGCACGGTTATTGATGGTCACTTTGGCCGTGACGTCGACCTTGTTCGCTCCCTTGTCGAGCGCTTGCTTGACAGCGCACTGCATGACGCCTTGGCCCTGTGCCTCTAGCAGCTTGGCCATCTGCACGGCAGCGACGCTGGTCTTTTTACCCTTGGGCTTGCCTTTGGCCATTGCCGCGGTCAGCCCGCAAGGCCCTCCCTTCAGCGGCACAAGCAGCGATAGCGCGCAGGCGGCCGCCAACGAGAGCAGTCGTATCGCTAGCCGCCATGCGTCGATTCGGTTCGACGAAGAAGCTGCACGCCCTGATGGCACCTGTGAAAGAAGCGACATCCCACCCTCCCAGTTCTGGGACTTCATGGCCTTTTTCATCCCTGACCGACGGCTCACCCTTGCGGGGGCTGCCAATCCATGGCAGCGCGCGGTGGCCAGCTAATCCTTCGATTCTGAGGCATAGCCGATCCGCTTGTACAGCTCTGACGCGCGCCCGCCGGTCTCCTTCAATCGCTGCGCTCGACCTGCATCGCCGGTCGGTGGCTGGCTTGCCCGACCGCGCTGCTTTCGGGGGGACTCTCGACGTCGTTGGGGGCAGTTAGACCTCACCTTGGGCCAGTGCGACAAGCGGTGTGCGTGCAAGCGCTGCATCCGTGTCCGTGGTGGTCTGTGGTTGGTTGTGAGCCAGGCTCGAAACGTAGCGGCGGTTGAGCAGCGCCAGCAAAAGATCGATGCGCTCGGCATCGAGGATGTCGGCTCCACCCAGCGGGGACGGCGGGGCGACTCCGGTCGGCGCTTTTGCGACCGGAGCATCGGCAAAGTTAAGCGGGCAGCAGACCACCGCCCTTCCATCGCGCGTCGAGAACCGCAAGGCCGCGGCCGGCACCAGCTCGGCAGCGTAGATGAGCGGCAAGCCCTGACTGCGACAGACCAGCGGCCGCACCGGATAGATCGCGCAGTGTCCTTGCTCATCAAGAAACACGCAGCGACTGCTCTCGCCCAGCGGATCGGCAGGTGCCTCGCGATTGGGCGGCGTATCGCGCCTTGCCCGCTGCCGGATCGCCCGCCGCATCGGGTCGGGTAGAGCAGAAAGATAGTCGCGGATGTTCGATGCTTCGATCGCGGAGACCGACAAGCCATCCTGACAGCAGCCGCTGCAGCCCGCTTGGCAGTGCATGGCCGCAGAGTGGCGCGAAAGCACGGCCGCAAAGAATGCATCGATGCGAGCGGCCAGGCCGCGATACTCCGCCGTGATGGTCGCGGTGTTCGGGGCAGCGGAGCTGACTTCGGAGGACACTTCTGAGCGAGCCATGACGCTCGGCAGGATAGGCAGAGATCGGCTCCCGCGGCACAGCGAAATGCGGTAGCGTGCCGGTATGCAGCACTCTCCAGGTTTCTTGCGAATTAGCGAGGACGCGCGTAGCCGCGTCACCGAGCTTGCGGCCGACGAGCTCTTGCGCCTGATGCGCGACTCCGGGCGCGGCAACCCCGCCACCTCCTTGCATCTTCTTGATGTGCGCGAAGATCACGAGTGGCAAGCCGGTCACATCCCCGGCGCGCAGCACCTCGGCCGCGGCATCCTGGAGCGCGATATCGAGCGCTTGCTGCCCAATCTCGATACCGAGATCGTGCTCTATTGCGGGGGAGGCTATCGCTCGGCCTTGGCCGCCGACTCGCTTTCCCGCATGGGGTATCGCCGGGTTCGCTCGCTAGCTGGCGGGTATCGCGGCTGGACCGCTGCCGGGCACGCCATCGCGACGGAGCCGCGTCATATCAAGGCCCTGCCGCTCTTGCCGCAGCACATCGTGGTCGCCATCGATCTCGGGCCAGGCAAGGCTGGGCCGGGCGAGCGCGCGCCGCAGGTGGATCCTGGGAGGCAGGCGCTGCTTAGCGCTCTTGATCTGGCGCAAGCCATCGGGGCGCGGGTCACCATCGTGCACGCCATCGAGCCGACGCCAACTCCGCCCAGCATGGAGGCGTATGCCCTGGAAGGGCTGCCTACCGACTGGGCCGAGCGCATCAATGAAGCCCGCATGCGAGCGGCGAGTCACGAGGTGCAGGCCCTGGTCCGTATGTGTGAACGCCCGGGTCTGCAGCTTGCCGGCCGCGTGCTGTTTGGCCTGCTGCCCGAGTCGCTCAACAGCCTCATCCGCAGCATCGAAGGCGACCTGCTGGTGGTCGGCACGCACGATCGTCGCGGCCTGTCGCACTTCTTTCTGGGCTCAGTGGCTGAGCGCTTGGTGCGCAGTGCACCCTGTCCGGTCTTGGTCGTTCGCGCGCTGCCCGCGTTCGGCGCGGTCGGCGATGAGAGCAGCCAACCATGACGATGTCGCCGCATGCATCGATGAGCCCCGCCAACCGCCCAACCTCGCCGCTTTCGACTAGCAGCTCAACCGCCAGCTCGACCGCCAGCTCGACCGATGGCCTCATCGGGGATGCGACGCGCTCTGCCGAAAAGCAGCCTGTGGCGGCGTTCTTCGATGTCGATCTCACGCTGCTGCAGGTCAGCAGTGGCTCGCAGTGGATCTCGTATCTGCGGCGCCGCGGCGAAGTGGGTCTTGGCATGATGCTCAAGGCCGCCTTCTGGACGATGCAGTACAAGCTCTCCTTCCTCGATATGGAGACCGTCGGGCGTCGCCTCATCGCCGACATCGAGGGTGACACCGAAGCCGACATGCTGCAGAAGTGCGAGAGCTTTCTTTCGCGCGACATCCTGCCCTACGTCGCCCCCGCCGGCCGCAAGGCGGTCGATTGGCATCGACAGCAGGCCCATGTGCCGGTGCTCCTGACCTCAGCTACGCAGTACGTCGCCGAGCCACTGGCTCGCGAGCTGGGCATCGATCACGTGCTGTGCACTCGCCTGCTCGTGCAAGAGGGCATCTTCACCGGCCATGCGGAGCGCCCCATGTGTTACGGCGACGGCAAAGTGGTCTACGCCGAGCGCTTCGCCGAGCGCCACGGATTCGATCTGCAGCAGAGCTACTTCTATACCGATAGCTACAGCGACCTGCCCATGCTGCTGCGCGTTGGGCAGCCCCGCGCCATCAACCCTGATCGTCGCCTGCACCGCCACGCCCGCCGCTCTGGCTGGCCCATTGAGCGCTGGTAAGCGACGCTGGAAGACGCAAACCCCATGTCTCAACCCACTCACGCTGCCGTCCTGCCGCCGCTGCCGCCGGCTGTCCACCGCTTGATCGACCTGGCCCTCGACGAAGATCTGGGGCGCGGCGATCTGACCAGCGAGGCCATCTTCAGCGACTACGCCATCTCCACCGGCACGCTGCTCGCCAAGAGCTCTCTGTGTCTGTCGGGTCTCGATGTCGCGCAGTGCGTGTTTGCCCGCGTCGATGGTCGCATTCACTGCCAGCCGCTGTATCGCGATGGCTCGCTTTTGCCGCCCGGCACCGCGATCATGCGCGTCGAAGGGCCGGTGCGGGGTCTGCTCGCTGCCGAGCGCACTGTGCTCAACTTCCTGCAGCGCCTGTCGGGCATTGCCACTCAGACCCGCAAGTATGTCGATGCACTGGCTGGCACCGAGACGCGCTTGGTCGATACCCGCAAGACCCTCCCCGGCTTTCGCTTTCTCGACAAGCGCGCGGTGCGACACGGCGGCGCCAACAACCACCGCGCTGATCTCGGCTCGGGTGTGCTGATCAAGGACAACCACATCGCGGCGGCCGGGAGCGTAACTGCTGCGGTCAGCGCTGTTCGCGAGAGCGCACCGCACAGCGTCCGCATCGAGGTCGAGGTCACCAGTACCGAGCAGATCATCGAGGCGCTGGCCATCGGTGCCGACGTGCTCCTCTTTGACAACATGTCGGTGGCGCAGGTGCGTGAGGCGCTCGCCCTCTTGCCGCTGCGCGGCGATGCCCATCGTCCGCTGGTCGAACTCTCCGGCGGCATCACGCTGTCGTCGATTCGCGGCTATGCCGAAGCCGGCGCAGATCTGATCAGCGTCGGTGCCCTGACTCACTCCGCCGTCGCGGTCGATATCTCGCTGGAGCTCACCCCAGCAGAGCTCGCCGCCCCTCCGTCCGGCAAGTCGCGCTAGGCGCCGTCGGCTGCGCCCGTCCTGCACGCAATGACCGCAAGCTCTCTCGGCAGTAACTGGCTGCATCTGCCCCAATGCGAATCGACCAACGATGAGCTCATCCGCCTGGGGCGGGCCGGGGCCGCGCATGGCTCAGTCGTCACCGCCGATGCGCAGGGTCGGGGGCGCGGTCGACAGGGGCGGGCGTGGTTCTCGCCACCCGGCGACAACCTGTACCTCTCGGTCCTGCTGCGTCCGCCGCTGCCGCCGCATCGCGCGCCACCGCTGTGTTTGGCCGCCGGCCTGGCTCTCTTCGATGCCGTATCGGCACTGCTGCAGGAAGCCGGCGTTGGCTCGGCGATCGATCTGCGACTCAAGTGGCCAAACGATCTCTTGGCGGCGCCTCGTCTGGCATGGGCAGCGACGGAATACCGCAAGCTCGGCGGCATCCTGACCGAGCTCTTTGGCCTGTCGGGCAGCATCGACTTTGTGATCATCGGCATCGGCTGCAATGTCCGCACGCGCGATTTTCCAGCCGGCGTCCCGGCGACCAGCTTGGCCTGCCTGCTGCCGCCGTCCGCTGTCGATGGCAGTCCGCTGCTCTCGCCGCGTCTGGTTGCTGAGCGCTTCCTTGCGGCTCTCTTTCACTGGTACGAGCGCTACCTGCAGAGCGGGCCCACGCCGATCACCGAAGCCTTTTCGGCCTACGCCAGGCTCGGCCCCAGCCATCCCCCGGTCGAGGTCAAGCTCCGCCCCGACGAGCCATCGCTGCGCGGCACTCCCATCGCGCTTGGCCCCGACGGCGAGCTGCTGTTGCAGACCGGCGTCGGCATCGAACGCGTGCTGTCCGGCGACGTCGTCATGGCGTCGCTCTTACCGTCCGCCGACTCCCCGTAGCCGGGCCGGAATCGCAGGCCTTCTGTAGATACATAAAGTACGGGAAGGATTGCGGCATAGCGGCGGGGCGACGGGCCGCAGCGGCTGTCATCTGGGACGCTGACGATCCGCTCGCGCACAACCGAGCGTTAGGGGCAGGACAGGTACTGCAGCATGTGCGTGTGCTTGCCATCGCGGACGCGGACCCAGCTCAGCGCGACGCGCCCGCCCGCCCACAACAGTCGCGGAAAGATCGCGGCCCCGGGGATCGCCACGATTTCGCGCAGGCTGCCGTCTGCTGCCAGGCTGAAGACCTCGACGGAGTACTTATCGAGTTCGCTGGGCCAGTTCGGGCCTTGGAAGCGGGTTGTGGCCACCAGGTAGCCCTGCCCAGTCCAGATCACACTCGGCGTGAAGATCGCCCCCGCGCTCGAAAGTGGCGTGGCGGTTCCCACCCAGCCAGTTCCCGACTCATAGATGCCGAAAGACTGCGTGTAGCCCGCGTAGCTGACCCGGCGCTCGACCAGGATGCCGTGGCGCTTGCCATCGAACGCCAGCCCCAGTCGTTCGTAGTTGGGCGCCGAGCTGTGCGGCAGAAGCTCAAACGAGGGCTGCGCCATCTTCGTCGTGAGGTCGACATAGCGTCCCTGCACGGTGGCTTCATAGCCGCGGTCATAGACGGCGAACAGGCGCCTGCCCGCCGGATCATAGGAATAGACCGCGTGTCCGGTGTTGCCGGGGCGCGCACCGTCCCCGAGCATGACCTCGGGACGTGCCTTGCCATCCAGGCCCAGGAAGTCGACGCGCGGCTCCTGCGTCGAGCCAGCGCAGGTGTAGTTCTGCTGGGCAACGATGGCCTCATCCCCAGCGATATACACGTCACTCGCCATCGGCAGCGTATTGCATAGCGATCCCAAAAAGGTGTGCCACAAGGGCACGCCGTCGCGGTCCATGCCGATGGCGCCGTAGCGCGACGCATAGGGAGTCACGGCCATCACGAACTTCTTCTGGCCCGGGTGGTAGTCAAGGGCCGTCGGGCCCGCGAACAGCGTCACGATTCCCGTCGGCGCCTCGCGGCGCATCGACCCATAGGTCAAGGCGCCATCGGGGCCGCGGCGCTGAAAGACGACAAAGCCCTTGGGTCCGCTCGGGCCGTTTTCGCTTTCGGTCCAGGCCAGCGCTAGCTCGCGCCCCAGCCAGGTCATCGCCACCTGACCGGCGCTGTCAATCGGCGCGTCGAGCTCGATCGGCGTCGTCCGATCAAGCTTCATGCAGGCGAGAGACGGGCAGTCGGGATCGCTGCCGCCGTAGCGCGGGGAAGGGCAGCAGCCGTCGGCGACCCCGACCGGGCACTGCAGCGGATCAGGCTGCACAGCCAGATCCCATCGATCCGCAAGATCGGCGGCGCCGAGATCCGGCAGCGACGCATCGGGCAGCTGGCTTCCCATCTCTTCGCGATCGTTTTGATCGTTAGCAGGTGCGGGCGCAGTGCCTTGCCAGCAGGCCACAAGCCAGCCTGACAGCGCGAAAGGCAGCGCGAAAACGAGACGGAATGACAACCGGCGGCGACGCATGCCGGGAATATCGGGCCGCCCCCGCAGCGGGGTCAAGCTCCGGCAGCGCGCAGAAAAGCGGGGACGAGCGCTCTCCCTGTCACCTGCATCAGCCGAGGGATGGCTCAGATTCCGATTTGCTCCCGCGGTCGCGCCGCGCGATATCCCCAAGGACGGGATTTCTCCACGTCAGCACGACCGGCTTGCGCATCGGATAGATGAATTCGCGTCCTGATTTTGCGCAGCGGTGCAGCGGGTGCTGCTTGGCCGGAATAGGTCGGGGCTGGGGGGGCTAATCAGGGGGACGATGGCACGGTGCGCTGGCGCGTTGCGCCCGGCCGGGCAAGGAATTGTGGATGGCCCGCGGCGCGCTCAGCTGAGGGAGTAGGGAGGGGGGACGAACGGAGCGGTGAAGACTGCAGAACTATTTGGCGCTGCGCTTCACTTTGCCGGCGGCGGGCTTGGCGGGAGCGGCAGCCGGGGCGGGGGCGGTCGCCGGCGCGACCTTTTCGTCGGTCTTGGGACCGCTGATCTTGTCGGTGGCGACGCTCTCGCGCAGGCTCTCGATGCCGCCCTTTTCCGTCCACTTCGAGAGGAAGCCGGAGATCGACGACTCGACAAGCTGGGCGCAGCCAACTTCAAACGTCGGATAGGACTCGGTGCTCTTGCCTTCGCCAGCGAAGGTGAAGGTGTATTCCGGACTCTCGCTGGGGCGTAGCCCAAAGCCCCAGGTCATCTCGATCAGCGTGTAGACCAGACGCCCGGCCGGGATGCTGTGTAGCTGCACGCGGTCGACCTTGACGTCGCCCACGACGTGCGGCTCGGTCGGCAGCGGGTCGCCGGCCTTCACCACCTCGACGCGGCTGAAGTAGGCGCCCATCGCGTCCTTGAGGTCGCGGGTGACGAACTTCTGAAAGTCCTGCAGCTTGAACTGCGGTCCGCTGGTGGGATTCATCGACGACGCTTCCTTCATGTCCCAGCTGTCGGGAACTCGGCCGGCGTCGAGCACCAGATAGAGCGGTCGCTGAATCTTCTGCGCCACCATCAAGCTGGGTGGCTTGGCCTGCACATTGGCCATGCTGTAGCTCGGGCGATAGTGGCTAAAACAGCCAGCACTCCCAAGCAGGGTCACGGCAGCGAAAAGACTGAGGATCGACGACAGGCGGGTCATTGCAAGGTCTCCAGGTATGGGCCCAGGGCGGGCCAGGCAAAGCGCTCGGCGGGGGAAATGCCGATACGCGGATTGTCACTTAAATTTTGGGAATGGGGCGGCGACGATACCGGCTTAGTGGGCGGGTTTATGCGGCAGAGCGGCGGCGACTTCGGCGAGCTGTTCAGCGAGGTTTGCGGGCACCTTGGCGAACACATCCCGCACCAGCGTGTCGAGGGCGGGAGGGCCGATCGCTTCTTGCGCGGCAATGGTGGCCCGCACCTCGGCGTCTAGCTCTTCGCGCAGCGCGGCGTCGCTATCGGTGGTGAGCAGCCCGCGACCCAGGAGGAAGCTGCGGAAGCGAGTGAGGGGACAGCGAGCTTCGCGCCATACCGCTGTGACCGATTCATCGCGATAGCGCGAGGGATCGTCGGAGGAGGAGTGGGCACTTACGCGATAGGTCAGCGCTTCCAAGAACTGCGGCCCACCACCGCTGCGCGCCCGCGAAAGCAGCGCCCGCATCGCGACGTGACAGGCCAGGGCGTCGTTGCCATCGCAGCGCACCGCTGGCAGGCCATAGGCCAGGGCTTTTTCGGCCATCGTCGCGGTCGCCGTCTGCTGGCTGACTGGCGTCGAGATCGCCCACTGATTGTTCTGGCAGACAAACACCACGGGAGCGCGGAACACGCCCGCGAAGTTGAGCGCCACGTGGAAGTCGCCTTCCGATGTCGCGCCGTCGCCGAGATAGCCGACGATTACCGCGTCATCGTGCAGGCAGCGGGCTGCCATGGCCATGCCGGTGGCGTGCGGTAGTTGGGTGGCGATGCACGACGACATGGTGACGTAGCGGGCGGCACGGCTGCCGGGATGACAGGGCATCTGCCGGCCGTGCGTCAGGTCGTCGGCGTTGCCGAAGATCTGCGCGATATAGGCGGAGAGCGGCAGGCCGCGATACAGCGCGGCCCCCGCTTCGCGCAGCGCCGGCACGATGTAGTCCTGCGTGGCCAGCGCCGAGGCCGTACCGACGACGGCCGCTTCTTGCCCGCGCGCTTCGCCATAGAAGCTGATGCGGCCTTGACGCTGCATGGTGAGCAGCCGTTCGTCCATCAGGCGGATGCGCAGCATGCCGCGATAGATCGACCGCAGCAGCGCATCGCTGACGTCGCAGGCGGCGATCCGGCTGGGATCGAAGCTGCCATCGGGGGCGAGGAGCTGATAGGGCGCCTCTTCCACCCCGCTCGGGCGACTTATGGGGGTGGGCTCGCGGGGCGGCGTCGACGTCGACATGGGGGCTCCAATCGGGAGGCGGGGGCGAGCGGCGGGCTACACCAGCTCCATGAACAGCTGCGTGGGATCTTCGAGCAGCGAGACGACGTGCTGCAGGAACATCGCGCCCTCGTAGCCATCGACGATGCGGTGATCGAGCGAGATCGACAGGTTCATCATCTGGCGGATGACGATCTGACCGTCGCGCACGGCGGGCACTTCCTTGATCTTGTGCACGCCCATGATCGCCACTTCGGGGTAGTTGATGATCGGCGTCGCCAGCACGCCGCCCAGCTTTCCGAGCGAAGTGATGGTGAACGTCGAGCCGACCAGCTCCTCGCGGCTGGCCTTGCCGGTGCGGGCCCGCTCGGCCAGGGGGCCGACGGTCTCGGCGATCTGGTAGAGCGACAGCTTGTCGGCATCGCGCAGCACCGGAACGATCAGTCCCGACTGCGTCGCCGTCGCTACACCGATGTGATAGTTCTTGCGCAGGACGATCTCTTCGCGCGCGACATCGAGGGTGGCGTTGACGATGGGGTACTTCTTGAGGCCGCTCACCACCGCCTTGATGATGAAGGGCAGGTAGGTCAGCTTGATGCCCCGCTCGCTGGCCCGCTTGTGGGCGCGGTCGCGCATGGCGATGAGGTCGGTGACATCGCACTCTTCGACGTAGGTGAAATGCGCCGCCGACTGCGTCGAGCGCAGCATGTTGTCGGCGATCTTCTTGCGTACGCCGCGGAAGGCGATGCGATCGTCCCCGGCGGAAAAAGCGACGGGGGCCGCGGCCGCTGCGACTGGGGCGGCAACCGGCGGAGGGACAGCAGCCGGTGCGGGGGAGGCGACTGCGACGGCGGGGGCAGCAGAGACGCCGCCCTGGCTGTAGTGGCGCTGCACGTCTTCGCGCGTGATGCGGCCACTGGGACCGGTCGGCACCACCGTGCGGATGTCGATGTTAAGCGTGCGAGCCAGCTGGCGGGTGGCTGGCGTG
Organism: uncultured Myxococcales bacterium; assembly: GCA_937952145.1. Classification (GTDB taxonomy): domain Bacteria; phylum Myxococcota_A; class Polyangia; order Palsa-1104; family JAEUJZ01; genus JAEUJZ01. The sequence goes on from CALFYE010000095.1 coordinate 15,390, forward strand.
GCCAGCACCTTGGCGGAAAAGTGGCTGCCTCCCGACGCTGGAACGGTTGGGCTTGCCGCCGCCGCCGCCGGCCGAGCCGCCGGAGCAGCATGGGCCGCCGGAGCAGCGGGTGCCGACGGAGCCGCATGGGCCGCCGGAGCCGCATGGGCCGCCGAAGCCGCCTGCGTGCCACCGGCTGGCTCGATCACCACCATGACGTCGCCCACCGCGCATACCTTGCCCTGCGCGACGAGGATGCGCGCCACTTTGCCGGCCTTGGGGGTGGGGATCTCGACCGTCGCCTTGTCGGTCATGACCTCGACCATCGGCTGGTCTTCGCGCAGCGTGTCGCCTTCCTTGACCAGCCAGCGGACGATCTCGCCCTCGACCACGCCTTCGCCGATATCGGGCAGTCTGAACTCGATAGCCATGAGCTTGTTCCTTTAGAAGCGAGCCGTCTCGGCGATGGCTTTGGTGATGCGCTCGGGCGATGGCAGATATTCCATCTCCAGCGTGTAGGGGAACGGCGTGTCCAGGCCCGCGACGCGAACGATCGGCGCCTCTAGGCTGAGCATCGCTTTTTCAGCGATGAGGGCCGATAGCTCGGCGCCAAAGCCGCAGGTCTTCTGCGCTTCGTGCACGATGACGACGCGGCCGGTCTTGCGCACCGACTCCAGGATGGTGTCGGTATCCAGCGGCACCAGCGAGCGCAGATCGATGACTTCGGGATCGAACTCGGCGGCGCCGTGCTTCTCTAGCGCTTCCTGCACAACGTGCAGCATCGCGCCGTAGCACAGCACGGTCAGGCCGCGACCTTCGCGCACGATCTTGGCTTGGCCGAAGGGGATGGTGTATTCGCCCTCGGGCACTTCGCCACGCGAGGCACGATACACGCGCTTGGGTTCGAGAATGATCACCGGATCCTCGTCGCGCATCGCCGTCAAGAGCAGGCCCTTGGCGTCGTAGGGATTGGACGGGATGATGACCTTGAGGCCCGCGGTGTGCGCGAAGTAGGCTTCGGGCGACTGCGAGTGATAGTGACCGCCGCGGATGCC
>CALFYE010000096.1 GCA_937952145.1 uncultured Myxococcales bacterium
CCCGCTCCAGGCGACCCACCCCCAGTTCACTTGCGTGAAGTTCGTTGACTTTTAGTGTGGCGCACCACTCCGATACCAAGGGTGCGACCACCTTGCTGAGGTCTTCTCGGGCGATAATTGTGAGAGTATGGAAGAATGGTTGTGCATCGTCGAAAATCTTGAGGCCAGTATTTCCGGTCTCGTCGGTGTAGGCAAACAAGTCTTTACTCTGGCGCATAGTCCATAAGACTATGGTCCGGGCAGATGCGGTCTGCAACTGCTTCAGTTGGCCCGCTCTTCCATGCGCGTCGAGTCCCCGCGACGCCATCCTCGAACAAGTTTGGCTCTATCGACTACCGTCTTCGGCCACCGCTGCGCGTGTGGGAGCGAACATAGGTTCCATCCCTTCGCGTGTAGGAATGGACATATACAGAGCCGCCGGAACCCCGCTGCCGACCACCGCTGCCGCCCCCAACCGACCCGGCATCCACGTAATCTGAATCCGCCGAGGACTGGGCTTGGCGTCGCTCGTCGGCCTTGCGCAGTGAATCCGCTTTCTTCGACAGAGCTATCGCTGTGGCCGAAAATGGGGAGTTCGGCGGAACGTGGGCCAGATGGGCGGCGGCGAGTACGTAGGCTCGTTCCTTGATGGCAGACCGAGCAGCGCTCAGCCGCAGCAGCGCTGCGCGACGTTGCCACTTTTTCTGAAGCGAGTCGGCCAGGGGTCGTTCGGGGGGGTCGGTGGGTATCTTCTGAAGATGGTCATCGGCCACTTCCAGTCGCTGGAAGATGGTGTCATCCGTGGCCAAGTCGACTTCTTTCTGAGCTGCCGCAAGGTGTTCGCTTGCTTCCCGCTGCCGCCAAGTCCGAAGCAACTCTTCTCCGATGGCATGCTCCGGCACACTCGCGGGAATCTTGCGAAGCATCTCCCTGGCAAGGTCCAGACGTCGGAAAAGGTCCTCACCTTTACCAGATTCCACCTCGTGCTCCGCAGCGAGGATCAGCGCACGAGCGGGCCTTGATACACATTCCAAGAGGAGTACGTTCGCCAACGGAGCCTCTGATGCCGCACCGGGGATGGCTCGAAGGTGGCGCTCAGCGAGCGAGAGTTGTCCTCCTGTACGAGTTGCGGCATCGAAGCCCTCGGCCATGGCGGTTCGCGCTGCGTCCAGGTGGCCTGCCGACGACATCGCCCGAAACTTGGCCTCGGCGGCTTCCTGCTCTGCCGCCGCCCGTGCGACCGCCGCAGCCTGATCGCTACGCTTCTTGGCTTCAGACCATCCGACGGCCAGTCCTAAGCTCGTCAATCCTAGCGCAGTAAGAACCATTCCCATGCGTGACCGTGCGACACGGCTGACCTTCGCAATGGGCGAGTCTGCTGCGGCGAAGAAGCCACCGATGATGGCGACAACAGCACCGATACAGCCCAGCGTGAGGAGCAGTCGAAAGGCCAGGCTCTCGGTCGACAGCGCGCCCACCGCGCCAACGTAAAACACGAGTGCAAGCGCAATCAGCCACGGTGAGACTTTGCGGGAAGAACGTCTTCGAGAACGACCCATGTCAGCCTCTCTGCTGGTTGCAGCCAGCGCCGCAACGTGAAGCGGTGCCAGACCTGTCAGTCAACGCACACAGTCGTCTGCTTACAATGGTGCGTTGAGGGTGGTCAAGCCGTCGTCATCGCTCTCTGCGGAAATCGTTTGGGCAGAAGCGCACTCGGAGCGGATGCAAAGCGAGTCGGCGGAAGAACGACTGGGCGAAGCGTCAGGCCCGACCGGCCACGCGACGCCGAACCAGAAACCAACACAGTCCTGCCGCAACCACCGCCCCAGTCGTCAGCGCCGCAAAATAGCTCGTCGGCGTTGTGCTGTCCCAATAGCCACCGGCGAGGCCGCCGAACCAGAAGCCGAGTGCTTGGGCAGCGAACGACAGTCCGAGGGTAAACCCAGCCCGATGCGACGGGACCGTGATGGCAGCCAGCGCCAGTCCCGAAGGCAGCACCAGCATTTCTCCTATCGTCAGACCGAGCTTGCCACCGAGAAGCCAGAGCGCGCTGACGGGATGAGCGTCAGAGATGAGTGCGGCGAGCGCCATCACTCCGTATCCAGCGACCATGAGGAGGAGGCCGATGCGCAGCTTGAGTGGGTCCGAGGGTTCTCGGTTGTGGCGCTGCATCCATCGCCACACTGCCGACAGGACAGGCGTCAACAGTATCACGATGAGCGACGGAACCGATGCAAAGAGGTCGGGCGGGATCTGAAAGGAACAAATGTTCCGCCGAGTGTGATCGCGAGCCCAGATCAGCAGTGTCCCGGCGCTCTGTGAGAAGGCCAAGCCGAGCATGGAAAGCGCGAGCAGCACGCCGAGCAGCGCCAGCTGACGCGGACGGTGCGAATCCAGCTTGCTGGGTGGCGTCGCTGCATGGATAGGAGTCGGCTGTGCGCTTGCGAAACAAGACCCGACGCGCAAGACAAGCAGTCCCAGCAGTGCGGCAGCGGTTGCCGACAGAAAGGCGCTCGCCCAGCCAAACGAGGTGCGAAGCAGTCCGCCAACGACTGGAGCCGCTAAGCCTGCCAAGTTGACCGTCAGATAGAACCAGCCAAAGCCACTGCTTCGACGGGGATCGTCTGGAACATAGAGCGCCGAAAGCAGTGCGGTCACAGACGGCTTGAACAGTCCATTTCCAACGATCAGCAGGACCGACGCTATCGCGATCCCGGCTCGCTGCTCCAGCGTCAGCAGCGCCAGACCGATGACCAAGGCGCACAGACCGGACAAAACGGCTCGACGGTAGCCTATGCGATCCGCGAGCCATCCCCCAGCTATCGCCGCCAAGTAGCACAGCGCTTGCCAGTATCCGGCAACTTGCGTCGCAGATCCATTTGATAGCTGCCACTGGTCGCTCAGATACAAGACCATCAGCGACGAAACCAAGAAACCGGCGAAGCGCTCGCAGAACTCGACTGCACAGATCACAGCAAGACCGGACGGCTGACGCAAAAGTGCCGAGGACATGGCTCTCCCTTCCATGCGTGTAGACGCACGAGCGATGTCGGCAGTGCGCGCGCTCCCTCGGGCAGACGTAGCCCAAGGACATGCCTTTGATGCCCGTAGTGAAAGGTGGCATGATGCCACCTCTTCGACAGCTCGAAGATTAGTCCGCCATGGCCGATAGTCAACCAAAAAGTTTTAATGCAGCTCAAAAGGCTGACATCTCGCCCGGTCAGTGCCGCGCAGCGCGCGGTCTACTCGACATCTCGCAGCGCCAACTTGCCGAGGCTGCGGGCGTCAGTCTGACCGCCATCAAGGACTTCGAGTCCAACACCCGAACCCCACGCCCCGCCACCCTGAAAGCGATCCAAGACGCGATCGAACGCGCCGGGATCATGCTCATCCCAGTCAACGGCGGCGGGGAGGGGGTAAGACGGAAAGATGTCCCCTAATCTAGAAAGACATTTATGAACACAACTGAGCAACTAACCAGGCTAGAATCATATATTGCAACAGCAGTCGATGAAGAAAGCAAAGAGCGCAAGAACGAATTAACATTCAGTGAAGCTGATTTAGTACTTATCAAGAGAAAATGGCGAGCTCTTGAAGCGGCGACAAAGTATCACATAAATAAGCATCCCATGATTGATGTATCTGCTACGATTGGTGCGCCAGAAAATAGACGAAAAGTGGATATTGTCAAAGCTCAGCTCCAAGACTTCAGCAGCGATGTGCTGAGTTCTCAATACCATCAATACTGGCCCACTGGTCTTGGTATGATTGGGACGAGCGTATCAATAGATGAAATTATTTTACTCAGACTGCAAATCCTTCAAACAACCGTGAGGACACACGAAATGCTGAACCCTACAGCGGAAGTCGACCCCGTGCTTCGGGAACTCTATCAGTTTGTTCTAAAAGGCACGACCCGGCTCAGATTGGACCATGCCGGTATCTGCTTGACAGGAGACATGGAGCAGCCGCTGATCAAGTTGTGTCGTGCCGTAGCTACCATTTGCATAGATCCGAATAATCCGAGAACTGTGGAAAAAGCCACAGCAGAGGTAGTTACCGAACTTGTTGAGTTTGAAAAATTTGCAGAAGGATTGAGTGATTCACCTCCGCAGATGGTGCAATTCAAGACTAATCTCGCTACATTTGCCGCTGATCTGCGCGCAAAACACCTCGCCCCCAAATAGGTTACTAGTCTAATAGTCAATGCCCCTCTCCATAGAACATGAAGCGCCGCTGGAGCTTTGCTCTCGGCATCCTGAGCTGGTGCCGGAGCTACTGCGGCGGCTATGTGGTCAGGAGGTGCCGACCTTTTCATCGGTGAAGCTGGCACCTGCGTCGTTCAATCAGACGGTGGCGCAGGAGTTTCGGGCGGACCGGGCGCTGGTCTGTGAGCACGAAGGCAAGCCAGTGCTGGCGGTGGTACTCGAGGTGCAGCGCCAGCCCGACGATCGGAAACATCGCGCCTGGCCGTTATATGCGTCGGCGCTATTTGCCGAACACGGCTGCCTGACCTACCTGCTGGTCCTGGCCACGAGTACTGCGACGGCAAAGTGGGCGCGACAGCCGATCCCTCGCTTCCATCCGACCTCGCCGTGGTCGCCGCTGGTACTTGGCCCAGATGAAATCCCCCGCATCGAGTCTGTCGACGAGGCCGAAGCGAATGTCCCGCTGTCACTGCTGTCGGCGCTGGTCCACGCAGACGACGATGGCGGCGAGCGCGTCGCCTACTCGGCACTCCGTGCGCTCCACCATGCTGCCCCGAGTCCAACCGAGGCCATCGATCGCTTGTGGTGGATGCTCGGCCTGCTTGGTGGCATAGTCACAAAAGAGCGTTTCACGAACATTCAGAGGCTCATCATGCTCGACCCCAGCACCCGATTCGTTCCCCGCACAGAGTTCGACAGCCCACCTTACTTCCGTGGCATCGCCGAGGGACAAGTCAAGGGCGAAGCCGAGGCGCTGCTGACGGTGCTCAGTGCTCGCGGTCTGGAGCCAGACGCGGCACAGCTCCGTCGAATCACCAGTTGCCAGGACTTGGGGCAGCTCAAGCTATGGCTGCGTCGAGCTGCGACGGCATCAACCGTTAGTGATGTATTCGCTTAGCAGCGATCGGCACCGTCCGCTGTCCGCGCTGCCAAAAGCGAACGAATCCTCTCCCGCCACGTCGGACCAAGCGCCGCGCTGAGCAGTCCAGCCTCGGCGGCATGTGCCCGACCATCCCCGTCCTCCCAGCACAGCACACCGACGTTCTCGACGAAGCCGTACTCGCCCGGCGACTTCTGCGGATAAAACTCGCGCCACCGTCCCGGCTGGCCACCGAGCCCGCGCCCTTCCGACGGACCCACGCCAAGCACCGCCCGCGCCAGGAAATCGACTCGCCACTTTCCGTCGCGATAGCGCGTCGCTGACTCGAACGTCATCCTCCGTCCCCGAGCGTCCACAAAGTACAGCTCGACGGTGCGCAGCGCTGGCTCTCTCGATTCCGGTGTCAGCTCCGTGGGAACTTCGACAGCGGCAGACTCCGCGCTTTCCGTGGAAGCAGGTACAGGACTCGTGATTTCTGCGGCTTCAATCGTTGAATCTGCCGGAAGGTCCGAGGAAATGGCATCTTCAGCGACGATAACTTGGATCGGTTCCGAACGGTTCTGCTCCACCTCCGTCGCTCCCGGCCTAGCCGCTGACGAAGATGCGCTGTCGCTCACAACCACATCAGCCTTTTCGTCGGTATTCGCCTCTTGGATCGGTTCCAAACCGTTCCCGTTCGTCGCTGGCGACAAATCGATCGCAGCCGTCTTCACTTCGGCGGACCCATCGGTCTGAATCGTTGCCAGGTTGGCAACCTGCGTCAGCGTCGGCAGCTGCGTTTGAGAAGTCGGCTGAAGCGGGGTCAACTCCATCAGCCACCGGCTTCCGTCGGGAAACGAAACCACCACCGACGCTTTGTTTGCGCCTTCCGGCAGGGGTTCCGGCGCGGCCCGCTCCTTCCTCGCCAAAAACGCTTCTTTGCGACAGCGAGGGTTTCGGCAATAGATCGCGTCTCGCCGCTTGCTAACGACCTTTCGACCACAGACCGGGCACTTCTTCATAAGTCGAGTCTATCACGAATTGTTCTGCTCAATTTGGATCTGTTCACAGAACCGATCTGCGTGAAGCTAACAGCTCAATCATGATGGGAATCAAGCAGCTCATTTCCAAGCAAAAAATCCGCAAACCATTGAGAGGCAATCCTCTCAACCAAACAACGATCGATTTCGTCTGCAATGAGAAGATTGGTTCTCGTGAAATTTTTGAAAAACGACTTCGATTTGGGAAATTTATTGCTCAATCAAAATTTTTAAACAAAACGAAGTCAAAAAGTTACGTGATCACCGACTCCAGGTTCGTCGCGATAAGCTGTGTGTTTGTGCTAAGATGAAACATCGCTCGAGATCGCTCATCGCGATAAAAAGGCGGATCGTTTGCGAGACGTTCATTTTTGTAAAACGTGTGATTTTCGCCTACCTTTTTGTGTTCGTACAGACCGCGAGTTTTGCGGCAAGCGCTGTCGCGTGTGGTGGTATCGACATCCGGGGGTGAAGCGCCTCGATTTTTCCCCCGGTGAGGACATTCCCTCGCGACGGCGGCGCGGTCAGCCGAAGACGCTTGCGGAAGCGCTGATGCTGCTGGCGCTGGAACGAACGCGAGCTGATGAGTTCGAGGCGGCGGCGAAGCAAGCGCAGACGAGCGAAGGAATCCTGCGGAATCAGCTTGCGACGGTACGCGACGAGCTTTCCGAGGAACGGAAGAAGAATGCGACGCTGCGCGACGAGCTGGAAGAAGAACGAAAAAAGCATGCAGAGACGGAGCTTCAGTGTCGGAAGGAAGAGAGCCGGGCCGACAAGATGGAGTCGCGATACAACAGTCTCTCCGACGATCTGGAGAGAGCCGAAGCGTACTCGACGGAGCTGGAAGAGGAAGTCGAACGGATGCGAGGGCATACCGAGGACGTTCGCTTCGACTTGGAAGTGAAAATCGACCGGCTTCGTCGGGAATCCGAAGAACATCGGGAGTCGAAAGAGCGCGTCGCAAAAGAGCACGAGGGGCTGAATCGGAAATATGAGGAGTTGCGAAGTCGCTTCGATGAGAGTGAGAGGGCTCTGAAGAGTCGCGACGGTGAGCTGACGAAACAGAGACAGAGTTTCACCGCGTCGGAGCGGGCGCATCAGGAAATCCACACGACCGCGGATTCGACGATGCGGAGTCTCGTGGAAGAACGGAATCGGCGCATCACCGCCGAGCGCCACGTCGAGCAGCTTCGTCAGGAACTGCGGCGGCTCATCATGACGCCTCCGTCTCTGCTTAGCGAGGCGCAGCGGCTGGCGCTGCTGGAGTTGCATCAGGACTTGCTTGCAACGGAACTTCAGGAAGTGAAACATCATCGCGACATCGCCGTCGAGGAACAGGCGAGGCTCGCGACGCGGCTGCTAGAGTTGATGTCACCGGGACGCTACCTCGAACATGCAGCGGCGGCGGGTTACGACATCACAACGGACCCTCTCATCAAGCGGATGCAGGAATCGGTGCTTATCGAAGGACAGCTCGCGCAGTGGCAGCGAGCGACGGGAAAGCGGCAGCGGGCGCGTGCTTTTGACAACCAGCAGACCCTCGTCGAACAAGCCTACGCGGCGGCGATCAAGGAGCGCTGGAAGCACATCGATCATCCGCACAAGTCGTTTCGGAAGACTCCCTACTGGCTCGCGACAGGAATCCTGCTCGACGAAGAGAGCGAGCGCCATCTGCTAAAAGTGACCGAAGACAGAGTCGCCACCATGCAGCAGAAGATCGGAACAGGAATGCGATAGGAATCGCAAAGGGAGGGCAAGAGGAGTCAGAATACTCTCCGTCGCTGTCGTGAAAGGAGTCGCTTCCCTCGCGGCATCACGCGAACGCCGCAAAATCGAGGATCAGCGCAAGCGTCGCGCCACCGGCATCCAGCGCCCAATGGGCCGAGTAGAAGTGATTGCCATCGGGGGCCGGGCGACAGACGACGGCATTCCACTTTCGGACGCGCGGTAGGGAGACAAGCGCCCCAGAAACGTCCGACGCCAGCGATGCGAGCAACGACAGACGCTCTGTGCGAATCGGGTCGAGTTCGTTCACCTCGTTGTAGTCGAAGAGAGCCACAAGTCCAGACTCGACCCCGTAGCGCACGGAGTCAGCGAACGGCCAGACCCAGGTGGCTCGCTCGACGGAGGCGACCATACCTTGCGCGAAGGAGACAAGGACCGCCCCGACCTCGCCGCCTTGGGTCATGCAGAGCGAAACGGGGTGCTCCCCCTTCGGCGCGCATCGCGAGAGCGGCTGCTTGTGCTGGTGCGCGATGGGGTCCACGACCGCGAGGCTGCCTGTCGTCGTGCGG
>CALFYE010000097.1 GCA_937952145.1 uncultured Myxococcales bacterium
CCCAGAGTCATGCCGAGATCAATGTTTCAACCCACGCTCCCCTCCTAAGAGAGGAGCGACAAACCGAGTTAGAGCGCGTCAAGCAACAGGCTCTTGTTTCAACCCACGCTCCCCTCCTAAGAGAGGAGCGACCGCTTGGGGTGCTGCTTGCGCTCCACATGGGTCTGCGTTTCAACCCACGCTCCCCTCCTAAGAGAGGAGCGACGTTGCCGGGCCCGATCGCGACGCTGGAGACGTTGTTTCAACCCACGCTCCCCTCCTAAGAGAGGAGCGACGCTACCTGCATTGGGTACAAAATTGCTCGTGGGAGTGCAAGGGGGATGGCGCGAACCTGGGGAGGGGTGCCTTGGTGGCTGGGGGGATCTTGGGCTGTTCGCCTGGTTTTGGCGACGGTGGGCGCTGCGGACGCGAACCTGTGAGGGAGGGGAGCATCGGCGTAGGTTCGCGCAGCGGCCGGGCATGGAAGCGTTGGCGCATGGGGCTTCATATCACCATCGGCTCGGAGACATCGAGGGGGGTGCGGACTCCGTGATGCTCGGTTTTGCGTACACAGTCCTCGCTAAGGAAGTAGAAGCGCAGGCTGTCTTGCGATTCCTTGTACAGGTCAAGCAGGCGGGTGCGCAGGAGCAGCCACTCGGTATCGGCGAGCTGGCATTCAAACAGCGAGAACTGCACGCGCACTCCGTGGTCGCGACAGGCCTCCGCGATCTTGCGAAGGCGGCGCTGGCCGGCGCGATCGTTGTTGGCGACGTCGTAGCAGACCAGTACCCGCATGCACGGTTCCCTTTCTCGACTCTTGCGTTGTCAGCGGTAGCCTTCCCATCGCAGCAGCTAGCGGAAGGCGAACGGTGGGTAATCATCCAGGTCACCGCGCAGCGTTCTTGCCAAGAGCTGCGCCTGCACTTGCGGTACGCGTCCCCAGGCAATGCGCTGATCCAAAAAGGGATGCAGGACGTCGGAGCGCTTGTTCTCTTGGTACGCCACTAGGAAGCGCTTGCGTGCGTCGTCTTGCAGACGGAAGCCACCGCCTTCGTCCTTCTCGAAATCCGCCGAGCCCAGCTGGCTGCGGTTGATGAGCGCCAAGACCAGGCGATCGACGACGGGGCAGCGCAGCTCTTCCATCAGGTCCAGGGCCAGCGCCAGGCGGCCGGGGCGCTCCTCGTGCAGAAAACCGATTGCGGGGTCGAGCCCAATTCCCGCGAGCGCCCCTGCGCAGTCCTGCATAAGGAGTGCATAGCCAAACGACAGCAGCGCGTTGACGGGATCGCGCGGCGGCCTTCGGCTGCGACCTTGAAACTGCATCGCGTCATCGCCGCACTTAATCAGCAGGTTAAACACCGAGAAGTAGTCTTTGGCGGCAATTCCCTCCAGCCCGCGCAGAGCATCCAGGTCGGCCGCTTCGACAAGCTGCCGCGCATGAACCGACAGCCGACTGGCGGCGAACTCTAGCGCCTCCTTGCGGTCATCCTGAGCATCGCGACGTGCGTGCAGCAGAAACTGGCGCGCACCGCTGATCTTTCCAAGCACCATCGAGCGCGCGATGCGCAGCGTCGCCTGCGGATCATCGGCGCAGCGAAGCTGCTGCCGCCGCAGCAGCACATTGCCCCCCGGTAGACCTTCGACGCGGGCCAGGAAGCGTCCGGTCGGTGAAAAAAAAGCGATGTGGATCCCGGCTTCCGTGCAGGCCGCCATGAGCTCTGGCGATACATAGATCGGTCCCATACAGACGATGCTGGCCAAGTGCAAGAGCGGTACTTGCAGCTTCTTCTCACCGTTCACCTTGACCAGCGCCGTCTCGTGATCCTTGTAGAGCTGCGCACCTTCCGTCGTGACATACAACGTATTGAGTAGGGTTGACATCAGCGAGCTCGCCGAACTTCGGGGTCTTCGGAGTCTGTAGTCTTAGGAATCGCGTCCTCCCCAAGATCCGCGAACAGCCGCGCGATGTAGGCCGTCGTGCGCTCGGGATGAGCACTCAACAGGGGCAGACACAGAGGCTCTAGCGAACAAGCCCGACAGTGCGGAGCCGGGCTGGCGCGCGGCACTCTTTTTTGCGCCACCAAAGTATGAAATCGCTGCGCTGCTTGCAGCGTTGCCGCCCGTAGCTCGGTCGTGAACTCGATCGGTACGCGGCGATGACTGGCGTCGTAGAACAGCGCCCCCTGAAGCACCGGCCGAGCGTGCTGTTCTTCCAGACACAGGGCCTGCGCGCAGAGCTGAACCTGATCCGCGAGCCGTGGCCGGGCCGGGCCGCGCTTGAACTCGACGGGGCATGGTGTCTCGCCCCCGCCGGGCTCTTTGCGAAACTCGACCGTGTCGGCGATGCCGGTGACCCGCAGCCGGTGCGAGACCAGCGGCACGGCCCGCGCAACCCGCAGGCCGCGACGGTGGTCGCGACCGGGCTGATCGACGCGCTGATGCACGATCTGTCCTTGCACCGTGGCCAGGTTTTCCTGCCACACGCGCTCGATGTGGATCAGTGCCGCCTGCCTCTCGCAGAACACGACATGCTGCAGGCCGGACAGAGGCAGGTAGGCATCAGACTCACTCAGCGACGGACCACTCGGTCCCGTCACCATCCGCTCAAGCGACAAGCTCGTGTACCTGCACACCGGAAGGAGGCGCTCCGACCGTCACGGTGTAGTCAGCAAAGTCCCGCGCCGGACGCTCGCCGTGCGTGGGCTCGACGCGCACCAGCTCGAACAGACGATGAGCGGGCGCATTCCCAAGTGCGCTGTCGTGCTTAAACACAATCAGCTTGCGCAGCGCCATCAAGCCACGCGATGCGCTGCGGTCGTGCTCGAACATCTGCGTGATGGCTTCAAATAGGAACTCGATATCCGACTGACTGAAGCCGGTCTGCTTCGCCAGCAGCGGGGATACAAAGCCTTGCGCGCGATACAGACCGTACGGGATCGTGCTCTTGCGACCCATGGTGCGGTTGTCGCCGCCCTGCTTGTCGGCTTCCGCTTGGGTGGCCACGGCAACGCGGGTCACGGCGTGCTCCATCGCCATCACCGGCTCGGCCGAGCGCGCAAACGTAAGCTGCACCGGCCCGCGCACCTGACCGCAGTTGTTCTCTTTTAGCGACATGACGGCGCCAAATGCGCGCACGTCGAAGAAGTGGCGACACATCCAGTCACGGGCCTTCTCGACCGCCTCGCCCGACCTCTTGCCGCTGCCCTTCTTGGGTTCCTTCTTCCCGTCTTTGCCGCCCTTCTTTCCCTTCTTGCCCTCGGCATCTTCGCCGGCTTCGGTGTCACTCCCCTCGCTGTCTTCCTCAGCCGCCGGCGCTTCCAGGTTTAGCGCGGCATACGCTTGCCCCTGCACCGCGCTGAGTACCGCCTTTTCCTTCACATAGATGTCAAACCCTTCGGACCCTTGCTTGGCCAAAAGGACATAGTTGCGCAGCTTGCGCTTCAGACAGACGTCTGTGACCAGGCCGTGACCTGTCTCGGGATCGACGCGGGGCATGTTTCCCGCATCGGGATCGCCATTGGGATTGCCATCTTTGACATCAAACAGCAGCACGAAGTCGTAGCGGTTCTGTAGGTCAGACATAGGAATCTCCTGTTTGTAGATCTGGGGTGGATTGGGGGCATAGGAACTTAGGCGCTGGCCGCAGACTCTGCGACGGACTCGGCGCGCTTTTCGAAGCGCTTGTCGCGCTGGTGGTAGTAGCCAATCGCGAACATGCCCTGTTCCTCGGGCGTAAACAGCCGCGGCAGCGGGGTCGCCGGAAGTGCAGCGACGATGCTTGCTTTGCTGCGCTCCAGCAGCTTGCCCAGCCCCTCGGCCTTGGCCGCGTGGTGCACCGACAGCTTGAGCAGGCGCGGAAACACCAGTCCGGGCGTCGTTGAGGCGGCGCCAAAGTAGCGATCGCGGATCGTCGTATTCAGTGCCGAGCCCAGCGCGGCTTCCTGCAGCTGTTCCAACACGGCAAACAAGCGACCCAAGAGATAGGGAACCGAGCGATTCGATTCATCAAGCGACACAGTGACCTCCCATTTGGACGTGAGGGGTGAGCGCAGCAGCGCGACTTTGATCAGCGCGCAGCGGCGATACAGGAGTAAGGACTCGTTCTTTTCGGCCGGCAGGCGGAGCCGCGCGAGCGCAGCCAAGAGCAGCTGACGTGGCAGAGGATCGCCACGAAACGCTGAGCGCAGGAGGTGCCGCATCAGATCCGCGGGCGGCTTGCCGGCCTTGGTATCCAGCGATGCAAGCAGAAGCGGCAGCGGCAGATCGAGCGGACGGCTGCCGATGCGCAGATCGGCGATGAACTGCTGCAGGTTGTGTCGCACCTGTGCCGCTGTGGTCTCGAACCAGTCGCGGACAATGACCCGCGCGTGCCCCGACAGCGTCACGGCATAGAACGGATTGTCATCCTCTGGCGATCGTCCCTTGCTGATCGCCGCACCGACCTCTTCCACCACACGGGACATCGCATGCTGTTCACTTTTGACGTCCGGTCCGTCTGGTAGGAGGGCGGTCAGCCAGTCGGTGACGTTGCTCTCCTTGCACGTCCAGAACACCAGGACGGCATCATCGCCAATCGGCACACCATAGCGATGCCGTCGCGTCGGAGTCCGTTCAAGCAGCCAGTTCAGCGCGGTGACATAGCCAGCGACTGCCTCGCGACAGATTGGTGCGTTATCGCCTTGGCTAAGACCCTGCGATTCGAAGGCGGGGTCGTTGAAAGAAACCAAGGACGCTCCCCCTGTCTGCGCATTCGGAAGTCGCTTGATCTTCGAGTGCAGCCTCTCAGGCACTGCCATGCGTGATGTGACCAGGCACATGGCGCGTGGCCCAGATGCGGTCTCCTCAGCACGCTGGCTCGCCCAGTAGGATCTGACGGTCGGTCGGTCATGAATCAGTTCGCCGGTGGAGTCCAGACGAAATGCAACATACTCGCTACCTGTCCAGGTTCCGTCTTGGCCAAAGGGATACGTCCCCAGCACCGATGCTTTCTGGGCGGGCAATGCTGCGAGAAATCGAGCCAACGCGAGCAGCCCTGTGTCCTTTGTTGCTGCGGCGGCTGCATCCACAAGTCCGTGGAATCCAGCAGAGCACCGCAGGGCGAAATCGTCCTTTTTCCCCTCCGGTTCAACGCCGAATGCATAGGCAGACTTATCGACAAGAAATCCGGGCCGGACAACCTTCCCAGCTCTCTCCGGAATGCGGGGTACCAGGATGGCCTTGCCTCGGCCTGGGCGTTCTCCCGACGGCTCAATGCTGAGCAAGTGTCCGTCTTCGTTGATCCGAACAACGACATCAACCGCGACTAACTGATAGTTGGGATCTTCGACCAGCCCCTGCCGCTGGGCCAAGTCGTAGAGGGCTCGCAGCATCATGGCGACACCTCGACGGCCGAAGTCTGGCTGATGACCTCTTCAAACGACGGAACCTGCAGCACGCCATCGCGCAAGCGGGCTTCAAAGAACAGAGGGCGGGTGCCGTCGCCGCGGTAATCGAAGTCGAAGATCATCAGGCCCAGCGGTCGGTCGGCACCGAGCTGGATTGGGGGCGGAGCACCGTCGGCCGGCCCGACATCGGCGGCGAATTCACGGCAGCCAAGATACGGCTGGTGGAAGTGCTGCCCCTTTTCCAAACGACGTAGGAACATCTCTTCAAACTTGCGGACGTTGTCATCGGGTCCCGCCTGTGGAGTCAGGAAGAACGAGGCGGTAATGACGTAGTCGACATCGCGCAGAGCGACGGTGTGCCGCTGGGCACGGTCTTCATCGGCACAGTAGTCACGCCGCCGCCCAGACATGCGGCTAGATACCTCGTTGCGGCGAAAGCTGATCCAGCGGATCTCGCCCAGGACCGCGATCGCGTGGATGCGATAACGGATGGCCGGCTTCCACAAGATCGCTTCCAGCACGCCGCGGGCCGCGGACGGCGTCATGACCTCATAGCTGACGCGCTCGACCTTCATCTCGGGGCGGGTAAAACAGGCCAGCGGCCCTCGCACACGGATCTGAAATCGCTGGCTTTGACGATCGCTCATAACGCCTCCTAATTGGGACTGCGAGCATCTAGCGCACGGGGCAGGCGCTAGGCGAAAAAGGACTCTGGAGCGGCAAACCCCACTCGATCGGCGCACAGACCAAAGCGCGGATCGTAGGCCACGCGGTACTCCCACTTCAGCGCGACAACGGTATCGGCCACCCACTCGACGAAGCCGGCCGCCAGCCAGGCATCACGAGCACGCGCGGGAACGGTCACGGTGTATCGCTGCAGCGCACGCAGACGATCGCGCGAAGGACCCGCAGCGCGCAGGGCAGAGAGGAGCTTCGGAACCTCGCCCTCTTCATCCCTTTCGCCCGGCGCGACATAGGGCACCACCAACGGTGCAGACCAGCCGTCCTCGATGAGCTTGAACCCCTCGGCGACGGATTGAAACTGAAGCCGCTCACGAAGATCCTGGATCTCATTCCTATCGAGCGATGGCACGGTTTCATACAGGCGCTGAAAAAACATACGGAACGTCGATCGCGCATCGAGATCGATCGGTCCGCCCCGCAGCATCCCCTGGGTAATCGAGAGCGCAGTCACCGGCACACCCTTGGGCGGGGGAGTCGGCGCGACAAAGACGCGCAGCTGTCCCAGGTTCGGCAGTGTCCCCTCGCGATTGCAGCGCCCTGCGGCCTGGGCCAGCGAGTCCAGACCGCCGAGTGCGCGATACACCACCGCGAAGTCGAGATCGACCCCCGCTTCGACAAGCTGCGTTGCCACCAAGCGCACCGGCTGCTTGGCCTGCTTGCGGGCTTTGATCTGTGCCAAGACCTGGCTGCGATGCTCAGCACACATCAGCGCTGACAGATGCAGCGTGCTCGCCTCCCGTGTCCGCGCGTCGATTTCGTGGCACAGCTCCTTGGCGTCATTTCGACGATGGACGATGGCCAAGACATCGGGCTCAGCGGCCAGATGTTCCGCCAGGGCCGGCCAGCTCGTCGGCTGCAGCGTCTCGGGCCAGCAGACGTAGACACGACGCAAGCGCTCAAACGCGCGCAGCTCCGCGGGCACGATCTCGCGCACCACAGCAAAGCCCAGGGCTTCCCCGCCGACGAGCGGCAGACTTGCTTCATGAAACGCTGGCTGCGTTGCCGTCGCGAACACCACGCTGACACCGAAGTGCTGGATCAGCATCTTGAGGACATCGAGGATGGGCACCAGCAGCGCCGGCGGCAGCGTCTGTGCTTCGTCCAAAACCAGGACACTGCCCGCGATGCGGTGCAGCTTGCGACACGCCCCCGGCCGGTTGGCAAACAGACTCTCGAAGAGCTGCACCGTCGTGGTCACCACCAGCGGGGCATCCCAGTTCTCGCTGGAAATGCGGTTCTTCGGCGTCTCGCGACTGGGGTCGAGGTTGCTGTGGTGTTCCAGCAGCACGCCATCGCCAAGCGGCGCAAACACGCGGCGATACACACCCGCCGTCTGCTCGATGATCGAGGTGTAGGGGATGGCAACAATCACGCGGCGCTGCTGGTGGGCCAGCGCGTGATGCAGGGCGAAGCTCAAGCCGGCGAGGGTCTTGCCGCCACCCGTCGGAACCGTGAGGCTGAACACACCACGTGGCCCGGTTGCTTGCTGCACGCAGGCCGCCCGGACTTCGGCTCGAACTCGATTCACTTCGCTGACACGCGAGCCGCGTTCGACTGCCTGCATGTGGTCATCCAGACACTGCGCCAGGGCAGACAGCGACACATCACAGCCGCGCTGGGCGCCTCGCTCTGGGTCAAAAAATGCCTCGGTATCGAGGAAGTCGGCATCGCATAGCGCCGAGAACACCATGCGCGTCCACAGCTCGATCAGGCGCCGGTTGGGTCCTGAGCCACCGCTCGTCTGCGGCGGCGCCTCGACGGGGCGCACTTCGTCGCGGAGGGTCGGGTCGGCGCGCTCCAACACATCGCGGTAGAGCGCTCGCTTGGCTTGGTTGTGGGGTGCCAAGCGATGCAGCAGATCCCCTTGATCGGCCAGCCCGGCGTGATGCCCGGCAATCGCAAATGCCGCCAACGGGCCCACCTTGCCCAGCCGCTCGACACAGTGAATCGCCCCCGCCGTCGAGTGATCCCGCTCGCCATCAGTGAAGCCTTCGATGTGCGCGGCGAGTCCATTCTCCTCGCGAATGATCCGCTGAAAGGTCCCCGAGTACTTGCCCAGGTCGTGCCAGAGACCGACCTGATAGGCCAGCTCGGCCGCAGCCAACACCCGCGCGAATTCCCGCGCTCGCTCCGCAACCCCACGCAGGTGTTCATCCAGCCGATGCTCGCGGAGCTTCTCGTCGAGGTGGGCGAGCGGCAACAGCTGTCGCCCCAGACCAACTTCCAGCTTCGACCTATCGACCATAAGCTAGGCTCATATCACACTGTC
>CALFYE010000098.1 GCA_937952145.1 uncultured Myxococcales bacterium
CCGCCGCCGCACCCATTCTGCGTCGCTGAGCCTGACGGCGAATCAGCTCTTCCAGGGCCAGCGAGGCTTGGCCAAAAAGGTCAGCGATTCTGCAGACTTGCTCGCCTTCGAGCCGCGCTTGCTGCACCGCGTCACCGCGATCCTCGACGGGAACCTACATCGTGCGGGTGGTGCACGGGCGGGGCACGGTGGGGCTGGCCTGCGTGATACGATCGCCCGGGGGACAGGCGTTCTGATGGGCGACATCATCCGCAAGCGCAAGGGGGGCCGCGAGCTGGGCTGGTACATCCGCTGGAAGGAGGGGGGCAAGCGCCGGCAGCTGGCCTCGCATCAGCCGACCTATGCCCTGGCCAAGCGCATGCTGCTGGAGATCGAAGCGCGGGTAGCGCGTGGCCTGACCGGCCTCATTGAGCCTGACCCCCACGCCGGCCTCACGGTGGCGGCGCTGTGCGAGCGGTTCCTCACCGATTACGCCAGCCCGCGGCTCAAAGACCTGGCGGCGTACCGACGGACCGCGGCCTCGCGACTGCGGCGCATGCTGCCCCACATCGGCGAGGTTCGACTGGCTGAGCTAAGCCGCGCTCACGTCATCAGGGCCCGCGATGGGCTGTCGCGTCGCCATCCAGCGGGAACCACGCGCACCAGCCTGACCGCGCTGATGGCGGTCTTCTCCTGGGCCGTGCGGCAGGGGCTGCTAGAGAAGAATCCCGCGCACGGCGTCGAGCGCCCCCCGTCGCCCAGCCCGGCGGTGGATTTTCTGGGGGCCGATGAGGTGCGTCGCCTGGTCGCGGCGGCTGAGGGGCGGGTGCAGAGCGCGTCCGGGATGGCTGCTGTGGTGTGGCGATCGCGGCAAGTGGCGCTGCTGCTGGGGCTTTACACCGGCATGCGCAAAGGCGAGATCTTTGGCCTGCGCTGGCAGGACATAAACCTCGACAGCGGGCGCTTGACGATCGCGCACAGCTATGGGACCACGCCGAAGAACGGGCGGGCTCGCCATCTGAAGATTCCGTCGGTGCTGCTCGATGTCCTTGTGGCCTGGAAGCGAGACTGCCCAAAGACTGCGCGCGGGCTTTTGATTCCAGTCTGCGATCGCGGCCGCTGGCATATGTCGATGTCGACAGGCAAGACGCATGGGCTGCCCGACTTGCTGCAGGCGGCGGGCTGTCAGGTGGTCGGCCGGTGCTGGCACATGCTGCGCCATACCTTCGCTTCGCACTACGTGATGGCCGGCGGCAGCCTGCTGTCGCTGTCGAAGATCCTCGGCCACGCGAGCTTGACGATGACGATGATCTACGCCCACCTCGCCCCCGACTACCTCGACCGCGAGATGGAGCGCGTGCGTTTCTGAATCCGCGCGTTCGCCCGCTTCTACGGCCGGCGCGCGAGTCGTCAGGGGCGTGGCTGCCAGGCGATCTCGCTCATCAGATCGCGGATGCGCACGATGCGCTGACCACGACGCAGGTCGTTGTAGCGCTCCCAGATCACCGAGTAGTGCCCGGCGATCTCGATACGCACGTGGGCGCGGCTCTCGTCGGGAACCGGCCGGGCATCGGGCACGCGCTGCTCCCACGCGGCAAGCTCGATAAGCAATGCAATCAGGCGTCGTAGATCAGCGGGGGCGACCGCTGCTTTCGGTTCGCCCACCGGCGTACGCACGGCCTGCTGGCTGATGCGACCATCACCAGAGATCTTCAGGCTCAGGCCACCGTGCAGGCCGTGCATGTCGGAATAGCTCACGCTCAGCGTCTGTAGATCACTGCCCGGCGGCGCCAGGGTGGCCAACGCGGCGCCGACCTTTGCTGGCTCGGGACGCGCTCCGCCGGCAACGGCCGGAGTCAGAGACAGATACGCCACGGTTCCAGCAAGAAAGACACCCAGGGTGACGAATATCCAGCTCGATAGCGCCATTCACGATCCTAGAGCTGGCCTACTGACGACGCGGCGGTTGGCCCGGCCGGGCGGGAGCGGTGGGGCGGGCGGGAGCGCCAGGCCGAGGTGGTCCGGCGGGAGCCCCCGCGCCATTAGGAAGCTCGCCGATGCCCATCATGTCCCAGGCGGCCTCATTGCCGCCGCGGCGGTGCGCATCGATGAGCTGGCGGGATTGTCCATCGCCATAGCCCGGGTGGTACTCGATGTGCGGGCGATCGACCAGGCCCGTCCAGTCCCCACCCCAGCGCAGGCCCTGCTGCTTGGCTAGCTCGCCGTAGCGCGTCCATAGGCGCGCGTAGTCGCCGGTCTCGGGCCAGGTGATGTTGCCGCCCTCGTTGTAGAACGCGAGGTCGGCCGCGACGCCGTAGTTGTGCCAGGACTCGCCGCCCCGCGCGCCGGTCACTTTCTTGCCGGGGGCGGTGCGGCCCTTGGCGAAGAGTCGATCCTGTTCCTCGAAGCTGCGGTAGGCGCCCTGCGGGGCGGCGCCCATGTCCATGCCTTCGCGACGCACAGCGCGCAGCGTATCGAAGGCCTTGCTGGTGAAGGTGTCGTTCATGCCCGACCCGCTGAGCTGCCCCGCGGGATCGACGGCGTGCAGATCCAAGAGCGTCTTTTGCGCCTTGCCCTCGCCCTCCTGCAGCTTCACGCGCGCGCCGAGGGTGTTGTAGTAGTTCGACGCCGTCTTGTCGCCGGTCATCTGGTAGTTGCCCAGGTTGTCGATGGTCCCGGCGTCCGTTCCCTTGGCATCCACCAGCTTGCCTTCGCGGATCGTGTAGTTCTGGCCACCGACGCTAAACGTGCCGGAATCGGGCGTCTTGGCGTCCTGCAGCTTGGCCAGTCGCTCGGCTTCTTTTGCCGGATCGCCGCTCTTGTCCTCGGCCTTGGCCTTCTCGTACTCGGCCAGGCCCTTGAGGAAGTTGGTTGTCGCGTCGTTCGGCGCCGACTTGAACTGGCCCAAGAGCTCGCTCTTTTTCTCGTCGCTGAGGCTCTTATAGGCGCTGTCCCCGGTAAGCGCCTCTAAGCTGCGCACGGCGCGCGGGTTGTTGACATATCCCGCCTTGAGATCCTTGGCCGTCTTGTCGGGCGTCGGCTGATCTTTGCCAGGGGTCGCCGGC
This sequence comes from uncultured Myxococcales bacterium, assembly GCA_937952145.1. GTDB lineage: Bacteria > Myxococcota_A > Polyangia > Palsa-1104 > JAEUJZ01 > JAEUJZ01. The sequence continues at coordinate 3,045 of CALFYE010000098.1, forward strand.
TGCGCTTTGTCGGCAGCGGGCTTGGCATCGTCGCCATAGCTGCGGCTAAAGACGTTCTCGCCCCCTGCCCCGGCCTTCCCCCCCGTCGAGCCGGCGACTCCGTCTCCGCCCCAGGTGAACACCGAGGGATCGATCTCGATGCGGGGTACCGACGTTCCCGGCACGGTGCCGGTCTGGGAATCGGCGGGCTTGCTGCGCGTATCGAACTGCGACATGCCGCTCCTTTGCGATCGAGTTATCGCAGTTTTGGCTGTGCCAGATGCGCAGCGGGCGCCGGTCTGGACCTGCCCGGTGGGTGGGTCGCGCGCACCTCGCTACCCTGAGACAAGGTGGCCGCTTTCAACACCGCAAGCCCTGGTGCACAGGCGGTGCTCTCCACCCGCCGCCGCACCCATTCTGCGTCGCTGAGCCTGACGGCGAATCAGCTCTTCCAG
>CALFYE010000099.1 GCA_937952145.1 uncultured Myxococcales bacterium
GGCTGGCCTCGTCTGGCTTCGCTAGCCCCAGGGTACTCGGTACCGACGCCAACTACTACAACCGGGCATTGTGGATCCTGCGCAAGAGCGGCTTCGACTATATCCTCGAGAACGTCGAGACCAAGCGCTACCTGTTCTCCGACGGCCCGCCCGTCAATCGCAATCGCGGCGCGGAGGGCGGCTGGTTGGCCTCCTCGGGCTTCGCCAGTCCCAACATGGTGGGTGCCGACGCCAACTACTACAATCGCGCGCTCTTTAGAATCTCGGACAAGCCAGGGGAAGAAGTGGAACCGCCGCCGTCGGCCCGGGTCACACTGAAGCCGAAGGATGCGTTCATCGCGGCCTACAAGAGCCGCCCGGAGGTCGCGCAGCGTCAGGCCAACGCCGACGCCGCGACCACGAAAGCCCTCTCCGAGATGAACAACGTGCTCAAACAATTGAATTCCCTCGCCACCGTACTCGGGCAGCTCGGGACGTGGAAATCGAAGAAGGTGTGCGTTGACTTATGGGCTGGGGAAGTGTGCGAGACTGTCAGTTGGTTCGATCCGTCGACTGGGTCAGTCCTCAAGGCGGCGCTTGCGAACGCGGAAGCCGCGTACAACAAGGCGAGGGACGAGGCGATCAGGGTGGGGCTCCAGATCTTGGAGGAGGCGCTCAGCCTGTTTCGGAAACAGATCTGTCGACTCGCCGCGGACGCCCTTCAAGGGCGCTCGTCGCCCGAGTTGCAGGTCCTGGTCAAGTCCATTGCTCTGGCCGCGCCCAACGCCGGGGAACAAGTGAAGACCAGGCTGCGCGCGTCAAGCAAGGCGCTCCCCGAGAGCGCGTGGAAGCCTTTCGTTAATGAAGCGGCTCGGCTCAAGCCGTTCCTGAATAGCAAGCTCGCGGACTTCAAGAACCTCTTCACCGCCGCGAACCTCTGTGACAATCCTGGCGATCTGCAGAACAAGCTTTCGGCACTCGCCCTCAAACCCTTGGACAATTTCCTCGGGTCGGCCAGCGGCGACGAATCACCGCACCTCTACGTGAGCTACTCACACAGCGGCAACGCAGCAGCGGTGCTCGGCGTGAGCGTGAGCATCTCCGTGGTGACGGATTACAAGGGCAAGAACATCGTGGTGGCGTCGTTCGGCCCGCAGATTGCCTCGGACGTCTCGGCCGCAGCGGGGATCGCGGTACACTTCTATCCCAGGTCGACCCTGCAGGACTTCAAGGGAGACATCGACACGCTCGATGGCTGGAACTGGGAGATCGGTGGGGGCGGGGGCGAGATCGCGGTCGGAGGAATCAGCTTCGTGTTCGCCGGCGACATGACGAAGTTTCTCGGCGTGGGCGCGAGCCTTGGCGCGGGTGCGGGCTTGCTCCCAGTGAGCCTCTCCGTCGCAGCGTCGTTCAGCTATTTGCTCAAGGAATAAATGGTCCTTGAATCGGGCAAGGTTCGTTTAGGCCGGGGGGCGCAGCGCGAACAGAAAGGCAATCCCCGAGTCGATTGGTCTCGATTCCGCCCACGGGCGCGGATCGCGCGCCGAATTTGCGAGTAGATTGTTCCAATGAGCCCGAACGGCTCCACGCCTTCAGAAGTGCCCTTGGTGCTCGGCTCTACCCCCGGGGCGATAGTAGCCAACTTCCACTCCGCCACTCACATCGAGCCTCCCATGTCGCATGTGTGGGTCTGGTTTCTTCTGGGGATGTTGGGGCTCCTCTTCATCCGGGCCTTGCGTCACCGGTCGGCGCTCTTGCGTAGAGGCGTCGAAGCCGACAAGGCCTACGACGAGCATGCGGTCCTCGCGCCAGGAATGCGGTTTGTACACGGTCGCGTCGAGCTCGCCGAGGGGTGCGATTCGGCCGTCTCTGTGCACGTCGAGCAGCACGGAACCGAGAGGGAAAAAGGGAACAAATGGAGCCACGAATGGAAGGAGATTGAGCGCAAGACGCAGGTAGCCCCTTTTTATGTGAGGACCAACAAAAAAGAGCGAGTGCGCGTCGAGCCGGGTGCCGATGTTCTATTGGTCGATGATCCCGACCAAATGATCTGGACCGAAAAGACCAAACGAACGCGACTTGCTGCCCTCTCACCAAACGAAGAGGTGGTTGTGGAGGGGAAGCTCGATCGCGGCCATGACCCCGAATTTCGGGAGGCAGCGCTTTATCGCGGCAGTGCCCAAGGGTGGGTGATGCGACCCATCAGCGGGGAGCGAATGCATATCTCTGCCGAGAAGCTGGGAGAACGGTACAGAAAGCACGCCAAGGTCTTCGGTTCTGCAGCCGTAACCCTGGCGCTCGTGACCAGTCTCGTCAGCTTACTTTGCGGGTCTTACCTGGGGAGCCTGTTTCTCGGAAACGACACGAGCGCTTCTGTGGTAGACAGGCGCAGCTACTCGAGGGGAGGCACCAAGCGCACTATCAAGCATTACTACGAGGTAATTCTGAAGGCGCACGCCCCCGGAGAGCCGCACATCCTGCGCAAGCTCGAATATACCGACTGGGCAGGCATTACCCGCGGAATGACCGTCGCCTACAGGGACGTCCCGGCATGGCGAGCATTGTCCGAGCCTGGATGGGGTTCTTCAATTCACATGGGTCTGTTGATCTTGTCGAGCATCGTGGCGTTCGCTGGGTTTGCCGTGTACAGGGGCGCGGCCTCGCACAAGGAGTGGTACGACGAGCCGCTCGAAGATCACGGGAGCGGGCGGCTACCGGACCCTCCTCAGCAGGAGCAATAAGCAGGCTTCGCGCGACTCGTCCTCTTTCCTAACGAACAGCGATCCAGTTGCCCCCGGCGGCCTGGGCGAGCTTACGAGTCGCGGCCCGACGAGTACGAGCCTTTGGTCGGAAGACACGCACTCGTTTCCAGCGGTTTTCAGCTTCGACAAGATGTGAAGAAGAGCCCCCTTTCCGCAGCGAGGAGCGAGCGCGCGGGGATGTGCTTTATCGGGGCTGAATCACATGGGCGGTGCGGGCACAGCGTTTTGCGGCGTGGTCGCGGGCTCGCTCTCGGCGGGTCTTGCTACAGGGTCTCTGGATCTTTCCCTGGCGGGCCTGCCTTGCGGCTCCCGCTGAACACGCCAGCCTTGGCTGGACGCACATTCGAACGTTTGTTCCGACTATGAGTCGGCCGCGAAGAAGCTGCGACTCAAACGAACGTGGTGTCCGTCGGCCACTCCAGATCCCGGAGCCCGGGTCCAGCGGGTCTGAATCGCGTGGAGTCAGGGGGCATGGGGTCCGGGTCCAGCTTGCGTCCGGGAAACGCCCGCTGGAGCTCCCACGCCAGCCGCGGAAGGTCGAGGTCCAGGCCGCGCTTGGCATCACGGCCGGTAGCCTCGAACCCGCCCTGGATCCACTCAATCCCGACCGGCTCGTCGGTGCCCGCGAAGAACAGCGTGTTCAGCACGTAGTCGAAGCGATGGTTCCCTTTGTCGAGCACGTGCCACACGGCGGTGTAGTCAGACAACTCGAAGTACTGCGCCGGTAGTCGATCCGGTGATGTTCGGCGACCGACGCCAAGCTCGATCGCGATCGCGAGCTGTGTGCGACGAAGCGGCGTGAGGTCGGCAACGGACAGCGACGCCGCAACGCGCTCGTAGGTGTACGGCGAAGGCGATGCGACCGTGGTTGCCTCGCTGACGGCTCTCGACGTGGAAGCCTTTGTCGGCGTCTTCCGCGTCGACGTCGACTTTGCGTTCGACTTTGCGTTCGACTTTGCGTTCGACTTTGCGTTCGACTTTGCCTTCGACTTCGACCTCGACGTCGAACTCGAGGCGCCTGTCTTCGTGACCGCATTCTTCGAGCCGGGCTTCCGTGGGGACTGTTTGCGCGACTTCTTCTTCATCATGAACCGTCGGCCATCCTATACCTGGCCAAGACTTCGCCAGCGCGGACGCGCGTTGCAGCGGACGCGAGCGCGCAGACGGTACGCATCGTCAGCTCATAGCTGCACGATCTGGAACTCATAGTCGGAACAAACGTTCGAATATGCGTCCAGCCGAGGCTGGCGTGTTCAGCGGGAGCCGAGAGCCAGGCCCGCCAGGGAAAGATCCAGAGACCCTGTAGCGAGATGGCAGAGAGGAGAGAAATCAAGGCTTTGAAGCCCATCGGTAAAGCCCTCGCAAGGAGGGTGAGCGAGTCACCGAGCCGTAACGAGAGTGAACGCAGAGGTGGCCTCGAAAGTTTGAAGAACCCAGGGCCGAGCCCGCATTCGAAGGGCGAAGGCAGCATGGACCGTCGAAAGTCTGGACGATGCGGCGGGACACGTGGGCGGGGTGATAGCGACAGCACGGTGACAAGGACACGTCGAGCAACTGGAGAAGCCCTCCTCGCCCCGTCGAGAAATCGGCGGAGCCAGGTCCGCCGTATAACCGGAGCCCCCGGGAAGTCGGCGGAAGGCGAGAGGGTGGCGCCAACCGGCAAAGCGGGTCCGGCAGACCCGACAGACGCTCCGACCCCTGGTTGGGTAGCTGTGCTTTGCAAGCCAGGCGCCTTGGCGGGTGCGTGCTCCGCTTGGGCAGCTGGCGCGGATGTCGGGCCGGGTTCGGCAACCTCAGTATCAAATTGATCTTCGGGCTGTAAGCCTGTGTCGGATGCGCTCATCGCTTCCCAAGAATGTCCCATGCGCCCTAGCCTACAAGACAAAGTCGTAACACATCAGCTATCTGGGTTTCGTCGCTGGCGCCGGTGGCGTTATGCCAGTGTCATAACGCCAAGCGGTTTTCCCGACGAAGTAGGAAAATCCGTAACAAGGGCCTTCTTGCGACCCGCGTCCTGGGTTTTTGCTTTCGCATCGTCCGTTCTTGCCTTCGCCCCGGGGTGACGAATCGGGCGCTGTTCTGAGGTCTTCACCCACAGCCTGCGTGTCTCGCGTGAGCTAAGCGGCAATAGGTGCCGTCAGTCTGACAGGGCGATTACGATGTAGTGGGCCAATGGATAGACCAGTTGCGTCGTAACGGGGGAGTCCCTTGTTACGATGTGCGCGCGAGCATCGGAAGGGGACGGCGCGTTACGGCAGTGGCGTTATGACAATGCAATAACGACCGTGACGGATATTGACCGGACCTTTCCGTAAGTCGCAAACGGCGGTGGTCGCTACCTACCGCCCATCTGATGCAGTAGGCCGGTGCAGTGTCCGATCTGCTCACGAGACTTGCCACCTACCGCGCCGAGTAATCGGGTGTACTGCAAAGCCGCATGCATGCCGGCAGGCCGCGTACCGGCGCAGACTGCCGGAGGCCACCGAAGGCGCAAAGGGGCCTGAGCGCCGGCCGAGGCGTCGCCTGATCAACCAGATCCAGCGCTCGTTGGCTCGCCGCCTTGCCTAAGCTAGTCTCCGAGCCGCTCTTGCAGAGCGAAGCGGAGCTGCGGGCAGCGAAGCAATTGCTCTCCGAGCTGCAAGGCGCCACCAGAGACCGCAAGACGAGCCCCCGCCAGCTCGTAAGGCAGGTGAGCCCCTCCGATGCGGCAGCCTACCTGGACCCCGACGCCGCCTATGTCGGCATCGGGATCGTGCGATGCCGCTCCAAGATGGCTGTGGTGCTCTTGATCGGGAAAGCCGAGCGTCGGCACTGAGCTAGGGGCCGGGTCGATCGCGGCGCCGATGTTCGATCATCTCCCGCGTCTCGAACTGGGGATGCCCGAGGCGAGGTAGGAAGTCCCGGTTCCAGTCCCGTTTGTTGTCCGGCAGGAATTCGATGTCGCGTCGGCAGTCGGCGCAGTACCACGCTCGGGAGCCATGGTTGTACCAGATGGCCCCCGGTGCCTGGCAGCGCCTGCGATTGCAGCTGCCGCCCTCCTGCCCCTTGTCGGGCTTGTCTGGACCGTCGTAGTCGCCGTAGGGCATCAGCTGCGCAAGTCGCCGAGGACACGGGCTGCCCGGTGGGTCAAGCCAGCAACGAAACTGCTCAGCAGCGCTTTGACTTGCTCGGTGGAGAGGTGAGGTCGCGCGGCCGACACTCGCCCCAGCTCGGCAATCGCTTCCTGCAGGAAGTTATCGAGGCCATCTGCGACGTGGGCTTTCGAGATCCCAGCATTCGTGCCCACTGCACTACAGTCGTTCGCCTGTCCTTGGGCTGCAGGTTGCAGATTCGCTTCGGCCAGGAGTCGATGCGCTCTGTCAGCCCACCGCTCACGGCGATAGTCTTCGTCACGAACCTCAATCCAGGAGGCTCGGCGCCAGTCGATCCCGAGCATCTCGGCCAGTTCGCCCCGGCTCAAGCGCTCCTTGCGAGCCGCAAAAAGCGCAAGGCCCGTCGTTGCACCCGACGGTGTGAGGTCGGGAGACAAGCGCATGTGGGCGCGATGTGCCCGGATGCCGTGTTCCTCGGAGCAAGCAAGGCCAGCCCTGCGCACCGGCGTGTGACAGTCCAACCAAGCACAAAGTGGCACAACCGACTCGTGATCGTGCTTTGGCCGGGCTCGGCCGTTAAACGTCTCTGGGGACACCTTGCAGATCCACCGCACCGCACGACGGCCAGGGTGACGAAGACCACATCAACCGTGGTTAATGTGCGAGTACCCAAAGCCTAGCGCGCCCGGTATCCTTCGAGGATGTTCTCGACGGTTTCCACGGCAAAAAAGCGCCGAACCTGGCTCCAACGCGGTGGATTGCGCCTTGCCCAGGTGGGTGCGGCTCTGCATGTCGCCGGCGGCTTTCTTGACCTGTCAATGAGCGAATTGCAGCCCTTCCACCGCGAATTCCTGCATGTCGGCGCGCAGGGTCCGGCGCCCGAAGTCCGTGCGCTGCTCCTGGCGCTCTTTCATGCCCTTGGTGCGACTCTCATTGCAGGAGGACTCGCCATGCTTTGCCTCCTAAGCCTCGCGCGACGCGACGATCGACGATGGATTTACGTTGTGGTGATGGCGATTGCCATGTGCTGCGAAGGCATGGTCGGCGCGCAAATGCTGGCGCTCGGCCTCGGTTTTGGGGTGATTCCACTGGTCGTTGGATTCTCGACGGCACTTGGTGCAGCCCTTTGTTGCCTCCCGTCGCCCACTCAGGAACAATGATCTCCACTTAATCTCGTTTCGCGCGTCGCAATGCGATTTGTCGCAGCGAGGTATTGATCGTTGCGCTTATGGAAAGCATACATTTTTGGTGAAGGTGGGGTCCCGCCTCAGTAGTCCCAAACCTCATGCGCCAGCGGAGCAGCGTTCAGTGCCTTCCGGCTCGCTTGCCAGCGTGGGAGGTGCTTGTCCATGAGCGCGTGGAAGTGGTCGTCGTGGTGGCGGACCAGCAGGTGGATCAGCTCGTGGACGATCAGGTATTCGAGGCACTCGGGTGGCTTCTTTGCCAGCTCGAGGTTTAGCCAGATGCGGCGGGCGGTGGGGTTGCACGAGCCCCACTTGGTCTTCATCTTTTTGATGCCCCAGGCTTCGACGGAGACACCGAGGATTTCTTGCCACCGTTCGATGAGGGGCGCGGCGAGTGTGCGGAGGCGTTCGCGGTACCAGTGCGCAAGGACTCGCTCGCGCTGCTCGGTGGTCATGCTGGGCGAGCCGCGCAGCTCTAGGGTATTGCGGTTTCGGATGGTGACTTCGCCCTTGCCCTGTGTTGTCGATACGGCGAGGCGATAGCGGCGGCCGAAGTAGTAGTGACTCTCGCCGGCCAGCAGCTCGCGCTTAGACTGACGTGCCTGGCCTTCAAATGCGGCCTGCTGTCGACGGATCCAGCGCAGCTTGCCGATGACGGCGATGCGCACGGCCTCATCCGAGACGGTCAGGGGCACGGCGACTCGTACTCGGCCGTCTGGGGGATAGACGCCGAGGTGAAGGTTCTTGATGTGCTTGCGGACGACCGAGACCCGAATGCCGCTGACAAGAAGCTGGTGCGACTCAGTAGTCATTCTGGCTTTTGGCGAGCGCCAGCGTGCGGTCGATCTTGCCGGGGTCGTCACCCAGGACGCCCGCGATGGCCTGCCGCACGCGCTTGGCCTTCAGTTTGTTGTCGCGCCAGCCGTCCTGCATGCTGGTCCGCACCGCTTGGTCTACGCGCAGCGCGGTGGCCTCGTCGCGGTCAAGGTTGTCGTACAGCGCCCGCAGAGCGGGCTTATTGATCGAGGCTGGGTAGCCTCCGGCGCTGGGTCCGCCCTTGGCCTGCCGGGTCAGCTCGACGATCTTTTCGAGGTACGTTTGGTAGTCGATCGCTTGCTGCTTGCGCTGCGCGATGAGCGCGTCGAGCAGCTCGGACATCTTTTCGTAGTACTTCGGGTTGATGGGTGACTCGTCGATGATCAGCTTGCGGACGTTGTTCTCGATGGTCTCTGCGGCGGCCTTCTCTTTTTCGCGGATCGCTTGCGGCAATGCCTTTACCGCCTGAACGCCGCGCTCGACGATTAGCTGCACCAGCGACAGGTCGTCGAACTCGGACACCTTCTCGCTCTCCTCGGCACGGATGTACGTGTCGATCAGGTGGCGCATGGCCGGCTCGTATTGCTTCAGGTCGATGGCATCGCCGCTGTGCAGCTTCACCTGGCTGCGCAGGTTCTCGTAGAACGTGACCTCGGCCTTGATGGCGGCGGCCTCGCCGTCGGTGTAGCCGGCCTCGGTCATCTCACCGGCCAGGTTCGCGTACGCACGCACCAGGGCCGCCGTCAGCTTGTACAGCGCCAGGCGCTGCGGCTCGTTGGCCTGAAGCTGGGCCGCGTTGCCGTGCTCACTCGACGAGAAATAGCGATAGAAGGCCTGGTCACCGCAGCAGGCGCGGACAATACCGCGCGAGTCTGGGACGCGGACTCCGGGCGACCCCTCGCAATCCTCCAGGGACATCAGAAGGGCGTCCATACCGCGGCGTATAGCCCTGATGGCAAGCGCATCGTCACCGCAAGCGCGGACCAGACGGCGCGGGTCTGGGATGTCGCCCCCGAATCGCGAACGACCGCCGAAATCGACAAAGTGATCCGCTGCCGGCTATTCGTGCGCTTTGCCTCCGACGACAGCGACCTCATCGTCCCCGCACTGCCCAACCCCGCCGAGTGCCTGCCGCCCAGCCAGCCCTCGCCGAGCCACTGAGACCGCAAGCTGTCTTCCCATAGGGCACCGGAAAAAGTAGCGAGCCCGGCCGACCGCCTGCTGGGTCGCCCTACCAGGCGGCGCTGCCCATCGGCGGATCCCACCGAGGCCCCACCTGTGCCGGACACAAAAGCCACAATCCCTCACGCGCAGACCCCCCCAGCACGCCCCACTTGACCCACCCAGCCGGCTGGAGTACGCAGCGCGTTAGGCTTGGTGCTGCCGATCCATGATGTTTCGGATGAGCCCCAGGCTATTCATCGCAGGCCTGCTGGGTCTGCAGCGCTACAAGCGTGCTGTCGTCTGTGTGGGCTCTGCTGAGTGCTGGGTTCGCGGTCGTGGCGAGCCCCGGCGCTCGGCCCCGGTCTGCACAGCCCGCTGTGGCTCATCGGCGTTTATGCGTTGCTCGCAGTTGCGGACCTATTTCTCGTCGTCGCTGGAATCGCCAGTTTGGGGCGGCTTGCGCCCGCAGGACGCAAGGAACGAGCCCTCGACGCCTGGTTCGGTAGTTCAGATCCGGGCGGAGCCGACCGGCGATACTGAAGCCCCCTTGATGTTCAGATTCAAGGTGACTCCGTAAGACCTTAGAGGGCGTCGTCCTGCGCCGCTGGTTCCACGCCCCCTCGCTCGGCTGCTACCCGGCTTCAGTGCGGCTGGAACAGATGTTCGGTTGTTCGTCGCCGGCACCCGCTGGCGTGAAGATTTTCTAAACAGCACATGCACTTAATAAAGGTTTCGCGCGTACTGGCATGAGCCTATCTTTGGAGAATCAACGCTGTGGCGCGCGCCATCGCATACGCGATTGAGCCGCCGGACGACGTGGACATTAACGAGATCTTGCTGCGCCCCACGGTGCAGGAGTTGTGAGAGCGCCGAGCGGATGCAGCAGTGCGACGACGCGCAACAGCAGCGCTAACCCAACACCCAAGTGAACAAAGGAGCGGAGTAATGCAAAAGCGACAGTTGGGAAAAAGTGGCCTTGAAGTCTCGGCCATTGGCTTCGGCTGCATGGGGTTGAACTTCGGCTATGGCCCCGGCCTAGAGAAGCAGGATGCGATTGCTCTGATTCGAGCGGCGTTCGAGCGGGGCGTGACCTTCTTCGACACCGCCGAAGCGTACGGCCCCTTCACGAACGAAGAGCTCGTCGGCGAAGCCTTGGCGGAGGTGCGCGATCAAGTCGTGATTGCCACCAAGTTCGGCTTCAAAAACGGGAGCTCCCGCGCGGGCGTGGACAGCCGGCCGGAGCGGATCCGCGAGGTCGCCGAAGCCTCGCTCAAGCGGCTCAAGACCGATCGCATCGACCTCTTCTATCAGCACCGTGTCGACCCCAGCGTGCCAATGGAGGACGTGGCTGGGACGGTCAAAGAGCTCATCCGTGAAGGCAAGGTCAAACACTTCGGTCTTTCCGAAGCCGGCGTACAGTCGATCCGAAAGGCTCACGCAGTTCAGCCTGTGGCGGCGCTGCAAAGCGAGTATTCGATGTGGTGGCGTGCGCCCGAAGCAGACGTGCTGCCGGCGTGCGAGGAGCTGGGCATCGGGTTTGTCCCATTCAGCCCGCTCGGCAAGGGCTTTCTGACCGGCAAGATCGACGAGAACACTTCGTTCGCCAAGGACGACTTCCGCAACGTCGTCCCGCGTTTCTCGCCCGAAGCCCGGAAGGCAAACCAAGCGCTTGTCGATCTGCTCGGACGGATCGCGGCGGGGAACAAGGCGACGCCGGCCCAGATCGCGCTCGCTTGGCTGCTGACCCGGAAGCCGTGGATTGTGCCAATCCCGGGCACCACGAAGCTGCATCGGCTCGAGGAAAATCTCGGCGCTGCTTCCGTTGAACTGACTGTCGAGCATCTGCGCCAGATCGAAGAGGCGCTGTCCATCGTCCAGGTGCAAGGCGAGCGCTATCCTGCGCACTTGGCGGCTCTCGTCGGCAAGTGAGCTCATCAGTTCCGCGGTGAGTGAGACCTATGAACCTCTGAGAAGGACATGAGCCATGGCCATCAGTGAAGAAGCGCAGCGTAACCACGACGCTCTGTTCCCGAATCACAAGTCGACGTTGAAGGAGACCGATCCCGAGCTGATCGAGATCTTTGACAACTGGGCGTTCGACGAAGTGCTGAAGGACGGGCTCCTGGACACGAGAAGCCGTCTCATGGTGCAGCTCGCCGCCATCATTGCGTGCCAGGCCGTGAACGAGTACCGCGTCATGCTCGGTGGGGCGCTCAACGTCGGTGTCACGCCCGTCGAGGTGAAGGAGATCGTGTATCAAGCAGTGCCCTACGTCGGCATGGCCAAGGTGTTCGACTTTCTCCATGTGACCAACGAGGTGCTGCAAAGCAGAGGCATCGAGCTGCCGCTGCCGGGGCAGTCCACGACGAATCCCGACACCCGGTTCGAGACAGGGCTGGCGGCGCAGAAGCGAATCTTTGGCGACAAGATCGACCAGATGTACGCGCAGGCTCCCAAGGACCAGCTCCACATCCAGCGGCACCTGTCCGCCAATTGCTTCGGCGATTACTACACGCGCTCCGGTCTGGATCTGAAGACGCGCGAGCTCCTGACCTTCTCGATGCAGCTGCACCAGCACCCGACCGCCGTGCGACAGCACGGAAGCCACGGGAAAGTCGGCCATGCTGCGGCCCCAGGTCTTCCGCGTTCCTTGATTCCGCTCGCGGTACAAGAGCCCGCCGTGGACCACGGCGTAAGCAGCCGGGACACCAAGATCTACGGCGAAATATGAAAACATCTAAGCCTTCTGCGGTCTTCCGACGCTGGGGGATCTTCGCGCGGGCATCGGGTCGCAAACCCTAGAGGGGGACCCACAGGGGCCTACGGGATCACAGAGGGATCTCCCAGGAGCGGCGACCATGGGCGAAGTCATCAAGCGCGAAGTGGGTGGCAGATTTATCGGCTGGTACATCCGCTACTACGACGGGGAGGGGGTACGGCGGATCAAAGCGAGCAAGCAGCCGACGTACAACGAAGCGCGGCGCATGCTCTTGCAGATCGAGGCGCAGATCGCGCGCGGCGAAGCAGGTGTCGCGGAGCCACGCAGCAAGATCACCCTCGCCGAGCTGTGCGAGCAGTTCCTCTCTGCGCCGCATCCGCGAGCCAAGTGCGAGAAGAGCTATCGCCGCCTGGCGCAGTCTGAGCTGAATCGCATCCTGCCGCTTGTCGGCGCCATTCGCCTCGACAAGCTGCGGCGGCGCGACATCGAAGCGGCGCGCGATGCGCTGAGCCGGCGGTACAAGCCGAACACGGTGCGCTCATCGCTAAGGCCGCTGGGCGCGGCGTTGACGTGGGCGGTCGGGCGCGAGCTTCTGCCGCAGAATCCGATGCTGCAGATGCAGCGGCCCCGCTCGCAGTACTCTGATGAGCGGCTGTCGGTCGAGGAAGCAAGCGCGCTTCTAGCTGAAGCCAAGCGTCAAGCGAGCAAGAGCCGTCGCGCACACGCGCTGTACATCGGCGTGTCGCTGGCACTGCGCCTGGGCCTGCGGCGTGGCGAGGTGTTCGGCCTGCGCTGGGAAGATGTCGATCTGAAGAACGGTCGCCTGACCATCGCGCGCTCGTTTGAATCGCTGCCCAAGAACAGCAAGCCGCGCACGCTGCCAATTCCTTCCGCATTGCTGCCCGATCTGCGGGATTGGTCAACCTTATTGACCCATCGCGGCAAGGTGGTTCCGACCGGCGCGAACTGTCGCGTGAGCCTGGCGCGCCTGCTCCACGCTGCCGGTTGCAAGCCCCTGTCGCGCGGCTGGCACGGCCTGCGCCATACCTTTGCGTCGATCTTCGCGGAACAGGGCGGCAGCGTGTTGGCGCTCAAAGACATGCTCGGTCACTCGTCCCTGGCGATGAGTCTGGTCTACGCCCACCTGACACCGAACGCGCTGGCCGCGGATGTGGAAAAGATGAAGCTGTAGCGCCCGCGCTGGCCTGCCTCGGAGGGGTCGCAGGACCGAGCGCGCGCTTCGCCTAGATCCGGGCTACAGCCGGGCACGGCGGCAGCTATACTGACTCTGGGGGAAGGTTGCATGTTCGAGCTACTGGCTCCACTTATCGGCGTGGGCCGGCACGCGGCGGAATCCGCGACCGCGCATCCGGCACAGGTCAGCGCCCCGTCTGGCACACCGCGCGAGGACGCCCCGCAGGGTTTTCTGGGCGGCATCATGCAGTCGGTCGGCGACTTTAGTCGCGGGCTACGGCAGGAGGGCCTGAGCGCGCTACTTGACCCGACCGGCGCCGTCGATCGCCAGCGGGCCCAGCGCGAGCTTGCCGGAATGTTCAATGTCATGCGGCCGGAAGACATGGTCTGTCGTCCCGGCCAGCCCGACGGACCCAGCGCCGAGAACACGGTCACGCCGCAGCAGTTTCAGCAGATCGCTCGCCAGTACAGCGACATCCGCATGGGCCGCACCGATATTCAGATGAACACCGATGGCCTCAGCGAAGGCGATGCCACGGCGTATCGACGCGACACCATGCACGACCTGGCGTCGATCATGCAGACCAGCGGTGGCCGCCAGCTGATAGAGGGCCTGGCGCACAACGACAAGCACCACACGACGACCATCAGCCCGCTGTTTCGCACCAATGCCGCCGGCGACTACGACGCATCGCTGGGGCGCGACAACAGCAACGGCTTTGCGGCTCCCGATGGGGATGGCGACCTGGCCTATCGCAACGCCGACGGTACAAGCGGGACCGGCGTGAACTCGCGGGTGCGCATCAACCCCGGCCAGGGCCCGATTGCCCCGGCCGACGCCGATCTGAGCCAGGACCACTGGCTGCCGTGGCGCAGCGATGTGCTGCTCTATCACGAGCTTGTGCACTCTCTGGATCAGACCCGCGGCACCATGGACCCGAATCAAGCCGGCACCGATGGCGATGGCGTGGCGTACGATAACGGCGTGGATCGCAGCGAACACCGCGCCGCCGGCTTGGGCATCTACAAAAACGAAGCCATCAGCGAGAACGCCTATCGCAGCGCTCGCCGCGACATCGCGGCCCACTCGGGCAATGTCGGCGTGCGGGCCGGCGACGCCACGATGCCGTATCGCGACACCTACTTCTATCACGCGCAGCCAGCCCCAGCGCCCGATGCTGCAGCCTCACCCGGAACGCGGCGGCGCGATCCGCACGGCGATCACGATCACGATCATCACGCCCCCCCTTTCCGCCCCCCAGGTGAATGATGAAGCACGCGCTCCTTACGCTCTGTCTTGCTAGCGCTTGCAGCAATGCCACGGGAACTCCTGCCCCCCAGGCCACGGTTACGCCCATGACCAACCCTGATCTCGATCTCGCGTGGAGCCTTGCCAAGTCTGCCGACGGCAAGCTCTTGCGCATCACCTACAGCCTGAAGAACAAGAGCGAGCAGAAGATCTATGTCGCAGACCAGCTGCTGGCCTATCACGAGGGAAAGATTCAGCGCGTCCCGACGCGGATGATTGTCAGCAGTGATCGCCAGCCGGGGCTGGTCCGCTTTTCCCGCGCTGTCGTCCGCACCGGCACGACGCAGTTTGATCACCCCCCGGGAGCGACCGCGCTAGAGCCCGGAGCCACGCATCAGGGCAGCGCCGAGCTAGAGCTTCCCCTGCGCGGCTGGCACAACTACGCGCCCCCGCCCTCGCTGCCGGAAAAACCGACGAGCGCGGTCCTTGAAGTCGCCTACCTGACCGGCCCTATCGAGTGGGGAGCGGTGCAGACCAGCGATGGGACCCGCGTGACGATTCCGCAGCTTCCGTCCTACCGCAGCGCCGCCAAGATCGCCCGCTTCGACGTCCGTCCGCTGCCCTAAGCCCGGGGCACAGCGAGCCAATTCCGGCGCCGCGGGGTGTTAGCATGAGCCTATGCTGAACTTCCCAGCCGAGTGGCGGCAGCAGTTCGGGGTGCAGCTCGTCACTGCCTACCCACCGCAAGGCGGGGGGCGCTTTCGTTACTTCGAGCGCCTGCGACCACAGCCCAGCTTCTCGGCCATCCTTGAAACGGTACTTGCGACCGACCCGGCCTTCGTCGTCCACGAGATCGGCGAGCCGCAGCGCGTCGTAACCGGCGAAGGCGAATACGGCGCCTGGGTGCAGCTAGTCGGCCGACGCGAGGGCAGCCGCGCCATGCGCTACATCGGGGCCGTCTTCCTGGGCGAGTTTGCCGCCGCGCTCGACTGCATCGTCCTGGTCCCAGAGCGGTTTGCCGAATTCGAGCGGCTGTCCCGCCAGCTCTTGCAGGGTGCTCGCTTTGGTCTGGGACGACGACCGCGCCAGTTCTATTACCGACCGCCGGCCGGCTGGCAGGGCATCCCCTCGGGCCTGGTCGCCAACTACTACCCCGACGACTTTCCCAAAAACCTCAGCACCCTTGTCGTACCCCCGGCCACCGAGATCGACGCCCCCAGCGAGACGATCATCGCCGCCGCGCGCAGCGAGCTAGCTGCCGGCCTGCTGGTCGAAAGCGAGAGCCAGCAAGCCGTGTCCAGCGACGGTGGATCGGCGGGTCTGGTCCTCAGCCTGGTCGGACGGCGCGCAGCGGGGCAGCCGCGAATCTATCGTGATCTCGCGCTGTTCATCATTCCCCCGTACGCCTATCGCCTGCGGCTGGAGACGCTGAACGAAGCTCAGCTCAACTCGCTGCGCGCCGAGTTTCGCGCGGTCGTTGCGTCCTTGCGACCGCTGCCCGATGCACAGGAGCGACGTCTGGGCCAAGCCTTCGCCGATCTCCCCCTTTACTTTGAGCACTGGGCATCCTGATGCGTCTGTCGCTAAACGTGCCATCCCCGTGGGTATTGGCGCCTTCGCAGGGGAATCAGCGCGTCGCGCTGCTGCCTGGTGAGCGCCAGCCGCTGGCTAGCCTGCGCTACGGACCGCTGATCCTGCGCCCCGACGAGCCACAGGCCTGGATCGAAGCCAGCGTGCGGCGCGATACACCGCCTGGCAGTCGGGTGCGGCTTGGCCCAGCGGCAGAGATCGAGACCGAGACCGGCTGGGCCCTGCACCTCGTCGAAGCCGAAGTCAGCGGCCCGCAGGGCGAGCCCATCGAGAGCCGCCTCCTCGCCTTCTATGCCTTCCTGGAGCATGCCGCGGTGGCCCTCGTGAGCATCCCGGACCGCTCCCACATCGCCGGTCTGCGCGACTCACTTTTGGCCCTCTTGCGCAGTGCTCGTCCCGACTGGCGCGCTGAGCCGGTCTGCCTGGCTGATGCCTGGGATCTGCAGCCGCAGTCAGCGGACCCATCGCTGCCGACCAGCCCTCCCGTGCCACCACCGCATCCTGCGGTCCCCGACGAGCCGCAGGAGCCCACTGCGGCGATGCCCCCATTTCCGGCCGAGATCGCAGCCCCGCTTGCGGAAGCGCATCAGCTGCTCGCCGCGCAAGAACCAGCCGCCGCGCTCTTGGCCCTAGAGCAGGTCCAAGCCCAAGCGGCTCCCTCAGCAGCGACGCACTACCTGCGTGGCCTGGCTCTCTCCGCGCTGGGTCGCCCCGCCGAGGCCCTCGCTGCGTGGCAGGCCGCCGTGCAGCTTCAGCCAACCCACCGCGATGCGACCTACCGTCTGGCGCTGGCTCACTTTCAAAGGGCGAACTATGCGCAGGCGCTCGCCGGCCTGCAGCGCGCTCTGCAGCTTGCGCCCAGCGATCTCTCCTGCCAGCAGCGACTGATTCAGTCGCTGTACGCGCTCGGTCGCAGTGACGAAGGCGAGGCCGCGCGCGAGCGCTTCCGCCACACCCTGCAGTCATCCCGCGATCCGCGGGCCCGCTTCATCGAGGAGTACGTCTTTGATCAGCTCACCGGCCCCGGCTTTGTCGTGCAGGTGAGCGAGACCGTGCGACCGCGCGACCCGACGTTCTACGCCCTCCTGCGCTTTGCCGCTTACGACTCCGCCGGCAGGCCGCTGCCCGAAAGCGTCGTCATCGAGACCAGCGATCTCGCCAAGCAAGCCGGCACCCCGTTTGTGCTGGCCGTGCAGACCGGAGCGCAGTTCCGCGTCCTCGGCTCGGCCAAGACCCTGCCCCCCTACGCCGCCCTGACCCAGAAGGCTCTGGAACTCCTCACCCAGACCATCAAGCCCAGCCCCCCGGGCACCGTCGCCCGCTAACCGCGCGCCTCTCAAAACCATTTGCGGACGCCATCGGCCGCGTAGGTAGTCGAATGTCTACTTCTGGGCCAGAAGGCCGCTCACCCCTTCCTCCTTGCCGATGAGGTTCCCCTCGACGGTTTTGATAGGCGCCCTACTCTGCCTGGTGCCCCGAAGAGCTCTAGACGGAGATATCGCTGCTGCCGGCAAAGTTGCGGGGTTGCATTCGATCCATTGCGTTCGAGCCAGATCATCACTTGTGATGGAATCAATTTTTTATGTGAGTTGCCGCACAGGCGCCAATCATGCTGACTCGTCACGACTTGCGAGGGACATCATTTTATCGGGCAATCATGGCTGCAGTGATCGCATTTACGCCGGTTTGTGTTCCCTATTCTCGGGAGGCCATATCCAATCCCACAAATTATCTATTAAACTTATTACTATTCGTCGGCAGACTCAACAACATATCGAAACAAGTTTATAATTATCCAGGTCAACAGAAAACAATATTACCGGCACTATGGTGGTGGAGTATTATGGGCTGCTACTTTGAAATCATGTCGGACGAGCCGAAGCAATGAATATGGTTATGAAGAATACTCGGCAGAGATATCCCCACCCATACTATTGGGCTGCCTTCCTTGTCGTTGGCGAAAACGGTCCGCTGCATCATTGCCACTGTTGTGCCGGAGAGTCACAGCGCGGTCGCAGTCTCCGGCGCATTCGCCAAGAAATCGTAGCGGGAGTCTGGTCGGGCTCGACTGTGCGCCTCCCCTGCGCAGCCCAAGCAAGCGCAAGCGGCAGTGGCTCGGCCGAGCCTAGACACATCGAGGCATCCCCCCACCGCAGGATCAAAAACCGGATCACCCCGCCCTGAGCCCGTGTGGCTCCGTCGCTGACTCGGCAACCCGCGAAGGTCTGCAAGATCTTCGAAGTCGGGGAGGTCAAGGGGCAGCCGTATATTGCGATGGA
>CALFYE010000100.1 GCA_937952145.1 uncultured Myxococcales bacterium
CTCCTTCTTGCGCATCAGGTGTCGTCTGCTTGTGGAGTAACTCGTTGCAGGCAGTTAGTGCGAAGAACGTCAAAAAGGAGACCCGCAGACAGCTTACCTTCCCACGATGAGCGCATATCAGAATCATAAAGGAGTTAGTCGCAGCGGGTCTAGTGCTCATTGGTTCCTGACTGAACTTGGCGCTCTTCCTGGTCGCTGTTCTTATGCGGCGGCATAGGAGAGATGATAAGTCGCTACTAAATGGAGAGAGGGAGCGATGAAATTGAGCGGACTCACGCTCATTGACCGACTCTTGAAATTATTGCTCCGCCGCGACGAAAAATTTACGTGGACGTGGCCCAGCCGATTTGCTGCAAACCGATCTTAGAGTTTGCTAGCAAATCGCCTGAATCGGTTTGCTGGCAAATGGCTCTAGGCGTTTGCCGACAAATCGTTCTGGACGTTTGCTAGCAACTACGTCTAGCAAATCAGAGGATAGCGCTAGGGGCTGGAAATGACAGCGGATTCGGCTCGCGGAAGTGTTGGCTGCCAAGTATTGCTGGCAAATGGCTCTGGGCGTTTGCTGGCAAACCGCTCGGCGCCTACTGCCAGCAAACGGCACCGGGCGATTGGCTGCAAATCGCCCGGGCCCATTGGATGGCAAATCGATCGGAGCGGCTGATGATTGAGCAAATTAGCGCTCAACACGAGATTGCCGCGCACGCGCAAACCGCCTGCCGGCGCGATCCAATGGAGGGATGCTCTTGCGCGAAAGAGATATCGCGACACTCAGGGCGGTGAACGCGGCGGAATGAAGGGTCGCCAGGACTCATATGAATGCATGGCTCAGCTGCGGGCAAGCGGCGGAGCGCGGAACAAGATGGGAACGCGGGTGTAAAGCGGCGCGGTGCCCGGAGCGGGTCGGCGGCAGAGCTCCCAGTGGCGGATGTTATCCATCACGCACGCACGGAGGACCGGGTCGATCATCTCGGAGTGGACGATCTTGACATCCTGAAGAGGCCATACCTGACCAGCTGCGTGAAGTCCGCGTTCCAACAGCCCGGCTCTGTGTCGTTACTGCGCGTGGAGCTGGCAAACTTGTCGCGAGCGGCCAGCTCTGCGTACATCTCGGGAGTGTATGGCGCCTGGTCGAACTCCCCGATGAGCTGAGTGTCGATTCCGGAGAAGCCGCTCCTCAGTCGCTCATAGCAGTAGGCCAGGTGGCGCTGGTGCTTCTGCACCTCGCGCTGCATGAGCGCTGCGGCCTCCGGCAGGCTGATGGTCACCGGCCCCAAGATGACCGGCGAGTCCGGCCGCATGGAGTCGGTATTGCCCTTCGCTTCGGGAGGGAGCGCTCATTCAATGCTGGTCAACAGGGGCGTCAGAAGGGCGCGGAGCTTCTACTTGATCTGTGTGGCGTGGGGGGCCGCTGCGTCCAAACTGCGGCTCTATCTTCTGTGTCTAAATCGTTCCCCGCGGCTTAGGAATCGCCCATTTTTCGACGGAGATTTAGTTGGCGTGCCTTATGGATAGCAACGTCCGTGCTGCAGTCACGATGCCCTCACTGTGCATGCCGGTCCAGTCAGCCATTTTGATGACCGTCGAGAGCTGCCTTGCCATCGCCGAGCTGTTCCGAGGCCCCCTGGACAATGGATGCTTCAGCAGTACCCCTGCGTGACGGACAGATCGGTGATAGCAGCTCGACAGTCATAGGAAGCCCTTCTGAGCGCGCACCACTCTCGTAACGCTGCTCTAGATCTTAGAGTCGAGGCGTGCGATGTTGCGCATTCGTCTCAAGCCAATTGCACGATCGCCAAGGCATTGGCGACAAAATGAAACCTTTCACGATAGAGAAGAGCTTGTCAACTGAAAAAGTGCGCTCAGATCGCGAAACCTTGAAGGGAGCTCGCGTCCGCCTCGGGATGAATCAGGAGCAACTCGCCAAAGCTGCCGGCTTATCGCGTGGGGCCATCGCCGAGTTCGAGAGTGGCAAAACTGCTCCGCATCAGTCCACGCTGGACGCGATACAGGGAGCACTCGAGGCACGTGGGCTTGTTTTCACTAATGGTGATAGGCCTGGTTTTTATTTCGACAAGGACAAGGTAATCATCCCTACCTGATAGACGGAATGGCGCGAGTTAGCCTCCGCGCGAACGGGCCAAGTACACCCCTATCTACTGGCGGCGCTCGGTAGCCACCAACCTCACTATAGCCATTGCTATTGCACTGACGAACCGTTGGGGCCGTGACCCAACGGCTGGTAGACTCTCACTTCGAGCGGCTGTCTTGGATAGTACGCTCAGACAGCGACGTGGCGGCGTTCTCGGACCCCACTAGCTCGTGACTGCATCAAGGAGAATCTGCTGGTGCATCACGTCGCAGCGTTGCTCTAGAGATCTCGAATATTTCCCCATGCAGTCCCGCGGTCTGCGGAACGATAGACTCACTTTTTCGACGGCACCGACGTTGCTATCCATGTTGTCGGCCTGCCGCCGAGCCACCGGGCGCAGACTAAAGGCGACCTTTGCCTGGCTCGTGGCCCACGCCCAAAAACCTCACGGGATGAGCCCATCGGTCCCCTCGACGTCAGAGCCCCGGCGTCACACGGCCGTTTGCTGCTGTTTACTCTGTGAGCAGCAAGGCACCGGCGAGCAAGCTATGCGCTCGGTCGGGGGCGACTACAGGCGCTTCTTGGCCTTGGTCGGGTCGCGTTCCCCGCGCTCTGGCTCGCCCGACGACGGGTGCAGCTGATATCGCAAGCCGCACGCTATCTCGGCAGAGGGTGGCAAGCGGGCCGGACTCGCTGCACTCAAGCCATTTGAGTCGGCGCGCAGGGCAACGGTAGCGCACGGAGCAAGAGGGGCGAGTCATCCACCCGTTTAGCTCGCGCATCTTCACAAGCCTGTTTCCACAGGGAGCGCCACGATATGACGAACCGATCTCCGTTTCCCGACGCAGCTGCGCAAGTGCCCGCGGACGAGTGCGCCGTCCTCTCTTTCGACGGGATGCGCTCGGTCTGTCCGCGTATGCACAAGGTCTTTGGGCAGCTTGAAAACCTGGCTCGCTCCGACGCGCCGGTGCTCCTTCAGGGGGAGAGCGGCACCGGCAAGCAGCGCGCGGCGCAGGCTCTTCATCGCGCCTCAGCGCGACGAGCGCGCCCGCTGGTGACGATGGTTTGTACGGCGCTGTCGGCCGAGCGGCTCGATTGGCTGCTCTGCGGGCCGACGGCCGCGCACCGTCAAGCGGTCCATCGTCCTCTGCTCACGGCACGGGCAGGGACCTTGCTGTTGCATGATCTGACAGCCCTGGACCTGCGCGCCCAGGGCGTGCTGTTGCGAGCTCTGCAGAGCGAACTATCGCTGGACCTCAATCCTCGGCGAGCAGCCAAGCGCGTGCGCCTGATCTCGACCGCCGCGCCCGACCTCCCCAAGCGCGTCAAGCAGGGCCTCTTCCGCGCTGATCTCTATTATCGTCTCGTCGCAGCGCAGGTGCAGCTACCGTCCCTGCGCGAGCGGCCAGCGGACATTGCGCTGCTGGCCCGCGAAGCCCTGCAGCAGGCAGCCCAGGCGCAGGGCGGTCCCGTTCCTCGGCTCGACCCGCAGGCGGTCCAGCTGCTCACCGGCTACGGCTGGCCCGGCAACCTCCGCGAGCTATTCAACGTCCTGGGCCAGGCCCTGTTACGACTGCGAGGCCGCACGGAGCTACGCTCAGCGGACTTGGCGGGGCTTCTCTACGTGGTGGCGGCTCCGGCGCAGGTGGAGATCCCCATCGGCTGCAAGCTCGCGGATGCCGAGCGGCAGCTGATCCTGCAGACGCTGGTGGCGCATGGATGCAACAAGCAGTGCACCGCCGACGCGCTGGGCATCTCTCGCCGGACCCTATACGCCAAGATAGCCCGGTACAAGAAGCAAGGCATCTACGGGCTGCCGCCTCGCGGCCGACGCCCGAAACTCGACTCACCCGATAGTCGCCAGGAGGCTGCACGCTCCTCTGTCGGGCCGTCGGACTCGGACAGGCCCGCCGACGAATCGCAGACCGTCCCCGGCGTGACGCAGGAGCCTGCGTCATGAGCCACGAGCCGTCGCCCTCGCCGTCCGTCCGGAGAGTCCAGACCGATGCGGCGTTCGCCAACGCCGTCCGAGCCGCCTGCATGCAGCGAACCTGGAATCGCCCGGCTCTGGCGGCGCAGGCTCACGTTCCGCTGACTGCGGTACACGCGATCTATCGTCGGGCTCCTGTGCTCCCCACGGTGCTCTCGGCGGTCTGTCGGTGTCTGGACCTGCCGCTGCCCCCATTCATTGATCTGGCTCCCCTGCGGAAGCTCGGGCTGCTGCTGCGCGACCGACGAGAAAGCGCGGGGCTTTCCCGCAAGTCCCTGGGGCGCCTGGCCAAGCTCTCCGACGCGACGGTGAAGTTCGTCGAGACGGGCCTGCACGCTCCCAGCCGCGCGACCTGTCTACGACTGCTCAGTGTCGCAGCTCTCGACCTGCAGTGGAGCGATCTGGCTCTCTTTGCGGGCCCGCCTCCCGACCCGAGACCATCCAACGCGGACTCACCGGTGTTCCGACTGGACCCACGTTTGAGCGCGGAAATGGTCCGAGAGCAGATGCTGCTCATCGATCAGCTGTGCTTGCACCAGGATGGCGCCGAATGCAGCCCCGCGGGATGGCGGCGCGTTTGCTGGCTTTGTGGGGCTCGCTCCGCAACGACAGCAAGCCGGACAGAGGAGGTGAAGCACCTCTCTCTCCGACACTCCGTCGCCTGTACTGGGCAACTGGCGGAGTCTCTGGTTCACCGATACCCCATCCTCCGCGAGATGGCCCAGATCGAGCGGCGCAGTCGCTTGACGCCGACCGCTCGCATGATCCACTTGGATCGGCGGCGCGCCACGGCAGCGCCTCTCGGATGCCGCCCCGTGGCAGAACTCGGCGAGCTGCTCGCCTACGCCAGCGGGGCCCCGGCCAGCCCCTACCGCAGCGGCGTCGCCTCAGCGCTGCTATGGGCGCTTTCTCTAGGTCCCTGTCCCTTGGGAGGTACGGCCGATCTCTTTACTGAAGATGCCGCACGCGGCCTGCTTGCAGCTGCATCGGAGATGGGTCTCACCACCACGCCGCCAGCAGATTTTCTCCGGGGCCTGATCGATGCGGTGATCTGGATTCTGGAACCTCACGCCGTCCCTCCGCAAGAGCATCTTTTGTCGGGCGCTCAAGCCTCCTTCCATTCCGATCCTTCTTGCCCCTCGACTCGGTGATCTATGGAGCCTTCTCCACCTGAAAATACCGCGAGTTCTCTGCCCGAGCCTCAGCAATTTGCTGCCGCCGTCATAGCCGCACGCACGCAGCGCCAAATGAGCCGCGTCGCTCTGGCCGAGCAAGCGGGCATCTCCCTGCAAATCGTGGAAGACCTGGAGCGCGGCTATCCCGTCTCGCGGCAAGTCGTCGCCGCCATCTGCCGCAATCTGGATCTACCTGAGCCGTCCCTGGACTCCAATCCCGTGGTTCGACTCGCGCTACGAGTTCGCGAGTTACGCGGTCTGGCTCGAATATCCAGAGCGCAGCTGGCCGCGCGAGCGGGCTTGACCAATCAGGCCATTCGCTCGCTCGAGATGGCCACGCTCTGGCCCAGTCAAGAGATCTGTATGGCGCTACTGGCCGTCAAGACGCTGGAGCTTCAGGAGTCAGACGTCACCGCCTTCCTCCATCCGCCATCGGAGGAGGCAGACAGCGGACCCTCGAAGAATCCTGGCGCTCCTTCTACGATTCCATTCGCTACTAAAGAGCCTCGCGAACGCTCCGGCCAAGCCAGTCTCCATCCAGGTCAGCCAGCCCGGTCTCAGATTACCGACTCGGTCCGCAATTCGAAGGGTCCGCCTAGCAATCAAGTCGTCGCGACCTTCCTGGTGCGATTTTTCGCCAATGGGAAGGTGAGCCTTGAGATGCGCCCCAATCGCGCCAAGACTCGCCGGGCTGCCCTCCAGACCGAGGCTGCACGCAATCGTTTACGCACTTCTCTGCGATCCTCCTGAGCGCTCGCTGCCTCTAGCGGCGGTGCTTCGCCATCAACATTTGGACATTCTCTGGTTCTGTCGAGGAACCAGGAACGACGTAGCGGAAACACGAAACACTCTCCGGGGGGAGAAACGGATGACCAGCGATGCGTGCAAAACTGCCACCCAGAGTTCTCGGCCCCTATTCCGATCGAGACAAATGGCGACTGATCCTCATCGAGAACGGACAAAAAGAGAACCAGATCTACGCCACCATAGAGGAAGCGCTTCGTGCGCAACGAAAGCTTTCCAAGGCATTCCTTCCCACGGCACCAACCATCGATACGGCCCTCAGCGACTGGGTCGTCGCGCGTCAGCAAGGAGGAATGTGTAAAGAGCTGACGATCACATCCCAAGCGATGCGGGTTCGCTTCATGCTCCGCGATTGGATTACGGAGGAGATCACGCGAATCACAGCCAAGACGGCGGAGCTGATGTACGAAAAGCACCGCACGCGACCCAGCAAGAACGGACTGCCGCTAGCAGCGGCCACCCACATCTTCGACCTCAAGTGCGTCAAGTACTTCTTCAAGTGGTGCGTCTCACGTCGGTATCTCGTATCGTCGCCTTTTTCCGAAGTGAGACCCATCGGCAAGAGGCAAGCCGGCAAGCCTCAGCTCCGCATCGAGGAAGCCAAGCGGTTTACGGACGCGGGCCTGAGCTACTTTGCCGAGACTCAGAATCCGCTGGCCATTGCCGCCTTGGTGGCCATCACAATGGGTCCGCGCGCCAGTGAGGTGCTGAACCGCGCCGTGCGTGATCTGGACAACGGAGGCAAGATCCTGGTCATCGATAGCGGCAAGAATGAACGCGCCAAGCGGCGGCTCGACATCCCGCTGTTTCTGCAGCCCATCTTGCTGCAGCTTGCCCGCGGGCGAGACCCGCTGACGCGACTGTTCGGCCATAACACGGACGGCGTGCCCTGGCGGCGGCAGAGTCTCTATAGCATCGTGCACAAAATCTGCGAGCGGGCGCAGGTCCCTCGGGTGTGCACCCATTCGCTTCGGGGATTCTGGGCGACGACCTCGGTACAGATAGGAACGCCCTCGCAGGCCGTGGCGGCTACGCTGGGGCATGGGTCGTTCGCCATCACGGAGCGACACTATGCGGCACCGGGGTCGCGCCAGAATGCTGGGACGCACCTGGTGGTGGAGACGCTGCTGGGCGAGAACCCGGCGAAGCCTTCGGCGGCTGACATCCTGGCTGGGCTGGATGCCCAGCAAGTAGCTGAGCTGCTGGCTCTTTTGACCCCAAAAGGGCCTCTGAATCATTCCGCAACCGTTTCGCGGGGCGCTTTGGAAAGTCGTTCAGCGACGGAGACTTGTGGGGATGAACTCACCCGCGGCGAGGAAAAGCGAGCGGGGATATCCAGATTCCCGTCGAGAAACCAGGGGACCTAGAGTCCCTTAGATGCCACTGGAATGAAATTGGAACGGCCGCGATGGGATGGGGGATATGGGGGGAAGGTGGGCTGCGGGGCAGAAAGGCGGGCGGGCTCCACCAGAGCCTCAGCGAGCAGCGGGCGGTGAGCCGGTCGAAGGCAAAGTGCACCGTGGCGCCCGCACCCGAGGCGACGCGGCTGCTCTCCGAGCTCATGAGTGCGCTTGGCACGAAGCTCGGGTCAATCCGGATTGGCGTTCACAGCGTCCAGGTTTTCGGGGGCTCCCGGGCGCTCCCGGTCTGCCGCGGGTTGACAGGGCCTGACGTTCTTGGCAAAGCTCCGCCAGGCATGACATCCGTGATCCCGTGTCGTCTCGCCAGCGCGCTCTGGCTGCTGCTTTGGCTGGCGGCTGCCGCGCATGCCGGCGACCCGACTCCGGCGTGGCAGCCCCTTGGCCGGGGCGTCGAGTATGCGGCCCTGCGGCCGGCGCCGCGGTTTGGCTCGGGTGAAGTTCAAGTGGTTCGGATCGATCCCAAGTTGGCGCGGCTGCGAGCCGTGATGTCCTCGGCCCTCGACCGCAAGCCTCGCACCGCGGGAGCCTTCTGCGACAGCCAGCACCTGCTGGCGGCGATCAACCTCGGCATGTTCCTCGACGATCACGTGTCCAACGTCGGCTACGCCCGCGCCGGCTCGCACCTGAACCACGGCCGCTGGGTCCAAAAATATAAGTCCGTGTTGGTCTTTGGACCCAAGCGCCCGGGGCTCAAAGCCGCGGCGCTCCTTGATCTCGACGCCACGGGAACCCAGGCTCGGCTCGACGACTACGAGACCGTGGTGCAGAACCTGCGCCTCATCCGCGCTCCCGGGCAGAGCACTTGGGGTCCTCAGCCCAAACGCTGGAGCGAGGCGGCGGTGGCCATGGACAATAGGGGCCGAATCTTGTTCTTATTCGCGCGCGCTCCGCACTCCATGTCCGAGTTCAACCAGATGGTACTCGCGCTACCTCTGGGGATTGTCGCCGCCATGCACGTCGAAGGCGGCCCTGAGGCCAGCTTATCGTTGCGCGGGCCGCTGCGCCTGGACTTTAACGGCAGCTTTGAGACCGGCTTCATCGACAATGACTCCATCGTCGAGCAGTGGCCGATCCCCAACGTGCTCAGCGTGGTTTCTGAGCCCTGACACTCCGACGGCTCGCGGAGCTCGGACGGCATGCGGAACAGGCACGCAAGCGGTACGCCTCGATAACTTGCGTCGCACCGATTACACGCACAAGGTCGACTCGACCTGAACGCACACTCAGGTTGTCCGACCGACAGGTACCAGGCCCCGTTATCGATCATTGTCAACAACGCCGACCGCTCGCGGCCATGAATGGAGCGGCCGGAGCAACGTCGAGGATCATGAAGTTAAGGAGGTTCGGATGTGCTTGCGAGCCATACGACTGGTCACCGGGATCCTGCTCATGACGACGCTTCTATCGGCAGGGCAGCAGCTCGCCTGGGCGGATGAAACCAGCTGTGCTGCGGTACGTCGAACCAGGGCCCTCGGCGCTCGCCGCGGGCTCGACCTGGGAGATATCGACCGGCTGGAACGCGAGGAATGTTCTACTGATGCACCAGCTAGAAGCGGCCCGCCTTTCCGACGGGGCCAGGATGGCTATCGGCTCGACGACGAAGCATTTCGCGAAAACGTGTTACGGGCGATTCGGAGCGCCAGCACTAGCGATGAGCCCCGCACCTGCCGTTTCTATGCCCGCACGACCCGGCTGACCACGGCGCAGCTCATCGAGATCATCCGGGTCGTGTCCACCTCGTCGGAAGCAGCCTGTGCGCTCGCATTCTTCCCGGGTATCCTCGACCCGCTGAACTGGGAGAAAGTATACCGGCCGATGAGTAGCTCCGCCGAGCAGACCGTACGCCAGACTCTTGACCAGTAGCGCGCATAGTACGTACAGCCCGCGTTTCCCAAGAGTTGACAGGGCGGCGACAAGGACCATCTGGCGCCTCCAAGCAGGCACTGCCGACGGTAGTCTGGCCCGTAAGCTCGCGAGCTACGTTTGCTGACAAGCCGTTCCGCCGGCACTTACTTAGGCAACTGCGCCGCCGCCGACTTCGGTCTGCGAGTCTATCCTCCGCGTTCTGCGGAAGGCCAGCTAACGCGATACCCCTCGCTGCGCAACTCGGCAAGCATGAGGTCAGGCTTGCTAGGGACCTGCCTGCGCTCTCGGGTCTGGCTCGTTAATCAGCTCTGGAGCCCATGTACGGAACATGTACTGGGCCATGTGCCAAGTTTACATATCCCCGCATGCTGCCTACCAGCCGGGTTCAAGACGTAGCAAGCCGCAGTTCTTACTAAGGCATTCGCGGAGCCATACGCCTCCGGCACCGATTCGAACATGTTCAGTTGATTTGCAGGTTGGGGACGGCGGTGCCATTGGCCCCGCGACTTGCGGTGCCGCCGGCGGGATTCGTTCCGCCGTTGCCGCCGAAGCCTGGCGTGCTCGGGGTGCAGGTATTCATGGTGAAGGTGACCGTTGCGCTGGCAGCGCGGGCCAGACAGGCGCTGGGCCCACCGCCGCCGCCGCCGCCCGCGCCGCCCGCGCCACCGTTGCCGCCGTTGCCGCCGTCGCCGCCCGCGCCGCTGTCGTCGGCTGCCGCTCCGCCCTTGCCGCCCGTGCCGCCGCTCTGGCCGGCTGCGCCGTTGCCGCCGCTGCCGCCGTTGCCACCCTTGCCGCTGGTCATCACGTTGCCGGTGACCACGGCCGTTCCGCTGCCTACGAACACGCCGAAGCTGCCGCCGCCCCCACCGCCGCCGGTTCCAAAGTTGCCGCCGTTGCCGCCGCAACCGCCGCTGCCGCCCCCTCCTCCTCGGTCGGCGGTACCAGCGCAGGCCCCGGCGCCGCTGCCGCCACCGCCGCCACCGCCACCGCCGCCCCCACTGCCGTTTGTGCCGCTCTGGCCGTTTGTGCCAGCGGCCGGGGAATAGCGCGCGGCGACGACAGTCCCGAGGCTGTTGCCGCCCCCGCCCGAAAGGCCCTGGGCCGCATTGGCTCCATTTTTGCCGGTTCCGCCGGGCGTGCCCGGTGTGGCGCTGGCGGGCGTGCAGGCGTTCGCGGCGGCCCCGGTGCCGCCCAGGGCACCGCCAGGGCTCGCGCTGCCGGTAAGCCGCTGCTGTTATCATAACCGCCGTCGCCTCCCTTGCCGCCGACGTTCACGCATGAAGGCGCGGAAGCGCCGCTGCCGCCTGCGGAACCGCTCGCTGTGCCCGCCTGGCCGGCGATTCCGCTCGGCGCCGTCGGATTCGTTTGCGGCTGCGCATCGACACCCCGTGACCCGTTCGCGCCCGAACCTACGGTGATGGTGTTAAAGCGAATGAAGAACTGCCCCGTTCCGCCGCCGAGCCTTATACCGTACGTGTTCGCGCCCGACAGGACCGCGGCATTGGCCGCAACGGTGAGTCCTTCGAGGTGGGTCTCTGTGTCGATCTGCGGCGCGTCGAACACCAGTCCAGTCGCGGTCACAGTGGTCGTGACCTTGGGCGACCGCTTCCACTTTACGTCTGGGTCATCCTTGTCGAATCCGCCATAGACGTTTATCCCCGACGCCAGGGTCACGGCGCTGCTATAGACCTCGCCGGAGAGGCAGACCGCCGGCACCGCGTTCGCCTGCGCCCTTTTGATGGCGGCGTCGATCGATTGAAACGGATTTTTTTGCGTTCCATCACCGGTGGTGTCGCTTCCCTGACTGATAGAGACATACTCGCACTCGCCCACCACGCCATCCGAGCCGTCGCAGTTGTCATCGATGTAGTTGCCATCGATCGGGTCATTGCCCACTTGCGTCCGCACGCAGTAGTACTCACAGCCGCAGGTGCCGGTCAGCAGGTTGCCGTCGATATTCCAATAGTTCTCGGGGCAGCCGCTGGCGCAGGAGTCACTCAGGTCGCTCAAGCCGCTCAGGTCGTTCAGGGAGCCCATCTCGTTTGGTCCACTTGCATTGGTGCTGCTCGGCCCGCACCCTGAGAACGCAACAAAGAGAACCGCGAATACCGAACGCTTTAAATCAATGCTACGCATCGTGACTCCAGATAACTGAGTTTTCGATAGGGCATCAGTGCAAACTGCGCTCCAAGCTTCACGACGCGCCTGAGCTGCGCCAATATTCTCTCTGCTGCGGGGATCGGCGGGTCGGCGTTCAAAGATGTAGGGGAAATCGAGGAATAGGACGTGAGAGCTCATCCCGCAAAATCTTACTGTGCTGATAAAGTGAGAATTGTGGTCATTAAATCAAGTGCGAGGTTCTTTCCTCCGAGAAGGACGCTGGAACACCTCAACGCAGCGATTCTCGGTAGATGCACCCGCTCCCAAGACTGTTGCGGAAAAAATAGGCTTCCGAGGTGCTCGCCAGGCCGCCCATTCGGGCCTGTCCCTGTGTGGCGCTGCCCAGGCGCGTAAGTATAAGGCGCACAGCGCGCACAAACGCCGACCTGAGAAAGTACTATGTGCTTCTGTGCGTGAGACAACCATCCACTTGAGATTCGGAGCCGGCGGCTGCATGCGCACGCGCTCTAAATATAGTTTGGGTGCGCTCGGGGCACGAGCATCGCGCCGTCGGGGCGCGCGCGGAGCGCCGCTCGGCGTCAATGAAACCCGACTTGGATGCGCTCGGGATGCGAGTAGGGCGCGAATGCTGCGCGAGCGGTGCGCGCGTGGTCCGCGCGTAGGTCGAATCGTGGCCCAATTCGTTGAAGCTGGAAAAGGGAGTGTTGCTAACTCCATTGGGATTTTTCCCGGTAGTGGTTCTTTCAAATGAGAGCAGTGCGCCATGCGTGCTCCAATGCGCGTGTTAAGCGCGCGTGAGGCGGGCGTCAGGCGCGCCCCAAGCGCGCGTAAGGCGGACGTGAGGCGGG
>CALFYE010000101.1 GCA_937952145.1 uncultured Myxococcales bacterium
GCTACCCTCACAGGCCCACACCGTCTGAGCGGGGGCTTAGGCCGTTTTTAGGGGCAGTAGGCGATCTATTGATTCGCGTCAATCATCTGCGCGATGATTGGTGGTCGCAGTACGCTCGTGTGCCTGCTGCTCTGAGGCTGGGTAGACGAGCGTGAAGACTGGGGCGCATGGGGGGCCCTGGTCGGGCTGTCATCCTGCGGCGCGCTTTCCCTGAGTCTCTGGTAAGAGCGGGGTTCGGCTCGTTCCGTAGGCAATCTTATGGTGCGCCCCCGTTGAGTGCAGTTCTGTAACCACGAGGTGAGCATGCGGCGAGATCCAGGCGAGAGACCAGGGAGCGCTACCCAGATGGCAGCAACAGGGAGCCGTCTTTCATTTGAAGAGCTCCGCGAGTGGATCACTTCGTATTTGGCTAAGCGCTCTGAGGGGTTGCAGCCCTCCACGCTCGATCCCACGGAACGGTTTCAGCGGCTTGGCCTGGACTCGATGGGCGCGACCGCGATGCTCCTCGAACTTGGACGAGTGCTTGGGCGCCCCCTATCGCCTACTTTGGTCTGGGAACATCCGACGCCGAGTGCGCTGGCTCAACGATTGGCCGGTCGCGATGTCGAGCCATCGGAGACGATTTCAGCCCCGACAGATCGGCGTCTAGAGGAGGAGCCGATAGCCGTCATCGGCATGGCCTGCCGCTTGCCGATGGCACCAAATCTCGATGCCTTCTGGAGGCTCTTGCGCGATGGCATCGATGCGATCACGGAAGTGCCCAAGGAGCGCTGGGATCTCGCTGCCTTCTACGACGCCGATCCCGCTGCGCCCGGGAAGATGAATACGAAGTGGGGCGGATTTTTGTCGGATGTGGACAGGTTTGATGCGGCCTTCTTCGGCATCTCTCCGCGCGAAGCCGCGCAGATCGATCCACAGCAGCGGCTCGCTCTTGAATTAGCGTGGGAAGCCTTGGAGGACGCGCACATCCCGCCTGCGAGTCTTCGAGACAGCCGAACCGGTGTGTTCTTTGGGGCGATGTGGATGGACTACATGCGGCTGCTGAGCGGTGCGGCGGCCGAGATCGTTCAACATTCTGCGACCGGACAAGATCTGAGCATCGTCCCGGCCCGTGTCTCGTATTCACTTGGGCTCGCGGGACCGAGCATCGCCGTGAATACGGCCTGCTCATCATCGCTGGTGGCCGTGCATCTGGCCTGCCAGAGCTTGCTGCGCGGTGAGTCGTCGATGTGCCTGGCCGGGGGCGTAAATCTCAAGCTCTCCCCTGAGAGTACCGTGGTCATGTCGAAGTTTGGCGCCATGGCTCCGGACGGGCGCTCGAAGGCGTTTGATGCACGGGCCAACGGCTATGTCCGGGGCGAAGGCGGCGGCGTCATCGTTCTCAAACGCCTATCCGATGCCTTGGCCCACGGCGACCGAATCTACTGCCAGATCCGCGGCAGCGCGGTCAACAACGACGGCTTCAGCAATGGCCTCACCGCACCCAACCCCAAAGCGCAGGAGCGGGTACTTCAGGATGCATGCAGCGCGGCTGGCCTTCGGCCCAGCGAGATCGCGTACGTCGAGGCCCACGGAACCGGGACCATGCTCGGCGATCCCATCGAGGCGGGAGCACTGGGGGTAGTGCTGGGTGAGGGCCGCTCCGCGGAGCGGGCACTGCGCATCGGCTCGGTCAAGACCAACATCGGCCATCTCGAAGCGGCAGCAGGCATTGCCGGGCTCATTAAGGTCGCGCTGTCGATGCGCCATCGTGCTCTTCCCAAGAGCCTGCACTTCGAGCGCCCCAACCCGCATATCCCTTTCGATGCGCTGAAGTTGCGAGTGCAGACCGAGCTTTCCCCATGGCAAGCCGAGAATGGGCGGCTGATCGCGGGCGTGAGCTCGTTCGGATTTGGCGGCACCAACTGCCACGTCATCGTCGAAGCGAAGGTCGCAGAGGAGCCGAACCTGTTCGTGCTCTCAGCCGGAAGCAAGGACGGACTGCAGGCGATGGCGCTGCAGTGGGCAGAGCGGCTCAGCAAGGCCGATGGTCCCACGCTGGATGCGGTGTGCAGGGGGGCGCAGCGCATGCCCCGCGAAGCGTTTCGGCTTGCGCTTGTGGTGCGGTCGCAGAGCGAGCTTCTGCACAAGCTGCGCGCGTTTGGGCAGGGCGAGCCCGTCTTGGATTTGATGATCGGGGAGGCGATGGCCGCTCCGCCGCGCGTCGCCATGCTCTTCACCGCGCAGGGCGCACAGTACATCGGCATGGGGCGGCGGCTATACGAGACTGAGCCCGTGTTCCGCGCCGCTGTAGACCGCTGCGCCGAGCGGCTGTCGAGCGAGCTTGCGCGTCCGTTGCGCGATGTCATGTGGGCTGCCGCGGGAACCGCCGATGCGACCTTGCTATACCGGACGGCGTACACTCAGCCAGCGCTGTTCTCCATGGAGTATGCGCTCGTTGAGCTCTGGCGATCCGTCGGGGTGGAGCCAGCGCTGGTCATCGGACATAGCTTTGGTGAGCTGGTCGCGGCCTGTGTCAGCGGTGTGCTCTCTTTGGACCATGCCCTGCGGCTGGTGGCGGCGCGCGGCAGGTTGATGGAAGCCTTGCCACCCGGCGGGGCGATGTTTGCCGTCGCCACCAGCGAGGCGAATGTCGCCCCGCGTCTGGTCCCCTGGGGCGAGCGAGCCGCGCTGGCCGCGATCAATGGGCCATCCGATGTGGTCATCTCGGGAGACGAGGCTGTTGTCACATCGATCGCCGAGAGCTTGGCCTCCGAGGGCGTAAGGACCCAGCAGCTCAAGGTGCTACTTGCCGCTCATTCGCCGCGGATGGCCCCGATGCGCGAAGAGTTCCGGCGTGTGGCGAGCTCTCTATCGTATGCGCTGCCCCGCATACCGCTGGTGACCAACCTCGATGGCCGGCTGGCTGGTTCAGAAGTGGCGGACGCCGAGCACTGGGTTCGACATGTCGAGGCTCCGGTCCGCTTCGGTGATGGGCTGTCCACCTTGGCCGCGGAGCGGGTGGACATCCTGCTGGAAGTGGGACCGCACCCAGTTCTCCTCGAACTGGCCGCGAGGCTCCCTGCACTCGACCATGTCCCGCGCGTGGCCTCGCTAGAGCGGACGACAGACGACGTGGCGGCGTTCCGCGAGGCGCTCGGCCAGCTGTTCGTGCTTGGCGCACCAGTCCGGCTTCCCGCAGAGGCTGCTGATTTGTGCGCCGAGCCCAAGGCAGAGCTGGTGGTGCTGTCGGGTAAGAGCGAAGCGGCGCTCTCTGCACAAGCGGAGCGACTGCGTGCGCAGCTATTGGAGCAGCCAGAGGAGCAGCTAGTCGACGTGGCATACAGCCTAGCGACGACGCGAAGCAGTCAGGA
>CALFYE010000102.1 GCA_937952145.1 uncultured Myxococcales bacterium
GGCCCGCGCCACCGAGCACTCCCTATAGGGCGTACCTTCGCGGCAGGCTGCGCGCCGCGGGCCTTCTCGACGACGCGGAAGCTAAGCTCTACGCGGCCCCGGAGCTGCCGACGAACCTGCTTGTCGGCTTTGTCGTGGGGGCGCTCGCATCGGAAGGGGCGCCGCTCCTCAGCGAGCCGCAGCTGGCCGCCGAGGTCGCAGCGCGGCTCGCCGGGCCAGTGACTGATGCTGGACCCTGCTGAGCGCCCGGGCGGGCTTCTGCGGGTATGCGGTGCTCATCGTCACGCCAGCTCGGGCAAAACAGGGGCTGGAGGTTCACCGATGACCACCAAGAGATTCGACGAAGAAAGCCTGGGGCAGCTCGCCTACCGCGGCTACTTGTGCGGCAGGCTCGCCGGCGCCGTGACCGCCGAAAGCCCTGCCCGCTGGGCTCTGGTCCAGCGCTACGCGGCACCAGGCCGCCAGCCCTGCGAGGTGTACTGCTTCTTGGCCGGCATCCGCGAAGCTGGCTGCCCCCTCAGCAGCCCCGAGGAGTTGCTCGAGCAGGCTTACCGCGAGCTGGGCATGGAGGCTGCGCCATGAACTCCGCCACCGCGGCCCGTCCCGCGCCGCCGACCTGGCCTGAGCTGTGGGCTCGCCTGCCCTAGGACGCGTGCGACTTCTGCCGCTGGCGGGACGGCGCCAGCGACCCGGAAGCAGTCGCCGCCTGGCGCAGGTGGGTCGCGAGGTCCCTCTTCCCGGTCTCAGCTTTCCATCAGTAGAACATCCGCTGAACAGAGATCGACGCTTCCAAGCATCCTGTCAGAGTCTGTATTTGTCCATCTGCTCAGCGATACGTCGGACCTGACCGGAGGTAAACTCAGTCATGCAAAAATCGTGACTGTAGTCCATGTAGTTGTGGATCGGGTCGGGATCAGGAAACAAGATGCCGCAGCTATTGCGGCCTACGGGACAGCCCACGGACGGCTCCTTCTCCAAGGGTGTATCGGATACCAAGTCTCCGAAGACGCTGCAACCACCCTGGAAGGTATGAAACAGACCGGCCCAGTGACCGACCTCGTGAACCGCCGTCATGCCGAGGTCGAACGGCGTAGCGCTTCCTCCGGGCAGCGAGGAGAACAGGATAACGACCCCGTCCTTCCACGGCGCGGCCTGATAGTCCGAGGGGAATGTGGACCAGCCGAGCAGGTCGGCCAGGTACACGGTGTACACGTTGAGATCCGCCTTGCCGCCCTTGTGCAGGGCATTTTTCATATCTCTTTCATTTTTGCTGTCCTTTTCGAGGAAGAACCAATTGTTATTGGGCGTGTAATCCACACTCGCCAGTTTGAAGTCGAGGCCCGTGGCAGGGGAGCCTGCGTACCTCGCGTTGAGCACTTTAATCTGATCCGCGATCTGAGTCAGTGGGACATTGCCCTCTGAGACGCCTCCCATACAGTTGGTGCCACTCCCTTTGCAAATGACATGGAAGTAGACGTTGATGGTCTGGGGTGCAGTAAAGCCTCGGCTAGGCGCGGCTGCCTCCTCATGCGCGCTCAAAAGCTCCTCGTTCGTGAGGTTTCGAGTGCCGCAGCGCTGGCCGGCGTGAGACGAGGCAGACGACAAAGGATGCCCTTCAGAGAACACCGCAGCGGAACCGCCTTCGTCGTCTGCAGGTCCGCAGGCGCTCGTCGATGCCAGCATGGTTACGCCTAGCCAGAAGAATCGCGAGGCTACTACCCAATGTCCGTGTTTTCTTCCACGCATGCCAGTCTCCTTTTGGTCTGACTCTCGAGGCAAATCGCCGTCTAGGGCGATAGGGGCAGTTTGACTCTCAAAGTTGACTGGCAACATTTGAGCCAGGCACTGCCATCCCCATCTCTTCGACGTCATGGTGGATCTGTACGTGGACTTGCCGAGCGAAAGATGGGCGATAGTGCACTTGAAAAGCACGGTCAAAGTGCACAATCGCCCAACGTCGGACCAGTTCAGCTCGAGCTTCGAACTCAGCTCCGTCCACCTCGGCATGCACACCAAACCGATCGCCGACACCACCACCATCGCCGGCCTGTCCCTGCCGCCCGGCACCCACATGGACCTCGACCCGCTCGGCGGCGGACACTGCGTGCTGCTGGCGGTGACGGGCGCGGATGGGGTGATGGTCGAGGTCAGGCTCTACGTGCCGGAGAGGGAGAGGGGGGACTGGCGGAGAGCGGTGAGGATGATGCGCGGGGAAGGTCTGGAGGCGACAACCGAGTCGCCCCCCCGCGTGGTCTAGTCAGATGGCCGAGACCGTCGGCGTATGTGGTATCAAGGCCATTGATGCGTCCGCCGAACCAGCCAAAGAAACGGTTTCTGATTTGCTTCAGCCCCAGAGATGCTGAAGGCAAGGTCGAGTTGGTAGCGCACCTAGCCCCGCTGAGTGAGTCGGTGAGCATCTGGTCGGTCGATGATGTCGCCCCGGGCGAGACGACCCTGCCTGCGTTCCAAAAGGCCGCCGCGGAAGCTGATGCTGCGCTTCTCCTGCTGAGTTCGGATTTTTTTGCCGGCCTGAACGCACAGCCAGTTTCCACGCTGGATACGCTGCCTCTCGCCGAGCAAGTAGATCTGCTTCGCCAGCAACACCGGGAACGCAAGCTCCGGCTCGTCCCAGTCTTGTGGCGCAGCTGCGACTGGCGAGCGGTAGATTGGCTGGCCAAGCTCAAACCCCTGCCGATCGATGGATCTGCCATCGCTCCCCACGATAAAGCGCGGCGTGACCAGCTCTGGGTCGAGATCTCACAGCAGCTTGGCGGAAGGCAAGGACTAGGGGTGTGGGGCATCCTGAGTGCAATAGGACTCGATGCCAAGGTCATCATGCCTGACCGCGCGACTTTGCTGGCCAAGTCGCGCCATGTTCTTCAAGTAGGTGAGGAGGATTTTGAGCAGGTGGTGGATGTGGCGCTCGGTATTCATCGGGTGCCACAGCTCGTCCAGGCGCAGCACCTGCCACACATGGGGACCCGGGGGCCATCGATCCACGACCGCTGACAGAGCCTTTAATCGATTATCTGCTGCGAGTCGAGAAGCTTTTAATTGTCGGACTGCCGGGGGCGGGCAAGACGCAGACGTTACGTGCCCTGTGGGGTCAGCTGCTTGAGCGCGCCCAAAGCGACCCAGATCTGCCGGTTCCGTTTCTAGTCAACTTTTCCACGTTTAGTGCGTATCCTGGCCCCCTGCGAGATTGGCTTGCCGAGGCGCTCTTGGAGTGCGCGGGCATCCAGGTAGCGCTTGGGCGAGCACTGCTGCAGCGAGGACAGATCTACCTGCTCCTCGATGGCCTGGACGAGATGGCGGCCGGGAGGCGACCTGTCGTTCTGACCGAACTGAATGAGATGTTCCGCGAAGCCGATCCGGCCCTTGCCCGCTGCGTGGTGTGCAGCCGCACCCTGGAGTATGAGCAGTCAGCCATAACACTTCTGTTATCGGCCGCACTAGAACTGCAGCCGCTGAGTGCGGCACAGGTGCGGGTCGCTGTGTCGCAGGCAGGTTCTGCTACTGCACCCTTGGCCGCGGCTCTGGCACGAGATACATCGCTCGCCGAGCTGCTCTCGACTCCGCTGCTTTTGACGATCGCCGCCCGGGCCTGCGCAGGTAGACGAGATCTTGCCATTTCTGGTCTTGGTCCGGTGGCGGTACGGCGGGTGATCTACGACGCCTACGTGGTGCAAATGCTGCTGCGCAGCACTACCCCGTCCACTCCTTTGACTCCCATACTCCGCTGGCTCCACTGGCTTGCTCGGTACCTGAGCCGTAACCAATCAAGTCTGTTTCTAAGTGAGCGGCTCCAGCCGACTGCGCTACGCGCGCAGCAGCGTTACAAGCGAATCGTTGGGCTGGTCGTCGGGTTAGTCATTGCGCTTATCGGTGGGCCGGGCGTTGGATTGATCATTGGCCTGAAATTCGGGCCTGACGCCGGGCTAGGCATCGGGTGTCGCCGCTCCTGGCCAAACGCTGCTATTCGGTGAAGATCGCAGAGGTGCGCGC
>CALFYE010000103.1 GCA_937952145.1 uncultured Myxococcales bacterium
ACGAGATACATTGGCGTGACTGGAGTTCAGACGTGTGCTCTTCCGATCTCGCGAGTTCACGCCAACCTGACGACACCGTTTGATCTGACGAACTTCGTCGACGACCCGGGACAAAACTCCTATGGCGACTACATCACGACAGCACAGTGCAAGCCGGCCACGCCACCCGGCCTAACAAGTTGGCAAGGCTGTGGCTTCCCGGGCTCGTCTGGTGCCAACCTGCGTCTGGGCTTTGGCTCGCGCTTTCGCGGCTTTCTAAACGTCAAGGCCGAGTGGGTGGGCAAGCAGCTTCACTTTGGCTTCTACACCGACGATATCCTGGGTGTTCGGATCTTCTGGAAGATCCCGGGCACGAACCCCGTGCAGTATCAGGTCGGCTGGGCGATAAGTCGCGGCACCGCCCCGGGAGTTTCGACGTTTGTCACCACCAACAGCGTGGTGTTCGCCAAGCCGGGTCTTTATCCCATCGAGATCGTGCATGGCAGCTATGGCGGCGCAGCCATCCTGGAATTCGGGATCTTGATTCAGAACGACTACGTCGACCGCGAGTTCACACCGCTAACCGTCGGCGGTCGCATTCCCATGGACGATCCGCGCTGCCGCTTTACCCTGACCCGCACGACGCCGGACGTCTTCTATCAGTCCGCTTGTGGTCGCTTTCAGTACGGCGATACGCCGGGTAGCTGCGAGCAGTGTCCGGCGCAGTTCGTCGAAGTGCCGCGGATGGGGCGCATTTATCCCGCCCAGTATCCCTGCCGCGAAGGACGGTTCTGCAATCGCTCCCTGGTGTGCTCGCCGTGCACCGAAGACATCGCCTGCGGCAAGGACTGCGAGGTATGCAGCGGTGGCACCCCCCGCTGTGCCGTCGATCCCGAGGACCCCTGCAGCGCCGACAAAGCCAAGTGCTGCCAGTGCGTCACAGCCAAGGACTGCAAGGCCGGGCAGGTGTGCAACGGCTGCCAGTGCGTCTCGCCTCCCTGCTGCGCTGGTTACTTTGCCGTCTTCCCCGACCCCAACGATCCGAATTTCCGCCTCTGCTCGCCCTGCCAAGAGGGCGATGATGCTGCCTGTCAGGCCAAGGGCCTCGGCAACTTCTGCGACGCCAAGAACGCTCGCTGCACCAACACGCCGCCGCCGTCGTGTTTGAAGGATGGGCTCTCGGTGAATGAGCAGTGCGGACCGGCCTGCAATATCAACTGCCGCACGCAGACCCCGGACCGGCCGTACTGTCTGAATAATCAGGTGTGTGTCGCCTGCCGTCGCGATGCCGACTGCCCCAGCGGCAACTACTGCCTCAGTGGGACCTGCACCAACCCGTGCACCGACGATCGGCACTGTGGCTCGTCCTGCCAGAACTGCGGCATCGCGCTAGACCCGAAGCAGCCCGGTCAGCCGGGAAATCCGACGAACAAGCCGTACTGCAAGGTCGAGACGGTCAACGGCCAGAAGGTGGTCTCGACCGCCGTCTGCGTTCAGTGTCGCGAAGACAAAGAGTGCGCGTCCGGTCAGACCTGCGTGGACAACCGCTGCACACCAGACCAGCCCTGCGGCGCCGCCTGCCAGAACAACGAGGTGTGCTACGGGGGTAAGTGCGTGCAGTGCTTCAACGATGCGCAGTGCCCCTGCGGGCAATGTGTCGATGGGCGCTGCAGTGACAAGTGCGCCAGCAACCAAGACTGCGAAGGCAACCAGTGCTGCCAGAAAACGACCGGCCTGTGCGTCAGCGGCAAGTGCGGTGGCATGGCCGGTGGCGCTCTGTGTGGTTGCAGCCTCACGGGGGTGGCTCCCGCATCGAGCAGCCCGCTAGAGCCCGAGCCCTTTGATCCTCCCGGCGAGAGCGCACCGGCCAGCCGGAGCCTGGGGCTGAGCTTGGCGGCCTTGGCCGCCGTGGTGTTGGGGCTATCGCTGCGGCGGCGTAACCGGCTGACCACGAGGTTGTCATGACGCGTCGCTCGTCGTGGGCGCTGGCGCTGGCGCTGTGCTCAGTCTGGCTGGTTGCCCTGCCCACCCCGGCTCAGGCCCAAGATCAGCGCTTTGATATCCAGCCTTGGCGGCCGACGCCGGGGCCGCGCGACTTGTTGATCGTGCCGCAGAGCCAGCCCTTGCGACACCTCTCTGGCTCGCTGGGGCTTTACTTCAGCTTCTCGCTCGATCCGCTGGCCCTGTTCGCCGGCCAGGCCAAGCAGCTTCAGATCGTGAAGAACCGCTTCGCGCTGGAGTTCATGGGCGCGCTCGGCCTTGGCGACTGGTTTGAGCTGGGCCTCGCGATGCCGATCATCGTCAGCCAGGGCTCGTCGGAAAACCTGTCGGATATCGGCCAAGAAGGCAGCATCCAGTCGGTGGCCCGCGGCGACCTGTCGATTATCGGCAAAGCACCGCTGGTCCGTCGGCTGTCGTACGCGCGCGGCTTCGGCCTGGCCGCGTCGCTGCGCGTCAACGCGCCCACGGGTGAGCAGCAGGCCTTTGCCAGCGACGGAGACTGGACCTTCAGCCCGACGCTGATCGGCGACTATCGCTTTGGCAGTGGGGCGCTCATCGCGCTGCAAGCGGGCGGCTACTATCGGCCGATCCGCGAGTTTCAGGACAAGCTGTCGGGCTCGACCGTCGTTGCGGCGGCTGGCGTCGAGATCCCCCTTGTGCGTCGCTGGGGCCTGACGACGCTGGGCGGCGGCTACGTCAACGTCAACATCTTCCACTTACCGGACAAAGCAGCCGATGTGCCGGCCGAGGTCATGCTGGGTCTGCGCTGGTATAGCTCGATGGGCGTGACGTTTACGACCGGCTTCAACTTCGGCGCCAACTGTGCCCTGGGCGTGCCGGCGATGCGCTTCTTTCTGGCTGCCGTCTGGGTGCCGACCGCGACGCGAGAAGCTGCAGCCATCGACGAATTCAAGAAGCCTCCGGATGATCCGGACGGCGACGGCATCATCGGCGACAAAGACCTCTGCCCCGAGCACAAGGGCACGGCCGAAAACAACGGCTGTCCTGAGCTCGACACCGATCGCGATGGCGTCATCGATCGCGTCGATGAGTGCCCGAACCTACCTGGTCGCCGCATGTACAACGGCTGCCCACGCGTCTACACCAAGGCCAACAAGATCATGGTGCTAGAGCGCGTGCACTTCGCCACCGACCAGGACATCATCCTGCCCGAGTCGTTCTCGGTGCTTGAAGAGGTGGGCGAGATCATTCGGGCGCATCCCGAGTGGCAAGAGATCCTCATCGAAGGCCACTGCGATATCCGCGCCAGCGATGCCTATAACTTGGACCTGTCGCAGCGACGAGCCACGTCGGTGCAAAAGTTCCTGCTATCGCGGGGTATCGAACCGCAGCGGCTGCGCGCGCAAGGCTTTGGTCGCAGCCGACCCATCGCCGATAACACCACCGAAGAAGGGATGGCGTTGAACCGGCGCGTGGAATTTACTATCCTCAAAGTGGCCTCTCCTGACTCGGTGCAAGCTCCGACCCCCTAGGGCTGTGGCTAAGTCTTAGGAATCGTTGGACAGTCGCAGCAGCGTCTCTGCTCGACCCTGCACCGGGCGCGTGACGGGGCAATGGGAGGATAGCGAGACATGTCCAGGCGCCATGCGCCGCTGCGCTGCCTTGCAGTCACGATCTGTCTGGGGGCCCTTTCGGGGTGTTATCAGGGGGAATGGCGTCTTGGGGTTGAAGTCCCCGTGGCGTCGACCACTCGCCTGATGCCGACTCGCGACATCGAGCGCTGGGAGCTCCAGCAATCGATGACGCCCTACGTCGTGCAGATCAAAGGAACCGTGACGCCGCGCTGCCGCTATGTGCTCTTCGGCACCAGCCGACGCACCGATACGGGGCAGTTCAAGCGAGTCGGCAGTGGCTACTGGAGCGCTCTGTCGATCGTCACGGGCACCGCTGGCGGCGCGCTTGGCGGCTTCGGAGCCTCCGGCTGGCTGTCGCAGCAGTTTCCCGACTGGGGACGATACGCGATGTACGGGGCTGGCGGCGCGCTGGCGGCCGGCGGACTGGCCAGCTGCATCGCCTCGATCGCTCGGCCGACCAAGCTGCGCCTGGCGCTGTGCGGAATTATGGTCGGGCTGGGAGGCTCGGTGGTGATGGGCGCGGCGCTGTCGAACTACCCCAACGGCTCGACGGGAACCGGCACCTCCACCATGGCGGGTGCGACGCTGTTCGATACCAAGACGTTCCAGCAGATGGCGATTGCCGGCGCGGCGCTGGTTGGCGTGTCGATCATCTCGGGCATGATCTCGGCGTCGTGGCGCGACTTTCTGGACCGCGAGCGCACGGTGGAAATCGAGAACGCACAGACCTGGGATCCACAGACCAGCGAGCAGAACTGCGGCGGGCATCGATCCATCGCCGGCAAGGTGGCCAGCCTAGAGGTTACCGCTGACAACCTGACGGAAGGGCTGGGCAGTGAGGCGTCGCCGATGCGCATGCGCGTTGCCATGACCGGTCAGTCGGTGACGGCCGTCGATCTGCGCGGCCTGCGCAACGCCATTCCAAGCTGTGGCGATCTGCACGTCCGGATCGCGCCCGAGATCATGTACGAAGAGTACGCTGTCGATGACTACATGCCGTCGCTGATGCCTGGCGAAGCCACCTCGGTCACACGACCCATCCATGGCATCGTTGTGCCGCGAGAAGGCATCGTGCTGTCAGCGCCGGAGACCGTTCGCAAGGGCCCACAGAGCCGCATGCCGGTGCCGGGCATCTCGCTCGAAGTCCTGGCCAGGCTAGAGAAGCGCTGCCGTGGCGAGTCGCCGGATGGGGCCTCGCCGACCGGTTCTGCGCCCACAGCGACAGAGCGTCGTCCGCCACGCCGTCCGCCGCGCGAAGTCCCGCGTGAGACGAGCGAGCCGGCTGAGCCACAAGAAGCTCCGCCGCGCACCGTCCAGGAAGCACCGGCTGCCACGCCGCCTGCGCCCAGCTTGACGCCCAGCCGTGCGCCGCTGGCCCTGCCCGAGGTCAACGAGTGCTCGGCAGACGCTCAGCAGGCCCGCTTTGCCGACTGTGAACATCAGTGCGGGCGAGCGCTGGAGCTCTCGGCCTGCCTCTTCGACTTCCGCAAATGTCACATCGCGGCTCGTGGTTCCGCGCAGCCACAGAAAGAACGCGACGCCTGCGACCTGACATGGGAGCAGTGCCTGTTTAAGGCCAACGTTGCACCCGGCTCCTGGCGTCGCTGCGTCGAAGGCTGCCAGCAGGCGAACGAGCCGGCCGCCTGTCGCAACAGCCGCTAGCCCGGCCTCGGCGGCATTCAGCGCTCTGGTCGCTGGCGCAGGGCTCAGCGTGCGGGCAGGGCGCGGGTAACCAGCAGACGCGGCTCGGTCATGTCGGCGATGGCGCAGCGCAGGCCCTCGCGGCCATGACCGGACTCTTTGACGCCGCCATACGGCATGTGATCGAGGCGGAAGCTCGGCGCATCATTGAGGATGACGGCTCCTACCTCGAGTTCATCGAATGCGCGCAAGCTGTGGCCAAGGTCGCGGGTGAACACGGCGGCCTGTAGGCCAAAGCGCGAGACATTGATGGCTGCCAGCCCGGCCGAGAAGTCAGGGACGCGCTCGATTAGGCAGAGCGGGCCAAACGCCTCTTCGCTGCAGACCTGGGCATCCTTGGGGACCTGCGTCAGCACAATCGGCGGTACCAGGTTGCCCTGCCGGGTCCCCTGGGCCAGCACCTGCGCCCCCTGCGCCTGCGCTTCGCCAACCCAGCGCTCAATGCGCAGCGCATTCGCTGCATCGAGCATCGGGCCGACTAGGACCTCGGGGTCGCGTGGATCTCCGCAGCGAATGGCCTGTACGCCTGCCAGGAAGCGCCGCGTGAACTCGTCGGCAAGACGGCCGCCATCGCGGGCTACGACGTAGATCCGCTGCACACTGATGCACTTCTGCCCAGCGTACGAGAACGCGCCGTAGATTAGCTTCTTGACGATCTCATCGAGGTCATCGGAATGGATAGTCTCATCAATCAAGACCGCGGCGTTGCCGCCGAGTTCCAACACCACGCGCTTCCGTCCTGCGCGAGCCTTCATGTCCCAGCCCACAGCCGCCGAACCGGTGAAGCTCAGAAGCTGCGGCCGATCGTCGCTGACCAGACGATCCGCCGCCTGCCGTCCGGCTGGTAGCACCGACAGTGCTCCCGCCGGCCAAGCGGTCTGCTGAATAATCTCGGCGAGGCGCAGCACCGGTGTCGGCGTCTGCGATGCGGGCTTGAGCACAATGGGACAGCCAACCGCTAGGGCTGGCGCCACCTTGTGCACTGCTAAGTTCAGAGGGAAGTTGAACGGGCTGATCGCCGCCACTGGCCCGATCGGCACGTGTCTTAGCAGGCCAAGTCGCCCT
Organism: uncultured Myxococcales bacterium; assembly: GCA_937952145.1. Taxonomy (GTDB): domain Bacteria; phylum Myxococcota_A; class Polyangia; order Palsa-1104; family JAEUJZ01; genus JAEUJZ01. The sequence goes on from CALFYE010000103.1 coordinate 6,342, forward strand.
TGCCCGGGTGGGCGGAGATCCATGGGCAGCAGGTCTCCCTCGACGGCGGTCCGCTGGGCTTCGGCGGCCGCCAGCTCGAAGCAGAAGACAGCGCGCTCGACCTCGGCGCGGGCATCGCTAATAGGCTTCCCTGCTTCGTCGCAGATGGCCCAGGCTAGCTCTTCACTGCGAGCCAAGAGCCGGGCCGCCACCTCGGCACAGATGCTGGCCCGCTGCTGACTGCTCAGGGCGCGGGTGGCAGCAAAAGACTGCGCCGCAGCGGCGAGTGCCTCTTCGATCTCCGCGGCTCCGGCATCGTGGACACAGGCAACAGGGCGTTGATCGAAAGGAGAACGAATCTCTCGGGCTGCGCCGGTGTGACGGAACGAGCCCGCGACATAGGCGCCAAAAATAGAAACAGCGGTCATGCTTTGGAGCATGCCGCTGTCTATTCAGCCAAACAAGAGTGCTGCGCGAGGTGTGACTAGCGCGACGTCTTGGCGCCAGGCGGGAGCATGAACGTCAGGCCGATGCCGAAGTACAGGTTGCTGACGATGAACTCGTCCTGAGCGCTGAGCACAGGCGAGTTGTCGGTGTTGTTGTCGGCGGTGCTGACATCCAAGCCACCCGGGTTCGACTTGTACAGGTAGTCGCGAAGCTCCAGGTTGAGCCCGATGAAGTTGTTGAAGAACATGTGCACGCCGATGCCAAACAGACCGGCCGGACGCAGACCCAGGAAGGGATCGGGCGCCTGCAGGTTCACGTCGTTGGCTGCGGTGAGCGCTGTCGCGTTCACGGCTCGCATTGAGTTCGCGGTGTCCTGATACGCCGTCTGACCGCTGCTGAGCGGCGCGTTGAGCATAGTGAAGCCCAGACCGATCAGACCGTAGAAGTCGTACTTGGCGAACAGCGTGTTGAACAGCGAGAACTTGCCCGCGATCGGTGTCAGCGTCGCGTAGACGCCGATCAGCATCGACGGACCTATCAAGTGATCCTTGAAGATCTGCTTGCTCGGCTGCTTCAGACCCGACGAGGGATCGCCCGCGCCGGCATAGTTCTGCGGCAATGCTTCCTCGATGCGTCCCACGAGAGGCGCCGCGAGGTTGGTGGTGTAGTGAAACGATGCGCCCAGACCCAGCCAGTCCGTCAGATGGAACTGCAGTGCGCCACCGCCGCCGACGCCAATCAGGTAGGGCTGATTGATCGACAGCATGAGCTGCGGCGTGATCTCGAAGCGCAGCTTGCGCATCTCGACCCGGTGCCGGATTGCTGGCTGTCCTGCCAGCGGATTGCGCCCTCTGTCCGCGTGTGCCGGAGCGGCAAGCAGTGCGAGGGCTCCAACCGAAAAGATGAAGCTTTGCGTCCGCATGTGTCCCTCGCTCCTAATTACCGTGGCCCCTTGTACTCAAACTTCGGCGGCAGATAGAACGACAAGCCGAGCCCGAAGACTACATCCAGCGAGAGCGTCGTGTTGCCGTTGGCCTTGCGGCACGAGGCGTAAGCGCTCTCGAACTCTGGGGTGCCTGCCGTCTTACCGGTGTAGTAATCCTTGCAGGCGCCCGTCGTATCGCGGTTGTAGGAGACGTTGGCCACTGGCTCGAAGGTATCGGGATAGCCGTACATCGACAGGAACGCGTTGAGCGCCATGAACTTGGTCAGGAACAAACGCGAACCGACGCCGACCTTGACGATGGCGCTGATGTTCTGGAACGCAGGATCCGAGCGCTTGACTGGGATCACCTCGCTCATGAACGCGCCAACGCCGAGGGTGATGTAACCCTCCCAGTGGACGATGGCGCGGTTGAACAGCGCAAACTTACCGTAGGCCGGCACGTAGCCAAAGTCGAGCAGGGCCGAAAAGACCAGCTTGTTCACGGCCGGCAAGACCTTGTCCTGCGCGCCGGTCAAGAAGTAGGTCCCGTCAGAGCCGCTCTGCTGCTGCGGCAGGTACCCCGTGCCTTCAACGCCCAACCAAAGTGCTTCACTCAAAAAATAATTGAGCTGCCCGCCGATGCCGTGGTGACGGATAAGCGGGTTGTTGAGCGTGAAGTGATACATCGGCATCAGCTCAACTCGGCGCGCCTTCAGGATGTAGCGTCGCGGCAGAACCGCGATGTCATCCCAGCGCGTCTTGAGCTGAACGCCGTCGGTTGGGGTCTTGGCGCCCGAGACTTCCTGGGTGGTGCCTTCTCCCGGAGGGGAGGCGGCCGGAGCTTCAGCGGGGGGACCCTCGGCCGGCTTCTCAGCCTCGGCCGCCGGCGGGCTCGCCGCCGGTTGCTGCTCCCTCGCGTGTGCGAGCCTGTCTGTGCCAGAGAGCGTGAGTGCCGTCGCCGTCCACACACACAGGCCTATTGCCAGTCTCCTCATGCTTACCTCGCGTAACGCCGATTTAGGCCGGTATCGCCATAGTCGGGATACCGGGGGGAAACGATATCATGTGCCGTCTGCGTCAATCAAGATGTTCGCACGGTTACTTCATTTCTCGCCATCTGCCGACGACCGCGGGTACCACCGGCAGGGTACCTGCCCGGCAGCAGAGACCGCCAGACGGTTTCTGGAGAGCTTACATCTCGGCTGGATCGGCTTGCTCATATAACACATCGACAAAGTCCGCTGCGTCAAAAGCACGCAGGTCATGAATTTTTTCGCCGATGCCAATGTAGCGCACCGGCACCGCAAGCTCGTGAGCAATGCCAAGGATTACGCCACCTTTGGCGGTGCCATCCAGCTTGGTCAGCACGATGCCGGTGATCTCCAGCATTTCCTTGAACGTGCGCGCCTGCGCAATCGCGTTCTGGCCCGTGGTTGCGTCGAGCACGAGGAAGGTCTCGTGCGGGGCGCTGGGGTCCGCCTTCTTGATCACGCGCCGGACCTTTTGCAGTTCCTCCATGAGCTGCGCCTTGACGTGCAGCCGGCCTGCCGTGTCGGCGATCACGATGTCGATCTCTTCGCGCTGAGCTCGTTTGATCGCTTCAAAGATCACGGACGAGGGATCGCCACCTTCCTTGCCCCTGACCACGGGTACGGACGCCCGCTGGCCCCAGACTTCAAGCTGCTCAACCGCCGCGGCTCGGAAGGTGTCACCAGCGGCGAGGATGACTTTTTTGCCCTGGGCGACCAGCTGAGCGGCCAGCTTGCCGATCGTCGTCGTTTTGCCCACGCCATTTACGCCCACGATCAGCAGCACAAACGGCTTGTGCTTGGCGAAGTCTAGCGGGGGTGTGTCGACGGCCAAGAGCTTGCGCGACTCTGACTTGATGACGGCCCACACCGCCGACGGATCTTTCAGCTCTTGGCGCGACAGCGAGCTGCGTACCTGCTCGAAAAGCTCGGTCGCTGTCTTAACACCGATGTCTGCGGTGAGCAGGACCTCTTCGAGTTGACCAAGCAGATCGGCATCGATCTGCTTGCGCCGCAACAGCTCACCCAGACGAGCGATGAAGCCAGCGCGTGTCTTTTCGAGCCCGGCCTGCAGCGCCCCACCGTCGCTGCGCGCCGGACGCTTGGGCTTTGTGACGGGCGCCGCAGCCGGAGTCTTATCTTCGGCTTCGGTCGTCCGCTTGCTTGTGCCTTCCGCGATCCGAGCAGCCTGCGCTCCGGCTGGCTGGTGCTGCGCTTGGTCGCCGGTCGTTAGCTGATTCTTGCGACGCTGTCCCCGTAAATACAGGGCTAGACCGAGCAGCAGCAGAGCGCCCATTAGCAGCCCGGCCGCCAGCCCGCCGATCCAGAACGAGGCTCCTGGTCCCGCCGCGGGGTGCACAGGGCCATCGGCCGCCTGGGCCAGAAAAGTCAGCAGTCCATGATCGCTTCCGAGCCCTATCCCGGGTGCCGCGAGGAGACCGCACAGCAGTCGCTGAAAGACACTGTTCAAGAGTGCGTGCATCAAGACTTGCGTACTATAGATGCTCGCCTTCCTGGCTGTCAGCTATTTGTGCCGCGGACAGGCGTTCTGTTCCGTTCGCTGCAGGGCATTTTCCTGGGCCCTGGGCGGTGATATCGTCTGCACCTCACACGAGGAGCAAACCAGATGGCGGCGGCAAGCGGAGCAGGTAGCGAAGGGCAAGCGGGCGGGGTGGCGGCAGGTAGCCAGGCGACGGCGCAGACCGAGGACATGGAGGCGCAGCTCTTTCGCATGCGTCACTCGTGCGCGCACCTCCTTGCCGCGGCGGTGTCAGCGATCTGGCCGCAGGCCAAGTTTGGCGTCGGGCCGGCCATCAAGCACGGCTTCTACTACGACATCGAGCTGGAGACGCAGCTTGGCCCCAAAGAGCTTGAGCGCGTCGAGCAGAAGATGCGCGAGCTGCGCAAAAAGAAGCTGCCATTTCTGCGTCAGGAGCTGCCCATCGACGAAGCGATCGGCGAGATGGCGCGACGCAACCAGACCTACAAGGTCGAGCTCCTCAAGCTGCTGAAGGAAAAAGGCTCGACGGCAGTGGCGGCCGAGACGGGCGATGACGCCGTGGTTTCAGAGGGGGGCGTGGGCACGGTCTCGTTCTATCAGACCGGCGAGTTTGTCGATCTGTGTCGAGGCCCGCACGTCCAGAACAGCATCGAGATCGGGGCCTTCAAGCTGACGACGGTGGCTGGTGCCTACTGGCGCGGCGACGAGCGCAATCCGCAGCTTCAGCGGGTCTATGGGCTGTGCTTTGCGACCGAAGACGACCTCAAACGTCACGTCGAGCTCTTGGAAGAAGCCAAGCGGCGCGATCACCGTCGGCTAGGCGTCGAGCTCGATCTGTTTGCGTTCTCGGATCTGGTGGGCCCTGGCCTGCCACTCTTTACGCCCAAGGGAACGCTGGTACGTCGCCTGCTAGAGGACTTTGTGCAGTCGCTGCAGGAGCCGCTCGGCTACACCCGCGTGGCCATCCCGCACCTGACGAAGAACGACCTATACAAAGTCAGCGGCCACTGGGACAAGTTCCAGGAAGACCTGTTCCACGTGCGCGGCAAGGGCGGCGAAGAGTTCTGCATGAAGCCGATGAACTGCCCGCACCACACGCAGATCTTCGCCTGCCGGCAGCGCAGCTATCGCGATCTGCCGCTGCGATTTTCCGAAGTGACCTCGGTGTATCGCGACGAGGTGGCGGGTGCGCTGCAGGGCCTGTCGCGCGTGCGCATGATCACGCAGGACGACGCGCACGTGTTCTGTCTGCCCGAGCAGGTACAGGACGAGGCGCTGCGCATTTATCAAATCATCGACGGCTTCTATCGCCCCTTCGGCATGCGGCTAGAGGTGCGACTGTCGCTGTGGGACGAGAAGAAGCCCGACAAGTACCTCGGCAGCAAAGAGCGCTGGGAGGCTTCGCAAGAGGCCCTGCGCGCTGTGCTTCGTCAGCGCAACGCCACCTGGACCGAGGAGGTTGGTGAGGCGGCGTTTTATGGGCCCAAGATCGACTTTACGGCCAAAGACGCGCTTGATCGGGCCTGGCAGCTAGCGACGATCCAGCTCGACTTCAACCTGCCTGAGCGGTTCGATCTGAAGTACATCGCCGCCGACGGTCAGGCTGCCCGTCCAGTCATGCTGCACCGCGCGGTGCTGGGCAGCGTCGAGCGCTTCATGTCGGTGCTGATCGAGCACTATGCCGGTGCCTTCCCGGTCTGGCTGTCGCCGGTGCAGGCGATGGTGGTGCCGATCGCCGATCGCCACAACGAATACGCGCAAAAAGTCGTCGAGACTCTGCGCTCGCAGACGCTGAAAAATGCGCTCTCCGGGGGGATCCGCGCCGAGGTGGATGACTCGCGCGAGTCGATGCAGAAGAAGATTCGCAACGCTCAGCTACAAAAGATTCCCTACATGCTCGTCGTCGGTGATCGCGAGGCCGCCGAGGGGCAGGTGGCGGTGCGGCTGCGCTCGGGGGCTGACCTGAAGGCCATGCCGCTGGATCGCCTGATCGAGCGGGTGAAGACCGAGGTCGAGAGCCGCAGCGACCTGCCCGCTTAGCCCGGAAGCTCGTCGCGGCTGGCGAGGAAGTAGGCGAGGGCGCGGACCATCAGCTCGGGATCGCGCGCGCCTGCACACTCGCGGGCCGAGTGCATGCTGAGCATTGGGTTGCCGACATCGACGGTGGGGATGCCCAGCTGGGTCGAGGTGATCGGGCCGATGGTGCTGCCGCAGGGCAGATCGGTGCGGTGAACGTAGTGCTGCACCGGCACGCCGGCCCGCTCGCAGAGATCGGCGAATAGCGCTGCTGTGCGACCGCAGGTGGCGTAGCGCTGCTGGGCGTTGTGCTTGATGACCGGGCCGCCGTTGAGACGCGGTCGGTGGTGCGGCTCATGGCGATCGGCGTAGTTGGGATGCACGGCGTGCGCCATGTCCGCCGACACGCAGAGCGACGAGGCGAGGGCCCGCAGATAGCGCTCGCGCCGGTCGGTCGCGATGTTGCCCGTGGCTGCGACGATGCGCTCGATGATCGTCGGCAAGATCGGTGCTTCGGCGCCGTAGGCACTGCCGCTGCCCACTTCTTCGTGATCGAAGAGCGCGATCAGCGGCACGTGGGGGGTGTCGGCCGTCGCGCTGCGCAACAGGCTCTGCAGAGCGGCGTGACACATGCCCAGGTTGTCCAGCCGGGGGGCATACACCAGCTCGCCATCGAGCCCTCCCCGTCGAGCCGGCAGCGAATCGGCCAGCATCAGATCGCTGCTGACGATCGCTTCTGGCGCAATTCCCAGCGCCTGCCCCAGCAAGCTGCGCAGGATGTCGTCACCGGTCACTGGACCGCCATCGGCGCCGGATCGGCTGGCGCCGAGTCCGTGCGTCAGACCGACGATCGGTGCCAGATGCTCTTGCCGGTTGAGAGTCAGCCCCTTGTCGTTGATCTCGCGATCGAGGTGGATCGCCAGCTGAGCGACGCGAATCAGGGGCTCCGGGAGCTGCACGAGCTGTCGCTGCAGCCGTCCGCCATCCTTCGACTCTCCGCGATAGAGCACGCGGCCCGCGATGTACAGATCGCGATCAAGCCACGAGTTCAAGAGCGCTCCGCCATAGACCTCGACGCCAAGCTGTAGATAGCCGTGCTTTTCGTAGGCGGCTCGCGGCTTTAGGCGCAGGTTGGGGCTGTCGGTGTGGGCGCCGATGATGCGAAATCCGCGCGGCTCAGCGGCCACAGCAGCGGCCGGCAAGACAAAGGCGATGAGCGCGCTGTCCCCGACGCTGATGTAGTACCCCCCGGCAGCAAGTGGGGCCCAGGCATCGGCCAGGTGCAGGGGGCGGAAGCCCGCCGCGTGCAAGCGACCCATCGCGCTGCTTACGGCATGAAACGGGGTCGGCGAGCCGTTGATGAAGCGCAAAAGATCGTCAGCGCACGCCAGATCTCCGGCGGGGTCAGCGACAGAAGTGGGCGCCCCAGCTGGGGGCTCTAACGAGGCCATGGTCATGCGCCAGATTCTAGATCTGGGTCGGCGTGCCGCGATATCCTGTTGCACCATGAAAAATCTAAAGATCGGGATCCTGGGTACGGGAGACGTCGGCCGCGCACTGGGCAATGGCTTCGTCTCTCTGGGTTGTCAGGTGATGATGGGCTCGCGCGAGGCCGGCAACGAGAAGGCTGCCGCCTGGGCCGGGGGTGCCGGAGAGCTGGCCAGCAGCGGGACCTTCGCCGAGGCGGCCGCGTTCGCCGACATCGTCGTCCTGGCCACGCTGTGGAGCGGCACCGAGAACGCGCTCCGTCTGGCGGGAGCGGAAAACTTGGCGGGCAAGATCCTCATCGACACCACCAACCCGCTGAGCTTTGGGCCGCAGGGACCGTCGCTGGCCATCGGACATACCGACTCGGGCGGCGAGAGCGTGCAGCGCTGGGCGGCGCAGGCCAAGGTGGTCAAGGCCTGGAACATCGTCGGCAATCCGCACATGTTCCAGCCCAGCTTCCCCGGCGGTCCGCCCGACATGTTCATCGCCGGCAACGACGCCGATGCCAAGGTCAAGGTCAGTGAAATCCTGGCGGCGTTCGGCTGGCAGGTTGTCGATCTGGGCAGCATCGAGATGTCGCGCTATCTCGAGCCGCTGGCGATGGTGTGGATCATGACCTACTTCCGCACCAAGAGCGGCAACCACGCCATCAAGCTGCTGCGCAAGTAGCGGCCGCCGGCCGGGCTGGAGATGTCCTCGGCCCGGCGACTACTTTCAAGTTGACCGCAGAGGGAGCTTTTGGCTTTGCTTGCCGGCATGTCTCCACGCTCTTTTCGCGTTCCCTTCGTCGCCGCGCTCGCTGTCAGCGGTTGCCTTTCGAGCCTTGGCTCGGCGTCGGCCGAGACCCTGACATACGGCCCGTTTCTCGCCCGCGGCGTTACCCCCGACACCATGATCGTTCGCTGGGGCACGACGGGGACGGGCGATCCGACGACGCTGAAGCTGCGCCAGAAGGGGCAGACGGCTTTCATGCTGCAGGCCGGCACTGCCGCCCGCGATCACGAGGTCTTGGTCAGCGGCCTCAAGCCGAGCACGATTTACGAATACTCCGTCGAGAGCGGGACGGCGCGGAGCCAGACCTTTTCCTTTGCCACCTGTCCGGCGGTGGGCGACAAGCTGCCGCTTGATCTGGTGTTTTACGGCGACAGCCGCGACGGAGCGACGGCGCATGCCCGCCTGCTGGACGAGGTGAAAAAGCGCGCGCCCGACATGGTCTTCGAGAGCGGTGACATCGCTCCGAGCGGTGGCTATACGCAGTACTTGGCCGAGTTTTTTCCGGCGACGCGCGACCTGTTCGCCAGCGTGCCGTTCATGGCCGCCCCGGGGAACCACGACGCGACCTCGCCCTACGGCGGCAACTACGGGTCGATCTTCCCCAGCCCGCGGGCGATGCCCGATAGCCAGCCTTGGACGCCCTACTACTCCCTCGTCTGCGGTAACAGCCAGTTCATCGCGCTCGACTCGAACGACGTGCAGGACAGCGATCAGAACACCTTCCTGGAACAGAGCCTGAGCCAGGCGCGCAAGAGCCCCGATATCCAGCACGTCTTCGTCTGGTTCCATCACGCCCCCTATTCGCCGGGCAGCCACGGCGACGACAATCGGGTGATCGCCAAGTGGGTGCCGCTGTTCCGCGATCCCAAGAACAAGGTCAGCGCGGTCTTTTCGGGACACGACCACGTCTACGCCCGGATGAGCGATGGCAGCGACGTGCTCTACGTTGTCTCGGGAGGTGCGGGGGCACCGCTTTACAGCGACAGCAAGGCGAGCCGCGCGAAGAAGGTGGTGTCGAAGTCGGCGTACAACTTTGTCGCGCTGCGCGTCACCGATCTCACCGTCTCGGGCGTCGCCTACAACGATATGGGCGTCGAGATCGATCGCTTCACGATCACCAAGCCGCGCGTCGAGCCACTGCCGGGCGGAGACGGTGGCGGGATGATGCCGACGGACGATGGCATGGACCCGCTGCCCAAGATGGCGGGCGAGGGCGGCTGCTCGTTCCTGGGCTTCGGGGCCGGGGCCGGGATGCAGCGGACCAGCACCGGCTTGGCGCTACTGGGATCGCTTGGCGTCCTTTTGTGCGGCGCGTTCCTGCGACGGCGCCAGCGTCAGGGCTAGGGGCGGCCGGGCGACAGGGACTATCGGGCTTTACGCTCGCGTCCGGCAAAAGGTAGACAGCTTGCCTACATGGTGGTATGAATACCCCCATGTGCGCAGATGTCGTAAAAACCGAAGAACGTTCCCCCTCCACCGGGCGTCTGGCCGGACGCGTCGCCGTTGTGACGGGAGCGGGACGGGGTCTGGGTCAGGTGGCGGCGTGTGCGCTGGCTGCGGCGGGGGCCAAGGTGGCGTTGCTTGGCCGCGGGCGCGAAGGGCTGGAAGAAACGGCCGCACTCATCGAGGGGGGTGGCGGCAGCGCGCTGGTCGTGCCCGCAGACGTCACCAGCGAGGCCGAGCTTGAGGCGGCGGCCGCGACGGTGCAGGCAACCTGGGGCGGCTGTCAGATCCTGGTCAATAACGCCGGGGCGGCGATGGTTCGGCCGTTTCTGCAGACCGATACCGCGGCTCTGCGCGGGCTCTTGGAGGTCAACCTGATCGGCGCACTGCTCACCGCCCGTATCTTTGGCGCGCAGCTAACCGGAGGGGGCTGGGGGCGCCTGATCAACATGGCCTCGATCGCCGGGCTGATTGGAGAGCCAAACCTCGCGGTGTACTCGGCAAGCAAAGGGGCGCTGATCTCGCTCACCAAGGCGCTAGCCATCGAGTGGGCGCGCTATGGCGTGACTGTGAATGCGCTGGCGCCGGGATATTTCCGCACAGACCTCAACGCGGCGGCTTTCGACAACCCCGAAGTCGCAGATCGCCTGCTCAAGAAAATTCCACTTCGCCGCGCGGGAGAACCCGCCGAACTTGCGCCGCTTCTTGTATACTTGGCCTCGGAAGACTCGGCTTTTATGACCGGATCGGTGCTGGTCATCGACGGTGGACAGGTGGCACGCTAGTGGCGAATCTGCTCGTGCTCATGGAGTTCAATCGCGGCGCGCTCCTGCCGGTGTCGCTGGAAGCGCTGGGGCTGGCGCGTCGGCTGGGTAGCTCTCTGGGGCTCTCGGTCTATGCGCTGGTGCCGCTGCCCGCGGAGCCGGCGCGTAGCGACGAGGATATGACGGTCCTGTGCGGTCGCTTTGGCGCGGACAAAGTCTTGCTGCTGACCGGTGACCGTCTGTTCCAAGAGCAGGAGATGCGATACGAGCCCTATGCCGACGCGCTGATGGCGGCGTGCGCCATGGTGCCGCCGCGGCTGCTGCTCATGGGGGATACGCCGGCCGGGCGGGATATTGCGCCCCGACTGGCTTCGCGCTTGGGCGGTGCCTATCTGCCCAGCGGAACCGTGCTGGCCGAGGACGGCAAGCTGCAGATCTGTGACCTGCAGGGTCGTTATCTGGACCTCAGCATCGAGCTCGATGTCGCCGAGGACCAGCCGCCGCTGACCGTGCCGCTGGTGCTTACGCTGCCGCCGGGTCGGCATCGCATGTCCTGGGGCTTGCACGACGCCGAGCTTTTGATCGTCCCGCCCGACGAAGAGAGTGCCCAGACCATCCCCAACCTGGCGAACCTGGACCGCCACCGTCACTTCACGCAAGAGGCATTCGAGCCGCTACCCGTCGAGCAGCGTCTATGGCAGCGCGGCTCTGCGGTGACGGACAAGGGGCCGTCGAGTGCGGTGCTCTGGGGGCTCTCAAGTGGCGGTCGGGTCGAGGTGTCGGAATCTCTGCAGTGGCAGATTCACATCGGTAGCGCTGAGGCTCCTGAGGCCACCTACCGACTGACCGTTCCCGATGTCGAGAGCATCCAGGCCCTGCGGCAGCTGCGGGAGAGCTTGAGCGCCACCACGCCCATCGTGCCGTTGCGCGCTCCTGGGCCGGTTGCGCCGGTGCAAGTTGAGGACGAGCAGACCCAGGCCATGTCGACAGACGAGGCGCTGGCGGCGGACTACGGCCATGAAGACAGCGGTGCCGCGAGCGAAGACCCCTGGGACTTCACCGAGGACACGCTGAGCGGCGATGAGGCAACGACCGCTCGCATTCGCAACATCGTGGCCGAAGCCGGACATGCGGCGCCGATGATGGGGGGGGCGGCGGCTGGTCGTCCAGCCCCAGAGCGGAGCACGAACAAGTCTGCGGCCGTTCCGCCTCCTGCGACGGCGGCGGCGTGGGACGGTGGGGCCGGGGCCGATGGCTTCGGGGCAGCGGAAGACGACTCGGCGTTTGATTTCGTCGGCGCCGACACTGCTCCGGTGCCGATCCAGGCACCCGGCGGCAGCCAAAAGAAGGAGGGCCGATGACCGTCCTTGCGGTACTTGGCCGGGCCGACGATGCCGTGCTGCAGACCGCGGTGCAGCTGGGCGAGACGCTGGCCGTCGTGATCGCGAGCACTGCCCCGCCAGCCGAGCGGCTGTCCGCGCTGGCCCGAGCCGGGGTGTCGCGGGTCATCCAGATCTGGGACACCGCGCTGGCCGAGCCGCTCAAAGACACGCTCGAGCGCGAGCCGGTCACCGTCACGCTGCTCACCAGCCTGCTGCGCCAGATCGAGATCAAGACACTGGTTGTCGGGGATGGTCGGCACGCCTGGCTGGCCCCCGCCTTGGCGGAAGATCTCGACCTGCCGCACGTCACCTCGGTCTTAAACGCGGTCCCAGCCCCCGTCGCGGGTACGGGCAAAGAAGACATCCTGATTCAGCGACGCTGCCTGCATGGGGTGCAGCGACTTCGCGGGCCAGCCCGCTGTGTCCTGGCGATTCTGCCGGGCGGGCCGGTGTCTGTGCTGGCGCTCCCTGCCTCGTCGCGTGGCGCTCCTCCCCGCACGGCGGTACCTACCGTAGATACCTGGGACTTGCGGCGCCTGGGGCTGGCGATCGATGAGCTGCCGCGGCCGCTGCTTAAGCTGCAGCAGCCGGAGCGCACCAGCCCCCAGCCGGGTCGCACCTTCGAGTCGCTTGCCGAGCTGGGTGAGCGCCTACGCCTGGATGGCCTGGCGCCGCTTGCGTGTTTTGCGCCCGCGACCGATGCGACTGAGGATGTTCAGTCGGCCGACGATCTTGTGATAGACGGGGGAGACTGATGGGTCGTCCCCGCCAAGCGCCGCGTGCTGATGCCCAGGTCGCGACACGCTCTGTGTCGTCGGCCGCGCAGCGCGTGCGGCCGGCAGGTCAGAGCACCGAAGTGACGCAGGCGGCAAGCGATCTGGCCCAGCTCCTGCGCTCGCGGAGCTTTTGTCTCGACGGTGAAGGCGCAGCGCAGGCGCGCGTGGCCAGCAACCTGCAAGCGATCGGTGGTGCGGTGGATGCGGCGTCCGCGGCGTGGTTGGGTCAGGGCCCGCCACCTGCAGAGCGCCCCGCGATAGGTCTCGGCGAACACGCAGCGACCCTGGGGCCCCATAGCTTTGGTTTCTTGAACAATGTCGATGGCATTGCCCCACTAGCCGCCCCGCTGACCGAGCGGCCGCGCCGGGGAGCCGTCGCCTGGATCGTCCCGCGCCGCGAAGCCCTGCCGGAAGTCGGGCCGCTTCTGACTGGGCGGGGCCTGTCGGTGTCGTGGTTGATCTCGGTGGGCGATGGTGATCCCGCTGAGGTGGTGCGCTTTCTGGCCCGCGATCCCGCGACCCGTGCCGTCCTCATCGCGCTGGGACGTGGAGTACGGGCGCAGACGCTGCTGCCCCTTTTGGCCGACAAGCCGGCGGTGCTGCTCGACCTGCCAACGACGGCGGTCCGCGATCGTGCGCTCTTGCGGGCGGTGGCGCGGCGCAGCCGAGCGGTGATCACGAGCGATCTGGAAGAGTGGCTGGCCCACGCGGCGCTGTTCGACGCTGCGGCGAGCCCTGCTGAGTCGCGGCCGGGGGCGAGCTCTCGTCGGCCACGCGCGGCGATGGTTGTGGTCGGCGGCGGTGCAGATTTCGTCAGCGCCGAAGTGCAGAAGGTGCGCGGCGCATCGCCCATCCTGCTGCGCTCCGTCGAGGTCTCTGAGGATGCACAGGCGACCGGCGAGGCCCTGCGGACTGCCATTGAGCAGGGGCTGCGCGAAGCTCCGACGGCGCTGCTCTGTGGTCCGCCGACGCTCCTCGCGGAGCATGAGCCAGCGCTGCTGGGCTTGGGATCGTTGGTGCGGGTCGATCCCGGCCAGCCCGAGCGGCTGCGCGCCCTGCTGCGGGCGCTTGGGGGATCGCTGCTGGGTCGCCAAACGACGGACGACAAGCCGATCGCAGTGCGCCCGGAAGAGGAGCGCGTTCAGAGCGTTCTTGTGACCCTGCCCCCGCCGCTTTACGTCGCTGGTGCCATGGTCCGCGACGAGGTGCTGGGCGATCACGACCTCAAGCGTCTGCTGGCGGCCTATGGGGTGAAGGTCACGCGGCAGGCCCCCGCCAACACCGGGACCGCCGTCTTGCGTATCGCCAGCAAGCTGGAGTTTCCGATAGAGCTCATCGCCAGTGTGCCGCCACAGTCAGACGTCACGGCCCTAGTCGCTGCGGAAGCCAGCCTGCGCACGCTGTGCAAGACCCAGGCGGAGCTACGAAGGCAGGCGGCGCTGTACCTTGCGACGGGGCCGCATGTGCTCCTGCGCGAAGTCCTGGCAGCGCAGCCACAGATCCGCATCACCGTTGGGAATGAGCGTGGCCTAGGCGCGGTGCTGCGTCTGGGCAAAGAAGACGCGGCCTTGCTGCCGATCGGGCGGGCCGAAGCGCAGGGGCTCGCAGAAGAGATCTGCGCCGCCCAAGGTGTCGCCGGCGCCGCTGAGCTTGCTCAGCTCTTCGCTAAGCTCGCCGCCTGTGTCAGCGAGCACTCGTTGACGCTCGATCTGCTGGTGCAGCTAGGCGCTGAACCGACGGTGACGCACGCGGCTGGGGTGCTGCAGCGCAGTCGGTCCGCTAAGGCCTAGACGCTGGCGCTGGTCGTCGCCGGCTTCTTCTTGCGACGGAAGGCGACGCGCGGCAGGCGGAAGCGCGGCTTGCGCGGTGCACGTGGCAGCAGGACCTTGCCCCGCACGGGTGGCAGGAAGGGCAGGGGCGGCAGATCGACCGGCATCGGCTCGGCGAGATCGTCGATGCCCGCTATGCGACAGAATTCGTCTTCGGCTTCTTTGGAAAAATCGCCGGCGGCGAAGTAGTCCAGGCCCAGGCGAGCGAGCTTGCCGAGGCGATCTTCTGCTGCGACGAAGAACGCGCGACAGTCGAAGGTCTCGTTGACGAAGTAGCGCTCGCGCAGGGCGTCGGTGCGACAGCGCAGGCTGTTCTTGGCCACCCACGGGGTCGAAAGCAGCAAGCCAAACTGCTTGAAGTTGCGCACCCAGCGACAGAACTGCATGGCCTGCGGCGCGCTGCCATATGCACCTCGATAGGCATTCAGCGCGACATAAACCAGCGAGGGCTCGATGCGCGAAGTCAGGGCCGTGCCGCGCTTGGTAATGCGGGCTCGCTCGGCAAAAGACGGCGTGCCGATCGCGTCGTCGCCGAAGCGCCAGAGGTGAATGAAAAGCGCCTGATATTTTTCGGTCAGGCGGTGGTGCGTGCTCTCGTGTCCGCCAAAGCGAGCGACGTCGCGACGGGCGCAGTAGTTGACCAGCGGGTGCATCGCCAGGTCGATCGCGCAGTGCGAAAGCAGGCCGCCGATCAGCGCGAGGCGCTCTTGCTGGGTCAGCACGGGCGCGCTGTGCACGACGCGAATGAAGCTAGCGACCAGTCGATCCGGTCGCACAGAGTGGATGCGATATCCCCAGGGCTCGTCGAGGGCCGGGGCTCCTAGGCCGTAGCGGACTGCCTCAAAGACCATCGGCGCGTAGTAGTACGGCAGGTCGTGAAAGATCGATCCGAAGCGAGCATAGGCCGGTTCTGCGGCGCAGGCGCGTCGCATTTCCGACGGAACGCCAGCGTTGTGTTGAACCATATCGCCAAACGTCAGGTGGAGCTGTGGCGCAGGCATGGGGCCGATTCTAACAAGCTCTCTGACGAGACAAGCGCAAAAGGGGGGCCGCGCGGGACATTTACTCGACGAGAAAATCGGAAGGTCGGATGAGTCGTACTGACGTCGAGCGCAGCCTTCGCCGAGGGGCACGGACCGTCGAGGGCAAGGGATGCGAGACGGAAAACCTCGCGATCTCGCCTCGCTGCGGCGATCGTTGAGCGCATTCGTCGGCCGCAACGGGCAGCCGGCCGCGCTAAAGTGGCGGCCATGTCTCAGGTCACGCTGACGCAAGCGATCGTTCTGCGAGTTACAGATTATGGCGAGGCAGATCGAATCGTGACCCTGCTGACCGAGCGGCACGGCAAGGTGTCGGCGCTGGCCCGCGGAGCCAAGAAGAGCCGCAAGCGCTTCGGAGCCGCGCTGGGTCTGTTCGGCTGTGGCGAGGCCTCGCTGCGCGAGCGCAGTGACCTGTGGATCTTGGAAGAGCTGCATGCGCAGCGCGGCTTTCTGCGGCTCGGACAAGAGCTGGGCCGCTTCGGACACGCCTGCTATGTCTGCGAGCTCTGCCAGCACCTCTGTCCGCCGCACGAGCCCGAACCGCAGGTCTACGCGCTGCTCAACGCCTTCTTGCAGCACCTCGATGACCTGCCGCTTGCCGATCGGCCCACCGTCGGTCCGCTGCGCAGCTTCGAGCTTCGGCTGCTTGATGCCGTCGGACTAGGGCTGTCGCTGCGCGCCTGCGCGGCCTGTGGCACCGATCTGGTGCGTGAGCTCGACGCCACGGCACGCTCGTCGGCGCGGCCCCGCGCCTCTTCGGAAATGCAGACTCTCGCCTTGCCGCTGGGGGGCGATCCTGGTCCCTTGGCCCTGGGCATGACGGCGGTCCCGGTGTATGTCCCGGTCCCGGTCCCGGTGTATGTCCCCTTCGATGTCGAGCGGGGCGGGGTGCACTGCCCGCACACCTGCTTCGGGGGACCTACACCACAGGATTTGGGGCTCATCCTCTCTGGGCGATCGGGCGGGCTGCCGGTGGCGGTGTGGCGGGCGTTGATCGAGCTCGCAGAGAGTGACCCCTGCGCGGTCCCCGAGCCGCGCCTCACCGCGCTGCCCCCGGCGGTGCAGACCACCTGTCGCGACGTTCTTTTGGCCGTCTTGCGCCATCACCTGGGCCGCGATCTGCGGGCCGTTGAGTTCATCGGCAAGCTCAATCGCAGCCTCTTGCAATAGCAGGCGTCATGCGGTCACCAGGCGGTTGAAATCAGCCACCTTGTCCTACCGTCCGAGCGGCCCCGCGCAGGCTGCTCCCAGGCCTGGCCCCCTAGCCCTACCGTAGCCCTACGGCCTAGCACCGCGCTAAGCGGCCAGCCCCTTGACTCTCCTGCCAAAGAAACGATACCGTTTCACCATGCGAACTCTCTTCGCCGCCGCTGTCCTGTCCTGTACATGGGGCTTTATGACCTGGGGCAGCGCACCCGCCTCCGCCGCCGAAATCACCGACATGGCCAGCTCGTTCGAGAAGGACAAAGTCTTTGGCTTTCGGTTGGGTGCCACGTATCAGTTCACGTACAAGACGGCGCGCATCATGCGCGAGTCCGTCCCGTACCTGCAGAGCCCGACGACGAAAGACTATCTCTTGCGTCACTTCGGCACTGCCTCCGGGCAGGATCTGCAGCTGACGCAGACGGTGCCCGACTTGGTCTATACGCAGCGCCGCCATGCCATGTCGATCGACCTAGCGATCGGCCTGTTCCAAGAGCTGCAGCTGGGGGTCTCGCTGCCGCTCGTGCTGCGCGATGAGCGCCAGTACAACTTCGATCGCGAGGCCGGATTTAACAGCTGCCCAGCGACCGATGCGGCCTGCATCGCTAGCGCGTCATCGACTTATCTCGACGGTTTGTATCCGATCCAGCCGGCCGATCAGGCGATGGCGCCGGATGGCTCGCTGCTGTTTCGTCCGCCGGTGCGCGGTGGTTCGGGCAAGGACATGCTCGACACCATCAACCTGTCTTTGATGGGTGCGCCGGTCTCGCAGCGCCGTGATCCGACGAAGCCGACCTGGGTGATCGGGATCGATGCCCAGATCTCGATCGGCACGATCATGAACTACGACAACTCGCGCACTTATCTCGATCCCAACGTGGCATCGCAGAAGGCGCTGATTGATCAGTCGGTTGCGCTGGATCCGACGGGCAAAGCTGGCTGGGGCGGCGTCTCGGATGGCTTGAACAAGTTCGTCATCAAGACCGCGCTCTCGCACCGCTTCCGCTACGTCGATCCGTACCTCGGTCTCTGGTACATGATTCCGCTGGCCCGTACTTGGGATAACAACACCTCGCCGTGGAAGCAGGATCTGGGCTTTGCGCAGAAGCGCGGCGCGCCGCAGCAGCGGGCGGGCGCGACCTTCGGCTTTGAGGCCACGCCGCTTGAGAACAAGCGCAAGGGCCACCGCCTGGCGCTCGACTTCCGTGGCGGGCTGACCTTCAACTTCTTGGGCAAGGGCTACTCCGAGGCCTGGGAGCTGTTCTCGTCCTCGAACGCCTTGATCTGCGACGATCAGACGGCGCTGCCACCGCAGTTCAACTTCAAGGATCAGTTCGGTGCATCGGGCACCAACAACGCGGTTACGCAGGGCTATTTCAACCCCGCCTGCCGCACGCCGGATGACTTCGCCAACAACAACTCGCCGCGCTTGCCGACGACGGAAAAGAAGGGCACGGCCTACTTCCAGAAGCCCTACAACGGCCTGACGGTCATCGAAAACTATCTGTCGTTCAACGCCGATATCGGCATCGTCGTCGAGCTGTTCCGTCACGCGCGCCTGCGCCTGGCTGGCTACTACCAGCGCGACGAAGGCCACGGCATCACGCAGGATGACGCCGGCACCATCGGCTACCCATCGGATGCTGGCGATCGCCAGACCATCAACAGCGCCGTCAACGGCGGCCGTGGCTGCGATCAGTTCCGCGTCGATCTCAAGTGCCCGTATGACTGGAACCCGGCCTATCGCGCCGTTATCAACCAGCCAGGTCGCCGCTACCGAGTTGAAGAGATCAACATGTTCGGTGGCTCTGCGATGCTGCAGGCCTTCTGGTAGGCCACTTTCCGCCGCCCGCGTCCCGCCTCCTGCTCCTCGCCCCTCGCTCCCCGCTCCCTATCTCGCTCCCCTCGATTCCTTTCTGCGTCCCACGCCTCCCTCTCCGCGCCCGACGCCATAGGTCCTGCGCTCGTTCGCTCGAACGGTGCGGTGCTGCAGCCCGACGAATGGATCCGGGAAGCAGATCCAGCGACGTCCGCGTGACGGGAGGCGGCTGCGGGTTAGTAGCGCAGTGGCAGGCGGAAGCCGGCTTGGACCTTGAAGCGGTTGATCGTGTCTTCCAAGAACGAGAAGCCCCGCTCGACCCGCTCTAGGCTGATCTGTCCGACGGTGATGTCACTGAGCTGCAGCTCGCCGAAGCCGCGATAGCGATTGCCGATCGAGCCGAACAGGCCCCACTCTGCCAGACCGCACATGCGCAGATAGAGCCCGAAGCGCTTGCAGAGCTGCACGTCAAACGAGCTGACGCCGAACTGAATGCGCACGGTGTCCAGGCGCAGCTTCTCGCGCAGCGGGTCGGTGACTTGGTTGGTCAGCAGCTGACTGGAGAGCAGCTTGGCCGCCGGATCGCCGTACTGCAGGGCGCGCGGATTGCCGGCTGCATTCGCCATGCGCCGCGGATCGTTGCCGGCCTCGCCGAGCACAAGGAAGCTCGCGCAGTCGGCGGCGCTCATATTGTCGGACGACAAGCAGTCGATGCGCAGCTCTTTGACCTTGCCGCGCAGGGCCAGCTCGATGTTGCGCTGCTGATCGTTTTGGTCCAGCTCGCGAGCGCTGCCGCGGACGTCGACGAACGGGGTCTCGGGCCAGCGGGCGCTGGCGGAAAAGTCGATGCGACTGTCGCCGCGGACCTGGAACTCGCTGCGCAGTCCGGGGATGTTGAAGAAGCCCGTCTCGACGCGGATGACGCCGCCCATGGCCACATTTTCCAGCGGGCCGTTGACGACGAAGTCATTGGTGGCCAAGCGCAAGTCGGCGATGTTGTTGAGCACGCGGAAGGTGCCGCGGGTGCGCACGTTGAGGCCCAGCATCAGCCCCGAAAGGAAGGGATCGCCCTCCCAGAACGGCGCCTCTTCTTCGACTACGCGGCGGGCCGACAGGAAGCGATCGACCAGATCGAAGTCCTGCATGTAGCGACCCGAGACCACTTCGACGTTGCCCAGCACGCGCATCTCGTCGCGGTTACCGACGATCTGCAGGCCGGGGGCGGGGGTGGTCACTTCGACGTTGTAGACGCCGCTGACGGTGTGGCGGACGTTTTCCAGCACGATGGCCGAGCGGACCTTGTCGAGGGCCTGATACCAGTTGGGACGCATAAAGCCCCCCAGGCCGCTGTGCTCGATGCGGCCGTTTAGCTGCACGCGTCCGTCGCCATCCACCGTTCCGCTAAGCGGCTCGCAGCCGGCAGCGTCGCCCCCTTGACCGGCGACACAGCCGATGACGATGCGACCTGTCTTGCCCGCCCCCGGCGCTAGCGAGACAGTGCCATGCGCGAAGTAGAGCTCGTGGAAGCGACGCAGGTTAAGGAACAGATCCTTGGCCACCAGCGTGCCTTCCGCGATCGGCTCGACGAAGGTGCCGGTGATATGCAGGCTGCGCAGCGCCAAGCGACCGCGCGCTTCCGCCAGGTTGCGGGCAAACTGCCACTGCAGCAGCTGAGCCGATAGATCGCCGCGCAGCCGGAAATCGATGCTGCCAAAGCGCAGGGGGGACAGGCTCTGGATGTCGATGGTGCCGCTGGCTTCGGTCTTTGCCCCGTCGACCACGGCGTTCAGCGTGTGCAGGGTGGCGCGGCCCGCCGTCAGATCCAGGACGCCTCGCTTGACCTCGACCGGCGTATCGATGGCGTTGGGTATGAAGCGCGAGTCCTTGATCTCGATTCGGCCAAGGAGGCGTAGATCGCTCGGCTTGCCGCGCAGGGCCACATCGACGGTGGCGTCACCGTGGGCATGGCGGAAGCTGGCGCGCAGCAGGCTCTCGAAGAGCTCTAGGCGAATCTCTCCCTGTACTCGCAGGTCGGTGTCATCTGGGCTCAGCAGACCGCGCAGGGTGGCCTTGCCCGAGGTGTCATCGTGACCATCGCTGGCCGGGCGCTCGCTGCTCGCCGTCTGGCTGGGGCCCTGCCGCTGGCTGACCATCTGCACTTGCCCCAGCTCTAGACTGCGACCGTCGGTGCAGACCAGCACATCACCGCGATTGTGGACGCGGTAGCGCTGCTCATCACCCTCGTCATCGTAGGCGCGGACCTCCAGCAAGGCGCGGCCCAGGCGCATGGTCACCGCCAGCGGCAGGCCAAGCACTTTATTGACCGGTCGCGTGGCGAGCTGCGGGCAGGTCGGGGCCTCAGACGGGCTGGCCGTGGGCAGCGGCGTGGTGGCCATGAACAGGTCGCGCGGATCGTCGCCGAAGCGCACCGTGATGACCCCGCTGGTGTACGCGCTGATATCGCCTAGCTGCTGCAGGTCGGGCAGCAAGCGGCCGAGCACCATGTCGCAGGCTGCCGCCCGCTGAGCGGTCATCGGATCGGTGGCCACCGGATTTGAACCTGGGCTGCGACGGGCTCCGGCGGCGGTCTGGAACGGGCAGCCGAACTGAATGCTGAATTCGCCGCGGGGATGCGCGGGGTCCAGGTAGATCAGGCCAGCTATCGCAAACTCCTTAAACAGCTTGCCTTGAATCCCGGTTCCACCGTCGGGGTGCTCGGTAAACTTCAGCGCGCCGCGGTCGAGCATCAGCGAGTGCACGGCCATGCCAAACAGCGAAAACAGCGGATCGGGATCGCGGATCGGCAGGGCCGGCGTGGCCTCTGGGGGCGCTGGCTGGCGACCGGCGACATTGACTTCATCGACGGCCAGATGCCCGTCGAGACGGGGCTGCAGGACCGCGGTCGCTCCCAGCAGTCGCAGCTCGCCAGAGAGCGTGCCACCGAGGTCAAAAGGCAGGCCGCTCGCCCCGGGCAGCTGTCGCAGGGGGAGCTTGCTTGGCTTGAGCGTAAAGTCCAGCCAGCGATCGCCGTCGCGCCGCATCACCGCCGAGCCACTGAGCTGGCCGGTCCCCAGCTTGGCCGAGAGCGAGCGCAGGGTCACCGTGCTTGCCCCGAGCTCAGCATCAAACAGCAGATCCTTGAGCTGGGTGTCTTGCACTTGCAGAGCAGGGACTCGCGCCGCCAAGTTGCCTATCGGCTTGCCCAGGGTGCCGCTTAGCGAGATCTGTCCGTCGAGCAGCCCCTGCAGCGGGGCGAACTTGCGCAGGACTTCCAGGTTGATGCGTTCCAGCTGGGCCGACACGCTGAGGGCGGGGTCGGCGGGCCGACTGCTGACGTCTTGCAGAAAGAGCTGCATCGAGCCATCGCCATGCACGACGCCCAACGGCCCTTGCGCTTGCAGGTGCGACAGATGCAGCGTGCCATCGCGCAGCTCGAAGTTGGTCGCTGCGTCGGCGAAGCGCTGGCCGTTAAGATCAAGGCTACTTAGCGATAGCTCGCCGCCGAGGAGATCCGGCCGGGCCAGCCGTCCGCCAATGCGCATCTTCAGCTTGCCCTCATCCGCCGTCGAGCTTAGGCCGACCGACTGGCCGGCGAACTGCACGATGCGCTCCATGGCGCTGCCCCGCCCGCGCAGCTCGAACTTGGGGATCTCTAGGCGACCGTTTTTCATGCCGACGCTGCCGCGCTCGACGTCGACGGCCAGGGCTTCGCCGTTGAGGTACAAGCCGCGGAAGCTCAGCAGCTCGGGGTTGTAAAGGAAGCTGCCGGCGAGCTTGATCTCTTTGGGCAGGGGGTCGTGTTGGGCGAGGCGCTCCAGGGTGGCTTCGACCCGCTCGATATTGACCCGCTCGGGATGGGCGTGCTTGGCCAAGCGGCCCGAGGCGCGAAAGCCCCCGCGCATCTTACCGGCGACAAACGGGCGCAAAAACGGCGGCACCAGCTCGACCTGCGAGGGATCGGTGCTGGCCATGGCGATGCGCGCCGACCAGGGCATGTCGCCGACGAAGCTGATCTTCATCAGGTCGGAGCGGACCTCGCCGCCGAGCGCTTGGCCGACGATGTCCTTGAGCTGCAGCTCGCCGCCGAGCAAGCGGAAGGCCGAGCTGGTCTGATGGATGGCGATCGTCGCGACCTCAGCCTCGACCCCACCGACCTGACCTTCGATGCCAACCGTGCGCTCTTCGGGATCGATGGGATAGGGCGTCTGGTGCCAGGGCTCGCTCAGGCAGGGGGCTGGCCGGCCGCGTGGGGTCAGTGGCAGCGACGACGAAAACGGCCCGAAGATGCGCACGCGGCCGCGCGGATCGCCGCTCTGCTTGATGAGGCCTCCCGGGATCAGGCCGGCCAGCTTGGCGCCGTGCTCGAAGCTCAGCTCCAGACGAACGCCCGGGTCGCAGTAGGTATCGAGCAGGCTGCCATCGACCTCGACGATCGCTCCGTCGGCTTCCAGCTGGCCGCGAAAGACCAGATCTTGTCGACGGCTGGCCCGGGCACCGAACCGGCGCAGCGCCACGTTGTGCAGGTGAAAGGGGAACTCGCCCGCCCCCTCCTTGGTTCCCAGCACCAGCTCGCCAGAGCGGGCCGTGGCCTTGGCGATCTCATAGACAAAGCTCATCAGGCCGGGGCGAGTCTCGGCGGCGTCGGTCGACATGCGCAGCGTCGCCGTCCCTGTCAGCCCATCAAGCTGCCCGCGCCAGCCAGAAAACGACATCTCGTAGTGCGCGTTTTGGATGGTCACGCCGGGGCTGTCGAGCAGGATACGCACATGCCCAGGCGAGGGCGGGGCGTCCTCAGGCTTTGGCTTGCGGCTGCTCATTGCCGCCACGATGTTGACTTCGGTATACGGCGTTCCGACGGGCGGTACGACGACCCCAGGCGGTCGCGGCAGGTTGATGGGATGGATGTTAGCCCAGGCTCCGTGCACCGTGCCCGAGGCGAAGTGCAGCTCGATGAACACGCCGCGACCAAACGGCGCGCTGATCGCCGATCGCAGCAGGCCGCGCACCAGCTCACCGACGTACATGCGGGCTTCGACGCGCTTGGCGCGCATCACCACGGCACCCGTCGGATCCTGCAGCTCAAAGTCTTCGCCGACGACCGGGGCCTGGATGTTGAGAACCAGGGACGCCAGGCTGCTCCAGTAGTCGTAGTGCGCCGAGGTCAGCTTGAACTGTCCGGCGACCTGTCCGGTGACGATCTTGGTGATCAGCCGGCCGAGGGAGCGATCGTTAAGCCCCATAAAGACCGCGAACCACAGCAGCATGATGGCAGACGCCACCTGCACCAAGCGGAGCATGAGGGTCCGCTGGAGAGGAATGATCGTCGGAGAGGACTGGGTGTCCTGGCCTTGCTCGTCGCTCACGGGCTGTCTGCAAAGCTTAGCATGATGGCCGACGGGCGGATACGCGCCGCAGAGGGGCCTGCGCGCGGTTTTCCAGTGCGCGTCCACGCTTTGCAATTGCGGCTCGCAAGGCCGGCTGACTATCCTTACCTGGCGCGGAGCCAGGCGGCTTCACCAGGGGCATCCGCGACGGAAGGGGAACGCGATGTCTTTGCAGGCAGCGGTGGGATCGCAGAAACGGATCGCGGTCATCGGGGCCGGACCGATCGGTCTGGAAGCGGCGCTCTATGCCGCGACGCTGGGCCACGATGTCGTGGTCTACGAGCGAGGCGATCTGGCGAAAGCCGTCAGGTCCTGGGGTCACGTGACGCTGTTCTCGCCGTGGCGCATGAACGTCTCGGCGCTGGGCCGCCGCATCCTGCAGCAGGCAGGCCTGTCTCCGGTGGCGGGCGATGCCGACTGGGAGCGCTGCCCACAAGGTCGCGAGTTTCTTGAGCGCTACCTGCAACCGCTGAGTCAGACACCGCTCCTGCAGGGGCGCCTGCGTCTGCGGCAGCAGGTGGTGGCGATCGGTCGGCCCTGGCTGCTCAAAGGCGAGCAGATCGGCAAGGCCTCGCGAGCCACAGCGGGCTTTCAGATCTTGCTTTCGTCCACTGCCCACGATGCATCGCATGCAACGACATCTGTCGTCGGTGAGCATGTCGAACACGCTGACGTTGTGCTGGACTGTAGCGGCACGTTTTTCTGTCCCAATCCGATCGGGGCCGGCGGCATTCCCGCGATCGGCGAGCGCGCACTGGGCGATCGCATCGTGCGTCAGGTGCCCGACATTCTGGGGGCGGCGCGGGTCCGCTATGCCGGTCGGCGGGTGCTCTTGATCGGTGGGGGGCACTCGGCCGCAACCGCAGCCGTCCACTTGGCCGAGCTCGCGACGACGGGCACCTCGCTGATCTGGGCGAATCGCGACCCGGCGGCGGTGCCGTTTCCGGACGCTTTGGGCGATACCCCCGATCCCCTCGTCGAGCGTCGTCAGCTGCACCGGGCTGCCAATCACTTGCAGACGCAGTCTAGCGTGCGTTACTTCGCCGGCACGATGGTCAGCCGGCTGCAACCGACCGAGGACGGAGCCCTCCAGGTCCACTTGCTGCGGGGCAATGCGGCGGGTGGGTCTGCTGATGGCCATGGCGAGCAGACGGTGATCGTCGACGAGGTCCTGGGGCTGACCGGATACGGTCCCGATCGATCGATCTATGAGCAGCTGCAAGTGCACGAGTGCTATGCGAGCTTCGGCCCGATGAAGCTGGCCGCCACGCTGCTCGCGGCGGGAGGCGACTGCTTGGCGCAGCCTACGCCCGGACCCGAGACGCTCAAGAACCCCGAGCCCGCCTTCTTTATCCTCGGTGCGAAGAGCTATGGCCGCAACAGCGCCTTCCTGCTGCAGATCGGTCACGCGCAGATCCGCAGCGTGTTTCAGCTCCTACAGACGCAGCCGGACCTTGACCTGTACGCAAACCCTTCGGGCCTGCCATGACCAGCGACGAGCGATCTGCACACTGCGCCCTGGCGACCGGCTATGCCGTGTGCTGGTTTTCGATCGTGTCTTCGCTGGCGTTCTTCGTCTCGGGCGTCGCGCCACTGCCGGTGCTGCTGTACTTTCCGCTGGGTCGGCGCTTTGCGTTCCACAGCCCCGGCACAGAGCTCAGCATGGACTACTACGGCCGCTCGCTTCTGGCCCTGCTGTGCGGCGGTGCCGTCGGCCTGATCGTCTACCTGCTTGCCAGCCCTGGGCCATCGACCACAGGCACAAGCCCGCGCTCGAAAGATCGCGAGCCTGCCGATCCGTCCGACGCCCCGCGCGCTGACCGGGCGACGCCGTCGGAGCCCAGCGTCGCTGAGCCTGTACGCTCTGCCGCGCATTCGGCGGCGCGGCCGCAAGCGACCGATCGCTTGCCGCTGTTTGCCGCGTACTGCCTGACCGCAGCGCTCTTGGCTGCGGGCATGTTTGCCTACCAGCTGATGGCTCGCATCCCTATTCCTGAGTCGCTACCGACAGCAGCTCACGGTCCTCGGATCTGATTGCTCTGCCTCTAACGGTTAGGATATATTCAGCTTAGTGGATACCGGGCTTCATCCAGGTGCGCATGACAGCGCGCGTCGTCTCGGTAAGGGCGCCGACAACCCAGTGGGTCGCCGTCCACTCTCGAACCGCGCCGTCGTTTCTTGGGCTGCGGGCCTCAGTCTGCTGCTGATGTCCGCGCTGGCTGGGGTGGCCACGGCCGTTCCGCGCAAGGGCAGTCCGTATCAGAAGCTGGCGCTCTTGACCCGCGTCATGTCGTACATCGAGCAGAGCTACGTCGAGGATGTCGATAGCGACGAGATGATCTACGGCGCGCTCAAAGGCTTGGTCGAGACGCTGGATCCGCACAGCGCCTTCCTGCGCCCCGATCAGTACCGCGAGATGAAGAACGACACGGCCGGCCAGTTCAGCGGCATCGGCATCGAGGTCGACACCCGCGAAGGCGTGTTGACGGTGCTGACCGTGATGGAGGGCACCCCGGCCGCGCGGGCTGGCATTGTCGCCGGCGATCAGATCCTGCGCATTGACGACCAGCCGACCCGCGGCATGAATGACTATGTCGCCCGCATGCGCGGCAAGCGGGGGTCGACCGTATCGCTGCTGCTGCAGCGGCGCGGACAGCGCGACACGCGCCTCTTTTCGATCCAGCGCGACCTGATCAAGGTGCGCAGCGTTGAAGCGTTTCTGCTGGAAGCCAACTACGGCGTGATCAAGGTCAAGCAGTTCACTGAGACCGTCGATCGCGATGTCGAAGCCGCGCTGGTTGCTCTTGAGCGCGAGTCTGCCGGGAAGCTGGCGGGCTTAGTCCTGGATTTACGTAATAACCCAGGCGGGTTGCTCGACCAGGCTGTGCGCGTGGCCGATATGTTCATCGACAGCGGCCTAATCGTTCGCACCGAAGGCCGCAATGGCCGTATCCTGGACGAAGAACGCGCGCATCACCGCGGCACTCGCGATGATATTTCGGTCATCTGCCTGGTGAACGGCGGCTCGGCCAGCGCAGCGGAAATCGTCGCAGGTGCACTACAAGATCACGGTCGCGCACTGGTCATGGGGACACAGACTTTCGGCAAAGGCTCGGTGCAGACGATTATCGAACTCGAAGACGGCAGCGCCCTCAAGCTGACGATCGCTCGCTACTTCACGCCGGCGGGCCGATCGATTCAGGAAAAAGGCATCACGCCCGACGTCGTGGTCGAGCAGGTCCGTCTGTCCGAGATGAAGCCGCAGAACACCGAAGAGCCCGCGCAGAAAGAGCGCGATCTGCACGGCCACCTGAAGAACAAGCAGCGCGACTCGATCGCCCGGCGCCCCGCCGGACCTCCGCCGGGGTACGCGGTGATCGCGCAGCACTCAACGGGCGGCGAAGACTATCAGCTGCGCACCGCTTACGATTACTTGAAGGCTTGGAGTATTCTGTCGGCTCGTCTGCTGCCCAAGCGCTCTACGCCAACACCGGCACATGTGGCGGGAGGAGGGACGGCTGCGAGTCCTGCTGGCGCAGGGGGAGCGGAGGGAGTGGGGAGGAAGTCCTCTGCCGTGGAATTGCCGGAACCCGGACAGGCGCAAAGCTCGGTGAGCAGCGCGCCTGGGGCAGATCCGATCGGCTTGCCGATGGGATTCACACAGCAGAGGCCGTCGCGAGTGCAGGGGGCGACGTCGGGGTTGGGGTTGTCAGATGCGGGGCGGTAGGGTGGGTCGTCATACCGGGTGGACCGGGTGGAACAGGTGGGTTCACTGTCGCGCCACAGGGCCGCGCCGATGCCGCGGAAGTGGCTGGGGAAGCACTGAGTACGAGTGCTTGACCCTCAAGAGACAGGGTCCTAAAATCGCAATTGCCGTATAAGGCTAGCTATGTGCCAGAACGCGGGCCATGTATAAGCTCATCATCGAGGACGACGAAGGGAAGACGACGCCGGTTCCCATCATCCGCGACGAGATAACGATCGGGCGGAAAGAGGGCAACACCATTCGTCTGACTGAGCGCAACGTGTCTCGCCGACACGCTCGGATTATTCGTCAGAATAGTGCCCTCTACGTCGAGGATTTGCAGAGCTACAACGGCGTCAAAGTCAACAACGAGCGCATCAACGGCAAGGTGCCGCTTGGCGACGGCGACGTCATTGTCATCGGCGACTACCGGCTGTCGATCAAGCAGGACAAGGCCGAGGCCAAGCCCGTGCCAGCTGCTGCGCCGACCGTGCAGCAAGCGCCAGGCTCGAATGCTCCGACAGTCGCCAATCCTGCACTGCAGCAGTCTGCTGCACCGACGGTGCAAGCGCCCAATGTGGCGCCGCCGGTCGCCAAGTCGCCGGAAAAGCCGGCACGCCTGATCGTCGTTTCGTCGAACTTCGCCCGCCAAGAATTCCCGCTAGAAAAAGCGGCGATGGTGATCGGCCGTACCGACGACAATGACATCGTTCTAAACCATCGCTCGATCTCGCGGCATCACGCCAAGATCGTCCGCGAAGGCGATCACTATCACGTCGTCGATCTGCAGAGCGCCAATGGCGTGCGGGTCAACGGCGAGGACTACAACAAGGTCGAGCTTCGCAAAGGCGATCAGATCGACCTCGGCCATGTCCGTCTGATCTTCGTTCCGCCGGGGCAGGACATTGATATCCGCGACAAGATCGTCGATCTCGACGGCGGTCGCTCGCCGGCGATGACGATCGGCATGGTCGTGCTGCTGCTGGCGATTGTGGGCGGTGGCATCTACTGGTTCCTAAACCGCGGCCCCTCCGTTGATCCGGAATCGGAAGCTGCGAAGACGCTGATCGACGTCGAGAGCGACATCCAAGCCAAGCGCTGGACCGATGCGGTCGACAAGACCAGTAAGATCCTGACGAACCCGGGCGTCTCGTCGAAGATTCGCGAGTCGGCGCAGTCCAAGAAGAAGCTGGCCGAGACCGAGTCGAAGTCCAAAGGCATCTACGATCGCTTCACCTCGGCGGCCGGTGGCGGCAACTACGACAAGGCGCTTGATGCCTACGCCGAGATTCCAAGTGACTCGGTGTACCGTCAGATCGCTCGTGAGATGTACGATCAGATCTTCCCGCTCTTCGTCGAGAATCACATGAAGGCGGCGGAAGAGGCGCGCGGCTCGGGACGCTGCGCTGAGTTCCAGAGCCACGTGAACGCTATCCTGGCGATTGAGCCGAAGCAGACCAAAGCCTTGGCGGCCAAGGAACGGTCGTGCAAGGACGGCGGCGGGGGCTCGGGCGGTACCGACAGCGCCGTTGCGGACTCGGGCAGCAAGCCCGAACGCACCAAGGAGCCGCGTCACAAGTCGAAGGATCCGGGTGACAAGCCCGAGAAGCCGGAAAAGCCGGAGAAACCCGAGAAGCCCGAGAAGGCTGAGAAGCCCGAGAAGGCTGAGAAGACTCCAGCCGTCGAGCCGACTGGCGATGTCGACACGCGCCTGAGCGAAGCCCAGACCGAGTACGTCAACGGCAACTATCAGAAGGCGATCGAGATGGCGAAGTCGGTGCAGAAGGGCAGCCCGGTTCGCGCTTGGCGCATCATCGGCTCGGCCGCCTGCAACATCAAAGATCTCAAGCTCGTCAACGACGCCTATCGTCGCCTCGACGCGCCGGGCCGGCAGTATCTGGTCTATGTCTGCCAGCGCAACGGCATCCAGAACTCCGGCTCGCAGTTCAAGCTCGCCGAACCGTAAGCCTTCCCCGACCTCGATCCGATCTGATATCGATTCCCCCGAAAACTTGCTGCTATGCGCGCTGCGGACCTGCGGGACCTAGCGCGGCACTTCGCGTCCTGCGCCCCGCTCGCCCTGGCGGTGCTCGTCGATCGCTACGCTGAACACCTCGACCAGCCGCGTGTCGAACTGCTGGCCTGAGACGCGCTCGATCTCGCTCATGGCGGCATCGTGGGGGCGGGCTTTGCGATAGCTGCGATCGCTGGTCATGGCGTCGTAGGTATCGGCGATGGCGACGATGCGGCCGATGAGCGGAATATTTTCGCCCATCAGGCCCTGGGGATAGCCGCAGCCGTCCCATGCTTCGTGATGGCAGAAGGCGCCGGGGATGAGCTCTTCCATGAACGGGATCGGCTCAAGGATGCGCTTGCCCTTGGCGGGGTGGGTGCGAAACATCGCCACCTCTTCGGGCGTCAGCTTGCCGGGCTTGTTGAGCTTGTCGCCGCGGATGCCGATCTTGCCGATATCGTGCATGAGCGCCGCCCAGCGCAGCTTTTCGAGATCCATCTCTGACAGCGTCAGCCTGCGGCCGATCAGCTCGGCGTACTTGCTGACCCGCTCGCTGTGGCCGCGGGTGTAGCGATCGGATTCCTCCAGAGCGCGAGCGAAGCTGACGATGGTGGCGCGGAAGTGCTCGCGCAGCGTCCAGTTGGCCTTCTTGAGCTCGTCGTTCGATGCGACAAGCTCTTCGTACAGCCGGGCGTTTTCGATGGCCGCCGCCGCGCGTGAAGCCAAGACCTGCAGCAGCCGACGGTGTCCCTCGCTGAACTTGTAGCCTCGGGTGTACGAGTACGCGTTCAGCATGCCGATGACGTTGTCTTTGACCTTGAGCGGAATCGAGCAGAACGACACCAGCCGCTTGTCCTTGGGCGGCTCGGCGAAGTAGCGAAGGGCACGGATGCCGTGTGCCAAGAGCGGTCGTTCCTGCCGGTGCTGCTCGACGATCGCTGTGAGATTGAGCTCTCCGACGCCGCTGTGGCTGCCGTACCAGTTCAGATCGGTCTGCGCGTTCTTGCTGTACTTGCGCGTGCGTTCGACGAACTCGCCGGTCTGCAGGTTCTTCAGCGTCAGCGTCGCGACATCGGCCCCTGCCTCGACCAGCGTCGCCTCCAGCACCATGTCGAGGATGGTGTCGAGCGACAGCGAGCGCGCCATGGCCTCGGTGATTTGGTAGATGCTGACCGCCTCTTTCAGGCGGAAGTTCTCTTGCTCTAGTCGCTGCCGCTCGATGGCGCGACGGATGACGCTGGTGACGTACTCGGGCTTGAACGGCTTGAGCAGATAGTCGTACGCCCCCTTCTTCATGGCATCGATGGCCGTCTCGACGGTGCCGAAGCCGGTCATGATGATGCACAGGACGTTGAGGTGCAGCTCGTTGATGCGGGACAGCAGCTCCAGCCCGCCGACGATCGGCATCTTCAGATCCGACAGCACGACGTGATAGCTGCGGCGCTGTAGTTCGTCGATCGCCACACTTCCGTCCTCGACGGCGCGGACCGAAAACCCCTCCAAGCCGAGGTAGGTCACTAGCATGTCGCGTACGACCTTCTCGTCGTCGACGATCAGGACGCGGATCGGCTCGTCGCTGGAGCTGGCTGGCGTTGCGGCGAGCCCGTTCGAGGAGTTCTCCATGGGCGCAACACTCTAAACGCAAGCCGTGCTCGCAAGCAAACTACCGCTACTCCGTCGGGGGGCGCGTGCCCTCGGGGGCAGAGTCGCGGGCTGCGGCGGCGCACCTCCCTGATACGATAGGGCGAGGTCTTCCATGCTGACACCCCCTGTTGATATTCCCGGTCCGCGGGTTCCGTATGTCTCGATGCTGCGCTTCATGCGCGATCCGATCGGCTTCGCTCGTGACTGCGCACTGAAGTACGGCGATCCGTTCTTGGCCCACGTCTTTGGTCGCTGGGTCGTAAACTTTGGCGACGTCGAGGGTGCGCGGGCGGTCTTCTCGCTAGCGCCGGAGCAGACGCGCCCCTTTCAGCCCAGCACGCTGGCGCCGCTTCTGGGCGCGAATTCGCTGATCCTCATCGGGGGTGAAGCGCACCGCCGCGAGCGCAAGCTGCTGACTCCGCCGTTTCATGGCACGCGCATGCGGGCCTACGCCGAGCTGATCCGCGAGCTGACGCGAAAGCACAGCGCCGCCTGGACTCTGGGGCGGCCGTTCAACGTCCAAGACTTTACGCAGACGCTGACCCTGGAGGTCATCATCCAGGCGATCTTCGGCGTCATTGAGCCCGAGCGGGCCCAGCGCTTCCAGCGTGCCGTGGTCGCCTATATCGGCGAGTTCAATCCGCTGGTGCTGACCCTGGCCTCGCTGCGCTCTCTGCTGCGCGCCGTGGACCTGGCCCCGGCCTGGCAGCAGGCCCAGAGTCGCTTCGCAGCGCTCAGCGAGCTTCTCTTCGTTGAGATCAGCCAGCGGCGCTTGGATGGCAGCCATGAGACGCGGCACGACATCCTGAGCCTGCTGCTCTCGGCGCGCTACGACGATGGCAGCCAGATGTCCGACGAGCAGATCCGCGACGAGATGGTCACGCTGCTCCTCGCCGGTCACGAGACCACGGCGATTACGCTGAGCTGGCTGTTCTTTGAGCTAGGTCGCAAGCCGCGCGTCGTCGAGCGGCTGCGGGCCGAGCTGGCCGCAATGAGCCATGCCGAGGATGCGGAAGAGCTCTCGCGGCTGCCGTACCTGGATGCGGTCTGCAATGAAGCCCAGCGCCTGTATCCGGTCCTCGGATGGGTGCCGCGAACCTTGGCTGCTCCGCTGCAGTTCCGGGGCCAGCAGCTGCCGGCCGGCCTCGCGGTGGCGGTCTCGGTCTCGCTGATTCATAGCCGCCCCGACCTCTATCCCGAGCCTGATGAGTTTCAGCCTGAGCGCTTCCTCTCGCGGAAGTATTCGCCCTTTGAGTTCATGCCGTTCGGCGGCGGCAACCGTCGCTGCATCGGCGCGGCTTTCGCCACTTACGAGATGAAGATCATCCTGGCCGACATCGTGCGGCGCTATGAGTTCAGCGCCACCCGCCCCTGGGCTCCGCCAGCGATCGAGCGCCGCAACCTGACCCTGGGGCCACACGGCGGCGTCGAGATCTTGGTGCATCGGGCGCGGTAAGCGGGGCCTTTTGGGCTCTCGCCCCGCGCGGCTGAGCTACTCGCTCGGGCTCTCGGCGGCGGCGGCGGCGGCGGCCTTGGGAGCGGGCAGAATGGTTCGCTTGTTGCCGCGCTGCCGCATCTCTTCGAGATAAATCTCGACCTTCTGCTTGATGTCCTCGGTGAAGCGCACCTTGTCGGCCGCGATCTCACGCAGCGAGGTAACCGCCGCCTTGTTCTCGCACTCGATCAGCGGGCGCGCCCGACGCGACAGCATGCGGGCCCGCTCAGCCGCCAGGATCACCAGCGCGAAGCGGTTCGGGACTTTCTCAAGACAATCTTCGACGGTAACGCGAGCCACAAGGACCTCCAAGAGAACGGATCAGGAGGGCCCATTGTGTATTCAACTGCTCGGGTGCTGTCAATTGCTAGACTCGCCCCCCGACGGGGCGGCTGGGGGCGGGGTCTCGCCACTTGGGGCTGGGCTGTCGCTGACCGTGTCTTCTTCCAGCTTGATGGTGACGTCGAGCTCCTGCTCGCCGTTCCAGCGCAGCTTCTTGCGCTTCTTCTTGTAGCCGGGCATGCGCAGCTCGAACTTGACGTCGCTGCCGAGCGGCTGCTCGTTCAGCTCAAGCGGGGTCTTGCCGACGAGCTTGCGCTGCACGTAGACCTCGGCGCCCTCGGGAGTCGAGTTGATGCGCACCGTTCCCGTGCCGTCTGTGGCGGCCGCCTTGGCGGCGGAATCGTCTGGCTTACTCGGCGTGTCACTTGCGACCCCGGGAGGCAACAGCAGCGGAGCTGGCGGCGGCTCTTCCAGCGGGGCATCCTCGGGAACCCACAGCGTAGGCGACAAGTCGGGGGCCCCCACTGCCGCATCGACGGGGGGGGCCTCAAGCGGGTGGTTGACGGTGCGGGTGGCGACGTTCCAAGTAATCACCGATGAGAACGTCGCAGCCCCAACTGCCGTCAGCACATATCCCCAGAGCCCGCGGCCACGGGCCGGACTCTGCACCTGCGATAGCCCCGGTCGATGACCCGAGAGTGAGCTGGCGGAGGCCGACAGCGCCGAGTACGACTGCGAAGAGAGTGCCTCGACGCTGCCCTGCGAGGCTGAGGAGAGGGCAATCACCGGGTCAGCCAGACCAGAGACAGAGACTCCGGAAGGTGTCGCGCCCCGCTGTGCCGTCAGAGCTGGGGGGGCTTCTTGGGTCGCGGCGTTCGAGATGGCGTCGCTGCTGCCGCTTTGCTGTCCCCGCCCCGCCAAAAGAGCGGGATCGACCTGGGGGTAAAGGTCGCTCTGCGTAAGCTCGACCTTTGGCTCGTAGGGCACGCGGATATTGCCGCTGGCTTCGGCATCCATGGCGCGCTCGCTGAGCATGGGCTGCGGCAGGGGCTCGAAGGCCAGAGGGCTGGCTGCCCCCCGTCGAGCCGCTGCGGCCCGGGCCGGGATCTCAGGCGGGAAGTCGTAGGCCGCTAGCCGCTGACTGAAATCCCCTGTTGGGCCCGACGGCGTATTACGCGAAGCGGGTCGCAGGCGAGGTGTGTTGCCGTAGAGCGGGTTGGTGGTCTCCAGCAGATCGGGATCGACCTCGGTCTTGCGCTCGTCGCGCCGCAGCGTGCGCGCGTGTGCCTCGTCGCGGGGCGAAGTTGCCGCGAGTTCGCGATCATCGATCACGCCGCTGTGGCCTGCCCGGTGTCGACTCTGCGTCGTAATTCCCGAGCCTGTCCCTTCGCCGATGGCGGTGGCGCCACTGCTGTCCGCGAGCAGGGCCATCAAGCGACTCTGTGACTGGAAGATCAGGCTATTTTCGTCGTGAACCACGATGCCTAGGCGCCGCACCTGGTCGCTGCTCAAGCCCACGGTGGGGCTGTTTTCGTCGCGTCCGTCGACGGGGGCCAGTGCATTGACGCTCATCGTCGGATCGCTGACGCGGCCGCCCTTGCGCTGGCTGTCCATCACGCGGGCGACAAAGCCCCCCAGATCGGCAGCGCCAAAGTTTGCGGCCGACGCGCCGAGAAACACATCAAGCGCCGCCGCGAAGTCCGCCGCCGTCTGATAGCGATCGTCAGCGCGCTTGCGCAGCGCCTTCATCGTGATGTCGGTCAGAGTCTGGGGGATATCGTGACGCTTCTTGCTTGGGGGGCTGATGTCGGCCCGCCGCACCATGGCCAGCAGGCGATCCAGATCTTCGTCGTAGTACAGCATCTCGCCGACGAGCATCTCGTACAGCAGGATGCCGGCCGCGAAGACGTCGGTGCGGCGATCGATCAGGCGCCCGGCGGCCTGCTCCGGGCTCATGTAGTAGTACTTGCCCTTGATGATGCCGGCCTGCGTCTGCTCGGCGCGGTGGGCGGCCTTGGCGATGCCGAAGTCGGTGATCTTGACGGCACCGCTCGACGAGAGCAGCACGTTCTGCGGCGAGATATCGCGGTGCACGATGTGCAGCGGGCGCCCGTCCTGATCTTTGAGGCGATGCGCGAAGTCGAGTCCGCGGGCCACCTCGCGAGCGACAAATGCACACAGCGCGATGGGGAACGAGATGCGCTTAGCCGACGCGCGCTGCTGCACTTTGAACAGGTCTGCACCGTCGATGTACTCCATGACGATGTAGTACTGATCTTTTTCTTTGCCGAGGTCGTAGGTGTGGACGATGTTGGCGTGATTCAGCTGCACCGACAGGCGAGCTTCGTCGATGAGCATGCGCACGAAGTCGGGGTCGTTGGCGTTGTCGCGATGGATGACCTTGATCGCCACCTGTCGCGTGCTACCCGTCTCTTCGGCTGGCTTGTCGTCGCTTTTCTTGTTGTTGAGCTGGGTGCCGGTGGCGACGCTGGCCAGGTAAATTTCGGCCATGCCCCCAACCGCGATCTTCCGGAGCAGCGTGTAAGGGCCAAGCCGCCCCGACAGCACCTAGCCTTTCCCCGACTTCTGATGGTTGCCCGACATCTGCGACGGGGGCTGACCCGCGCTGGCACCGCCAGGATAGAGAAAGACCGACAGCGCGCGCAGCGGCGTCTGCGTGCCGCAGTCGAACGTGCAGACCACCTCGGTGGCCATGCCCGGCGCGATATTGACCACGTACTGCGTCGCCGCGTTGGCGATGAGGTAGATGCCTAGGCCGGCGCCATAGGTCTTGCGATCGATCTGGTTGGGGCTGCGCAGGCACTTTTCGATGTAGCGCAGGATGGTGGCTTTATCGAGGCTGCCGAAGCGATCGCGCACCGACACCGCGAACATGCCATCGACCATGGCGTAGCGGATCGAGACTGGCCGGGGGGTTAGCTGCTCGATGCGATCTTTGGCTTCGACATGCTCGAAGATGCGCTGGCCCTTGTCGTCGACCGGGGCGTCGTAGAGCGCGTTCATCAGGAGCTCGACGCAGACCGTTCCGATCTTGTCGCGGATGCGGTTGCGGACACCGGACTTTTCGGCGTACTCGAGGACTTCCGAGATGGCCTTTTCACGTCCCTGATAGTCGCGGAGCCGGGTCAGGCTGATGTTGGTGCCAGTGGGCAGGTACTTTTCGACGCCAAACAGATCACCAGAGACGAACTTCGAGATCGTCACCTGCAGCAGGAAGGGCAGGCGGGCATCGCTGGTCAGCACATGGCAGACGTGCGGGTCATGCAAGAGCGCCACTTGGTCGCCAAGCGAGCGCTGTGGGGTGACGGCAATGACCTGAGCGGACTCGCGCAGCCGACTGACGAGGGCTCGCAGAGCCGGCAGGTTGCCGTCCCAGGCGAACACCACCAGGCGCTGCGCAAGCTGCGGGCCTTCGAGAGCTTGAAGGCCGGCGACACGCACCGGTAAGCCGCCGCCGCGTTGGACAGCTTGGGCAAGGGTTTCGCGGAGTTCGGCG
This sequence comes from uncultured Myxococcales bacterium, assembly GCA_937952145.1. Lineage (GTDB taxonomy): Bacteria > Myxococcota_A > Polyangia > Palsa-1104 > JAEUJZ01 > JAEUJZ01. The sequence goes on from CALFYE010000103.1 coordinate 42,837, forward strand.
TCTTCAGAGACGACCAGGACCCGCTGGCTGGGCACGGCAGGCTGCAGAGGAGACTCCACCCTAGACTAACTAGCGAGGACGCGAAGATACCTTTTATCGAGGGTATTAAATTTCTCCAAAGTGTCAACGACTTCGCCGCGAGCAAAGGGGCGGTGCGTTACTTGGGGTAGCGCCTCGGGTTACGCCTAGAGGCGGGCAGAGGATGGCCGGCGGAATACAAACGGACTTCAGCCCAGGCAGCGAAGCCCCTACACTAGAAGCTTCGATGGGGGAGAAGAAGCCGCCGAAGCGGCCGGGAGTGCTGCCGCAGCCGTCTGAGGGCGAGCCGCCGAAGGATCTTCAGGCGACCGATGCGCTGGCCAAGACCGTGCAGTCGCAGGGGGATCTGGCTCCGATCCCGCCGGATGCTCTGCCTGGACCGCCTTCGAACCCGCCGCCGCTCCGGGACACCCTGGCGGACGCCGTGCCCCCGTCGGCGATGTCGGGGCCGCCTTCCAGCGATCCCGGGCAGCTACGGGGCGCGATGCAGCCGCATATGGGTCGCTATGCCCTGCTGCGCAAGCTGGGCGAGGGGGCGATGGGGGTGGTCTACGCCGCCTACGACGAAGAGCTGGATCGTCGCGTCGCCCTCAAGCTGATCAATCCGTCGCTGCAGGACGACAGTCAGACCCGCGCTCGCATCTTGCGCGAGGCGCAGGCGCTGGCCCGCGTCTCGGCGCCCAATGTCGTGACGATCTATCAGACCGGTGAGGTCGACGGGCAGATCTTCATCGCCATGGAGTTCGTCAACGGCACGACGCTGAGCAAGTGGCAGTCGGAAGAGGGGCGCACCTGGCTGGATATCCTGCGCATGTACCTCGACGCTGGACAGGGGCTGCTCGCGGCGCATCTGGCGGGGCTGATCCATCGCGACTTTAAGCCGGACAATGTGCTGATCGGCAAAGATGGCCGGGCTCGCGTGGCCGATTTTGGTCTAGCGCGGATGGACAGCAAGGCGGGGGCAAACACCCTGGCCAGTGGCCGCATGCCGACGGTGGGGCGGCCCGGCCACGAGCAGCCGCTCAACGCCAATATGACGCAGGCCGGCACTCTGCTGGGCACGCCTCTTTACATGTCGCCCGAGCAGCACCTGGGCGAAACCACCGACGCGCGCAGTGACCAGTTCAGCTTCTGTGTCGCGCTCTACGAGGCGCTCTATAACCAGCTGCCTTTTGCTGGAAACACCGTCGAGGCGCTGGCTTTTAACACCATCTCGGGGCGCATCCAAAACCGGCCCTCGGGTAGCCGCGTACCGACGGTAGTGCACCAGGCGATCCTGCGCGGCTTGGCGACCAATCCAACGGCGCGCTTTCCGTCGATGCGCGAGCTCTTGGCGGCGCTGTCGTACGACCCGACGATCGATCGTACCGCTGGGCCGCGGGTTCGTCGTCGCGTTACCAGCAACATGATCGCTTTCATGTTGATCGCTGCCGCCGGCCCGACGCTGCTGCACCGAGCTGGGTTCAGCGAATATAACGCGGCCCTCAGTATCGCTGCGGCGTACTTTGCCGTCTTCGTGTTCATGGCCATCCGCTTCCGGCGAGCCATCAAGAATGCCTTTCACCGCGGCTTCCTGGTCTATGGCACGGTGTTCGGCGCGCAGGTCTTGGCGATCCAGCTTGTGGGGTACTACTTGGGGCTGAGCCTCTCGCAGATCGCGACGCTGGACTTGGTGGCGCTGTCGGCGATGACCTGTGTGGCCGCGGCGCTGGTGTTGCCGCGCATGTGGACGATGGTGCTGCTCGGCGGGCTGGCGACCATGGTCGCGATCTGGAAGCCGGTCTATGCCCAGCACCTGTCCTCGGCGGTGGTGGTGGTGACGACGATCGTCTCGCTGCTGTTGTGGAATGCGGCGGCGGCGTCGGCGCGAACTCCGCGCAACACGCCGGCTCTCCCTCGCAAGAAGGACGGCGATCGCTAAGCACCGTCCCCGTCGTTTCTGTACTTCGTCGTTTCCGTTCTTGCGTCGCTGTGTGGCCTTCGCGATGATGCCGCCACGCCGATGCTGACCGACGCTTCTTTTCGCTCGTTCGCTGCGCTGCGGCCACCCGCGGGTGCGGGTGCTGCCCCCGATGCCGCGTCCCTCATTGAACAGCCCCTGACCGAGCTAGTCGCCCGTCTGCGACGAGGTGAGCTTTCCGCCAGGGCGCTGGTCGAGGCACATATCGCGCAGACCCAGGCCGTAAATCCGACGCTCAATGCCGTGATCATCGAGCGCTTTGCGGCGGCTCGGGAGGAAGCGCAGGCAGCGGATGCTCAGCTCAAGAGCGCGGCCGATCGCGAGACGCTACCGCCGCTTCTGGGCGTGCCGTGCACGGTGAAAGAGTTCTTCGCCGTCGCCGGGCAGCCACAGACGGGCGGCATGCTGGCCTATCGCGATCGGCGACCCAGCGAGGATGCGACGGTGGTCGCGCGGCTGCGCCAAGCCGGAGCGATCATCCTGGGCCTGACCAATGCTCCCGAGGGGGGCATGTGGATGGAGACCTGGAACAAGCTCTATGGCCGTACCCAGAACCCTTGGAATCCTGCGCACACCTGCGGCGGATCTTCCGGTGGTGAGGGCGCAATCGTCGGCGCAGGTGGTGCGGTGTTTGGCCTGGGATCAGACATCGGGGGCAGCGTGCGCATCCCCGCGGCGTTTTGCGGCACCGTCGGGCACAAGCCCTCAGGCGGGCTGATTTCGATGTTCGGTCACTTTCCCGAAAACCTGCCGGGCACCAACTATCTGTGCGCCGGGCCGCTATGCCGTCGGGTGGGCGATGTCCTGCCCATCCTGCGCGTTCTCGCCGGTCCGGATGGCCGCGATCTCGACTGTACGCTGCCGGCCTCGACGCTGGGTGACCCGGCGCGCGTGCAGCTTGAGCGGGTCCGGATCCTGCCGGTCCCACAGCCTCCTGGCATACCGACTGCGGCCGTCACTCAGGCTGGCATTCGCGCTGCAGCCTCGGCGCTGGCCCGTCGAGGGGCAGATGTCCTCAGCGAAGACCTCGGCGTGCTGGGC
>CALFYE010000104.1 GCA_937952145.1 uncultured Myxococcales bacterium
TGCACGCAATCTCCATCGATGCGCGCAGGAAATTCGCGACCGATTTGGTGGAGAGTGGCCCCGTTCTGCCGATGCGCTTCAGACGTTGCCAGGAATCGGGCGTTCAACAGCCGCCGCCATTTCGGCGTTCTGCTTTGGGGAGCGCGTGGCCATCCTGGATGCCGCCGGGGCACGCGGGGCGATGCTGCTCAGCGAGGATCGCGAGCGCTGGCTCTCAGCCTCTGATCCGGCCCTGCGCTCGGCGGTCATCCATGCGCTGTTGCGAGCCAGCGAAGACAGCGTGCAGCAGACGGCGCGGCGGGCACTGGGGGCGATGCTGGAGTCGCGCGATTCCGAAGACGCCTTCGCCGCCCTGCGCCTGATCCACGAGCACAAGATCGAAGAATTCCTGCCGGCCGTGCTGGCCCGCCTGCAGGACGACGACATGGTCATCCGCCGCGAGGTGCTGAACTGCCTGTCGGCATTTGCCGATGAGCGGGCCAGAAAGCCTCTGTGGGCGGCGCTGTCCGAGCCGACGCTGGCCCTGGTGGCGGTACGCGCCCTGTCGGTCTACGGCGAGGCGATCATCCCGCAGGTACTGGCGCTCTTGAACAGCTCGGAGACCCCCCCGCCGGTGCGCCTGCACCTCTTGCGCATCCTCGGCCTCATCCCCTCGCTGACCGGACAGCCGACGCTGATCGAGCACTTGAAGTCGTCAGATCGCGCCGCACAGCTGGAAGCCCTCAAGTCGCTGAACAAGCTGCGTCGCGTCGATGAGCAGAGCGTGATGGAAGAAGCGCCGCTCAACGAGTTCTTGATGGTCGAGCTGCGCTGGGGCCTGAACATGCTGCGGGCCCGCGACCTGCTGCGCGATCGGCTGCGGCCGGGTGGCCTGCTGTGGCGCGAGCTGTCTGCCCAGGTCGATGCGGCGCAGCAGCGAGTGGCGCTGACTCTGTCGCTGCTCGCCCCCAAGGGCTCGGTGATGAACATCTTTAAGACGCTGCGCTCGCGCAACTCGCCGCACAAAGATCAGGCGCGCGAGCTCCTGCGGACGCTGTTCAAGTTTGGTCCGATCTCGATCGCCAGCCTCAAGCTGCTCGACGAATCGACGCCTTGGAGTCCGGAGCTTTTCGCGCCCCCGCTGAACGTGCACAACGGGCAGACGCCGCAGAACGCGGTCGAGTGGCTGAAGATGACGCTCGATCCCTGGGTCATCGCGGCGCTGCGCCACGATCCCGACTGTCCGCCGATTACCTCGACCTTCCCACCGATCGAAGATCCGGTGGACGTGCACAAGGATCTGATCAAGTTCCTCAAGGACGTGCCGCTGTTCGAGGCCCTGACCAACCGCCAGCTCGTCGAGATCGCGCGCTTGGCCGAGAAGATGGATCTGCCGGTGGGGACACTGGTGTTCAACCAAGGCGACCCGCCCGACTATCTGTATCTGGTTCGCAAGGGCAAGCTGCGCGTGCTGATCAACAACATGGAAGTCGCGCGCCTGGGCGCCGGCGAGTGCGTGGGCGAGATGGCGGTGCTGGCCGGCACGCGTCGCACCGGCGGCGTCGAGACGCTAGAGGCCTGTCAGCTGCTGCGCTTTGCCGAGCGCGACTTCCTGGGTCTGGTCGATGCCTATCCCGAGCTCGGTCGCGCCATCCTGAAGTCGCTGGTGCATCGCCTGGCGGCGGCGGGTCGCAACAAGGAACAGAAGCGCATCAACACCCTGGTCGGCATGGTCTGGGGCAAAGATGGACCGGCCGAGGGCGGGACCCCGCCGCCGAGTGCCCGACCGGGGCGCGAGCCAGGCGCGCTGTCCGGTGCCAACTTCCCGCGGGTCCAGCTGGCCAACTCGGGTACCAACTTCCCGCGCGTACCGCGACCCGGACCGCCGCCGGAAGCCGCCTCGAACCGCAGCCCATCGCGGGCCTCGCCGACGCGACCGTTTGGCGATGGTGCGGCCTCGACACGCTCGCCGGCTCAGCCGGGACACAGCATGTCGGGGACAGTGGCTCCGGTCTCGCCCGGTGGCCCGCCGCCCAGTAGCTCCTCAGGTCCCGGGTCCACCAGCACCGGCACCGGCCCTGGCACCAGCACCGGCCCTAGCACCGGATCGACGCCGAGTCCGGTCGAGAAGAAGGAATAGGTTCCCATGTCGGCCCTCGACATCATCCTCTTCCTCAAAGACGTCTCACTGTTCGAGAGCCTGACCAACTCGCAGCTGGCCGAAGTCGCGCGCCTGGCCGAAAAGGTCGATTACCCGGCGGGACACGTGCTGTTCAACCAGGGCGATCCACCCGACTACCTGTACCTAGTGCGCAAGGGCAAGGCCCGCGTCGTCGCCGGTGGACAAGAGCTGTCTCGCCTGGGGGCCGGCGAGTGCATCGGCGAGATGGCGGTTCTGGCCAGCATGGAGCGCACCGCGACCATCGAGACCATGGAGCCCTGTCAGTTCCTGCGCTTCGATGGCGACGACTTCCTGGCACTGCTCGACACCTATCCCGAGATCCAGCGCGCGCTCATCAAGGCGCTGGTCAACCGCTTGGCACAGACCGGCAAGCGCAACGAGACGCGCAAGCCCTCGACGATCATCGGCATGGTCTGGGGCAAGGACGGACCGACCGAGCCAAACCCCGGCTAGCCGGGCGCGACCGTCGTACAAAGCCCCGTCTGCTCTCGTCAGCGTCGTGATAGGCTACGGCCATGCTGCGTCAGCTAGAGAGTCATCTGTGGGTGCTGGACAAGCCGTTTCGGATTCCGGGAGCGGAGCTGGGCGTGCGGATGACCGTGGTGCGGCTAAAAAACGGCGACCTGTGGGTGCACTCGCCAGTGCGCACGACCCCCGAGGAGCGGGGAGCCATCGACGGTCTGGGCCGCGTCGCGCACATCGTCGCGCCAAGCAAAGTGCACCACCTGTTCGCCGCCGAGCTCAAGTCCTGCTATCCCGAGGCCAAGCTGTACGTCGCCCCGGGCCTTTCGCAGAAGAATCGTGCCCTGGTCGCGAGCGACCCATTGACCGAGCGCGCCCCGACGGGTTGGGGCGGCGAGATCGAGGTCGCGCCGTTCGCCGGTGCGCCGTCGCTCAACGAGAGCGTCTTTCTTTATGGCCGCACGCTGATCGTCACCGATCTGGTGTTCAACTACGTCAGCGCCGAGACCTTTGGCACCAAGCTATTTCTGACGCTGGACGGGGCACTGGGTGGCCTGCGGGCCTCGCGCATCCTGCGCCTATGCATCAAGGATCGGGCCGCGGCGCGCGCGTCGATCGAGCGCATCCTGAGCTGGGACTTTGATCGCATCATCGTCTGCCACGGCGAGGTGCTGCCAAGTGGCGGTCGCGACGAGCTACGGCGAGCCTTCCGCTTCCTCCTTGGCACCTAAAGAAGTCGAGACCCGAAGCCATGGCTGGCCTGCCCTCTCCTCACCTGCGCGCCAAGAGCCCATTTCCGGCGCTGTGGACAGGCTTTCTGACCATGGCGCTTTTGACCGTCGTGGCGCTGGGTCTTTCGATCGGCGAGTGGCGCCGACCGATCGCTGGCCTGCTCGTCGATGCTTTCGGCCTGATCGATAACTTTGGCTGGCCAGGCTGGAGCGGCTATCGCCAGGGCGTGGCCTACCCCGACCGCGTCAATGCGGTAAACGATCGCCACCTGAGCCTGCACAGCCCGGGGGCCGATCTCGATCGCCTGGCAGCACAGGCGGCAGCCGGAGAAGGCGCGGCGCAGCCGACCCCGCAGGCGGCGGTCGCGGGGACGCGAGGCGGAGGCGCCGGGTCTCCCGCCTCGTTGAAGCTGCTCATCGAGCAGCCGGGCGGCTTCCGCGTGATCACGGTTCAAGTCGAGCGGCTAGGGTTGCCCGCCTGGCTGGTGCTCTGCGGCGGCTACCTGCTGCTCGCCTGGGTGTGGCTGGGCGCCGCCGGCATCTTGTACACGGCTCGGCCGCAGAGCCGCGCGGTGAGTTCATTTGTGCGCTGGGTGGTGGTGGCCGCGGTGCTTTTGATCACGCTGTTCGACTTGCACACGACGCGCCGACTGGTGCCGATTACGCTCCTCGCCTACGCCTGTCTGCCCGCCGCCCTCATCGAGATCGGTCTGTGTTTTCCCGAGCGCATCCCGATCCTGCAGTCGTATCCGCGGCTGCTGTGGATCCTGCGACTCTGCGACGGAGTCCTCGCTGGCCTGCTGCTCTACGGCTACTTCCGTCATCACAGCTTCCGCGGCATCGTCGATCTAGCGACGGGGATCTCGATCGTCGGCCTGACCATCATCCTGGCCCTGCGCTGCGTGCAGGCCGAGGGGCGGAGGCGCCTGCAGCTCTTGGTGGCGCTGCTCTTGCTGCTGCCGATCTATCTTCTGGTCGGCGGCATGCTGCTGTGGTCGCCCGAGCACGCCGCGCCTTATCTGTACGTCGTGGTGATTCCGACGACAGTCCTGGGTGCGCTGGGCATGGCCTATGCCCTGCTGCGCTTCGATCTGTGGGACAGTCGGACGCTCTTGCGCAAGCCAGGTCTGCGGCCCCTTTTGACCGCGGTTCTGGGGTTTGTGATCAGCCTGCTGGGTGCCGTCGGCTTTGTCGGTACGCGCAGCCTGCCCGAGTCAGTGCAGGTGCTGTATGTCGTCATTCTGGTCGGCGGAACCGGGGCACTTCTGCGACGAGCCGGTGAGTGGATCGACCTCAAGCTGTTTCCCGCCGACGTGCGCTACCAAGCAACCGTCGAGCAGCTGAGCATGCGCTTCACCGACCTCTCCAGCACCGCCGCGGTTGCCGAGGTCGTCGAGCAGGCGGTGGGACGCTCGGTGGACTGCGCTCGTGTGCGCCTCCTGCCGATCGCGGCGCCGGTGTGGATGGCCGGCAACGACTCGAAGAACCTGGGGCGCTTCCTGCCGAAGGTGGCGCAGGTGATGGCGGCGGCGATCGAAAACCAGCGCAGCGATACGCCGGAAGCGGCGCGTCCCTCGCCGGCGGATAGCGGCTATGCCAATGGCGTCGGCTCACGCGACTCAGGCGAAGCCGGGCTTCCCACCGCGCCGCTGCCCGCACCCCCGGCGCAGGGCCTGGTGGGGATGCGACAAGCGGTCAAAGCGGCCTCGCTGTTTACGCTCTCGCCCGAGCAAGAGCAGGCTCTGCTGCGCGGCGAGCTGGTCTATCTGGCGCCGCTTCGACAGCTAAACTATTCGGTGCAGGCGCTGTGGTCCTGGCTGCTGGTGGCGGTGCGCTTCCGCGAGCACATCATCGGCCTGATTGCCGTCGCGCCCAAGTCGGTGGCGCAGGTATTTACGCCGGCCACTGAGAGCCTGCTGCGCACCATCGCCAACCAGGCGGCGCTCGCGCTTTTCTGCGCCGGGCTGTCCGAGCAGCTCGAAGCCCGACGGCGCACGCAAGAGCAGCTCCTGCACGAGCAGGCCGAGCTGGCGATGAGTGCACTGGCGCGCGAGGCCCAGGCTGGACTTTCGCAGGGCACGCCGGAGGCGCTGTCGCAGCTTACGGGAGCACTCGCCGCGCTGACCCAGTCCCGTCCGCTGCGGGTCGGTCCGCAGCGACTGCGCGAGCTGATCGAACAGGCTCGGCTGCTGCGTCACGAGCGGCTGCGTGCCCGGCTGCTGGAGCTCGATCTGTTGCCCGGGATTGAGCTCGACTGCGACGCCGATGCGGTCGCGCTGCTGCTCGGAAACTTGCTCGGCAATGCGCTGTCTGCGTGCCCGCCGCCCGGTCGAATCGGCATCAACAGCAACATCGAGCCCGACCAGAGCCTGCGCCTGTCGATCTGGGACACCAGCGGCAGTGGCGCCGAGGGCGAGGTGCTAGCAGCGCAGCGGCTGCTCAGCCCGACGCAGGAGCCTGGCACCGCCCCGCCGAGCGAGATCGCTGCAGCGCGCGGCGCGGCGCTCAACCACGCCATCGCTGAGCTGATCGCGCAGGCGCACGGCTTTTTCTTGCAGCAGGTCATGCGCGGCGGTCGTCACAGCGCCGATGTCCTCATCCCGGCCAGTGCTTGGCGCAAGAAAAAGGGGCTCGATGGCACCGGCGTCACTGGTGAGCTGCCAAGCGGACACGGGGACGAGGCGGTGATCAGCTCGCCCGAGAATGGCTCACCGCTGCGCACCACCGCCGCTGAGCTTGCGCGGGGGCTTCCGCCGAGCAAGGTGGGCTAGTACCGCCCGCCGATCTCTGCCAACAATTCCCCGCATGAGCGCCCTGCCCTCCTCACCGTCCGCGCTGGCTTCCCCCAGCTTGCTCCGCGCCCTCTCGGCCTATGATCTAGAAGGCCTGACGCAGGCCGAGGTCTCGCCGCTGGGCGACGGGCTGATCAACGAAACCTTCTTGGTGCAGGCCAGCGCGGCGCGCTACGTCTTGCAGCGCGTGAGCCCCATTTTCGGTCGGGCCGTGCATGAAGACATCGAGGCCGTCACTGCGCACCTTCAGAGCAAGGGCCTGCCGACGCCGCGCCTGCTGCGGACTCGCGAGGGTGAGCTCTCCGTCGAGCTCCCGGCCCTGACCGCGCCGTCGCCAAGCGATGCGTCGGCGGGAAAGCCCGCCACCGAACAGCCCAGCCAGATCTGGCGACTTTTGAGCTTCGTCCCCGGGCACTGCTACCCCCGCATGACGCCCGGGCTGGCCGAGCCGGCCGGCGAGCTAGTGGGTCGCTTTCACGTCGCCGTGTCCGATCTGCAGCATGCCTTTCGCTTTAGTCGCCCGGGTGCCCACGTCCTGTCCGCTCACCTCGGCAAGCTGACCGCCGCCGTCGCCGCCGCGGGGCAGCCAGGCTTCGTCCCGCCCGAGAGCCCGGTGCCGCCGGAGTTCTTCCCCCTGGCCGCGGATCTGCTTCGCTATGGCGAGACCCTCCCTTTGTCCGATGCCGTCGCTGCCGGCCTGCCGCGGCGGAACTGCCATGGCGATCTGAAGGTCTCGAACCTGCGCTTTGATGACGCCGGCGGCGGCGTGTGCTTGCTCGATCTCGATACGCTGGGCCTGCTGCCGCTGCCGCTTGAGCTCGGCGATGCCCTGCGCTCGTGGTGCAACACCAGTCCCTATGGCGAGGATAGCGCCGCAGCGCGCTTCGATCTGGGACTGTTCGAGGGGGCTCTACGGGGCTACGCACGCGGCTGCGCCGGCCTGCTCTCGGTGGACGAACGCGAGGCGCTGGTCGCCGGGGTCGAGCGCATCGCATTCCAGCTGGCCGTACGTTTTGCCGTCGACGTCGTCGGTCAGAGCTATTTCCGCTGGCGTCCCGACAGCCGCCATCGCACCCGCGCGGCGCACAACCTGCTGCGGGCCCAGGGCCAGTTTTCGCTGGTGCAGGCCGTGGCCGCGCAGCGAACCGCCGCCGAGTCCGTCGTCGCCCGCCTCTTTTCCCGCTGAGCAGCGAGCCCCGATCATGACCTCCTATTTCAAACACGAGTCGGCCTATGTCGATGAGGGCGCCATCGTCGGTGATGGCTGCCGGATCTGGCACTTTTGCCACGTGCTCGCCGGAGCCCGCCTCGGCCAGGGCTGCGTGCTCGGCCAGAACGTCTATGTCGCGGCGACGGCAGTGCTTGGCGAAGGCGTGCGTGTGCAGAACAACGTTTCGATTTACGATGGAGTGGTGCTAGAGGACGGCGTGTTTGTCGGCCCCAGTGCCGTGTTCACCAACGTGCGCAATCCGCGGGCTGAGGTCTCGCGCAAGCATGCCTTTGCCGCTACGCGGGTGCGCCGCGGCGCGACGCTGGGAGCCAATGCCACCGTCGTCTGTGGCAGTACCGTCGGTGAGTACGCCTTCGTCGGAGCCGGAGCGGTGGTGACCCGCGATGTGCCGGGCTTTGCTCTGGTCCTTGGGACCCCCGCCCGTCAGGCTGGCTGGGCATGCCGCTGTGGCGAGGTGCTGCGAACCGAGGCCCCGCCCGCCGACTTCAGCGTCCGCTTCGACTACGCCTGCAGCCACTGCGGTAGCCGCTATCGACAAGAGCAAGGAGTGCTATGTCCCCTGTAATGGCTGGTGTCAGGACTCCGATTTCCGTCGCTGCCCTTGCCCTGTGGGCTGGGCTGGGATGCGCAGGGATGCAGCCAGCCAAAGAGCCGCCGCCCACGACCGAGCTAGAGCTTGCCTACGACAGCGGCCCGGCCAGCGAGAGGCCGCTTCTGCCGCCCGCGGGCTTCGAGTGGCTGATCAAGTTTGAGCCCAACCTGCCGGCCTATCAGCCGCATCGCCTGCGCCTGCTCGTCGCTCAGCCCGGGGCGCTGCGCTTGGCGCTTTATGCCGCCGACAGCGCCGCTCGTCCGGGCGAGGCCCTGCGCACGCTAGATCGCACCTACACCCCCGAGCAGACCTCAAACGGTCAAGACGGCAAGTGGCTGCTTGAGCCGCTGTTTGATTTGCCGCGGCAGACCGGCGCGTTGTTCGTCGGCATCTCGGTGCCAAACCCGGGCCCCAGCGCCGCTCGCCTGTGGACGACGGCCATCGACGCCAGCGCACCGGCGCATGCCTTTGCCCGCGATGCCGAACCCGGGACAGCTCTGCAGTCCAGCCGTCTGCCCAGCATGCCGATGCTGCGACTGTCCTTTGTGCCCGCGACGCCGCCCGCCCCGGTTCCGGGACCGGCAACACCCCCTGCAGCGGCTTCACCTGCGACCTCTGCCCCGACTGCAGCCACCGCAAGCTCACCAGAGGCAGCGCCCGCGACGACCACTGCCCCCTAGCCCACCGATTGGGCGGTGCGGTCTCGGCGCGAGCCGGCCCGTGGGCCGTGGCTGGTACCGGTAGCCTGTGGTCGGTAGCCCGATGCAGCGGGCCCGGCGGCAAACTGGATGTTAGTTGGCGGCGGGGGCGACTGCCGGTTTTTCCGCCGGAGCAGCGGGCTTCTCGGCCGGCGCGGCAGGCTTCTCGGCGGGAGCAGGCTTCTCAACCGGCGCGGGCTTCTCGACGGGGGCCGGCTTGTCAGCGGCGGGAGCCGGTTTCTCGGCAGCCGGCGTCGGCTTCTCAACGGGAGAAGCGGGCTTCTCGGCAGGCGGGGCGGGCTTTTCTGCGCTGGGCGGCTCGACAGGCGCTGCCGGCGTCGGCTGAGTCGGGGGTGCAGTCGGCGGAACCGGGGTTGCCGGCTCTTCCGTCGTCTCGTCGGCGCTCTTCTTCCGTCGCTTGCGATGCTTCTTCTTGGCTGCGTCGTCGCTCTCGGCAGGCTCGGCGATTCCCTTGTCATCAGCGGGCTCAGCGACGGTCGCAGCAGCATCATGGCTGCCAGCATCGGCGGCGGCACCAGCGGCCGGAGCCGTGTTGGGCGGCGTGCCCGCTGCGGTCGGCGTCGCTGCGCCTGCGTCAACAAGCGCCCCGGCACTGGCCGGTAGGCTGCCACCATCCTGCCCTGCGGCGGGGCCCGACACCGTCACGGCCGGCGTCGGAGTCGGCCCGCTCGGCGGCAGGGCGGGCTGCGTTGGGGGATTGACCGGCGGGATCACCGGCGGCGTCGGTCCACGATGGGGTTGATAGAGCACTCCGGCCAGCACGCCCACAACCAGCAGGGCGAAGACCGCGGCCATCGAGATGATCGACAGGCGCGACGAGACCGGCGGAGCAACGGCGCCCCCCGTGCCGATATCGCGAGCGCTCGGCGTCGGACTCATGAACGCATACTCAGAGCCCCACATGCGTCGCTCGGGTGGCTTGTCGCCGTCTAGATACAGCACGCGATACTCGGCGAGCTCGCTCTCCGTCGGGACCGGCACCGCTTCGCCGTCCACCTGGGCGACGATGACGGTGATGTTGTCCGGTCCGCCACCGGCCCGCGCGAGCTCAATCAAGCGACGCGTCGCTTCTTCGATGTGCTCGCTGTTGGTCAGGACTTCCTGAATCTCTTCATCGCTGACTACGCCCACCAGGCCGTCTGAACACAGCATCAGGCGGTCGCCGCGGCGCACTGTCTCCGTCGATAGCACAACCTCGACGTCCTCTTGCACGCCAAGCGCCTGCAGGATGACGTTCGAGTGCTCAAAGAGCTTGGCCTGCTCGGGCGTAATCTGGCCGCTCTCAAGGAGCTGATTGACCAGCGACTGATCGTGGGTGATCTGGGTCAGGCGCCCCTTGCGCCACAGGTATGCCCGACTATCGCCGACTTGACCGACGATGACGTGCGAGCGCAGCAGCATCAGGCAGGTCAGCGTGGTGCCCATGCCGTTCTTGCTGATGTCGGCGCAGGCGGCTTCATAGATCTCTTGATTCGCCCGCTGGCCGGCTTGCCGCACCTTGCGCGCGATGTTGTGAAGCTGGGCTTCGCTGAGCGGTCCGCTGACCTCGGGCGCGCTCGACTGCACCGCGGCCTGCATTGCAGCGGCGGGGGCATCACCAGCCGGCGTGACCTTGGCTGCGCCACTTGCAGCCTCACTGCTTCCCTCGGGAACGTCCTTGGCGTCCTTGGCGGGGCTGGCGGCCGGCTTGTCGGCGGTGGAGACCTCGGCAGGGCCGCTCGCTGCGCCGGCCTCGCTGCCTTGTCCCGCCGCAGCCGAGACGTCTTCGGGCGCTTTGACCGGCTCGACGGGCAGGGCTGCCTTCTCGCCACCCTCGGCCAGTGGGGCAGGCTTTTCCGCTTTGCTCTCGAGCTTACTGCTGTCGTTTGCCGGGACAGCGATGGGGGCTGATGTGGCGCCCTTGGGGCCTAGCTCTCGGCGCAGGACCTCGACCGCCATGTGCGAGGCGACCTCGCCGGCGGCCGCGCCCCCCATGCCGTCGCAGACCACGAGCAGAGCGCCCGAGGCCGGCATCGGGATCTCACGGCCCTGTGAAAAATCAACCTCGCCAGTATCGACATTGAGGACGGTGAAGTTGTCCTCGTTGTGCTCGCGGATCAGCCCGACATCGGTCGCGCCGACGATGCGGACGGTGATGGCTGGGCTTGGGGGTGTCATCCGTTACCGTTACTCTCCAGGCGCCTTACGCGAGGCCCTCATACCGCAGGACCTGGTCGCCGACGCGCAGCACGTCTCCCGACTGCAGCTCACGCTCACCGCGCAGCCGAACATAGGTCCCGTTTGAAGAATGCAGATCTTCCAAGCGTACGCGATGGCCATGGCGGGTTAAAGACGCGTGGCGCCTGGACATAAACTCATCATCGGGGAATACGATATCGCCTTCTTCGCGGCCGATGCGGACTTCCGTGCGGCAGAGATGCCAGACGTCGCGCGTCGTGCCAGCGACCGTCAGCTGGCGCAGCCGTCCCCACGACTCGCGCTGCAGGGTGCCGAACAGCCGTACGCCGTGCTCGGAGAGCGGCGGTGGATCGCGCTCCTCCGGCGGCAAGGACTCAAAGCGAAGCAGCTCACGACCCACGTAGAACACGTCGCCAGAGTGCAGCTCCCAGGGCTCGCGTAGCTGAAGGAACACGCCGTTCACGGCGTCGAGCGAGCGGACAACAAGGCCCCCCGAATGCGCCAAAAAGCGCGCATGCCGGCTGGCCATGCAGAGGTCATCCGCGAAGGTACGGCTGCCTTCAGTGCGGCCGATGTCGAAGCTGTCGCCGGCCAGCGCCACGGTTTCCCCGTCGGAGCCATCACGGCGCAGGACGATGAGTCGACCGCGGAGTCCGCCCGCCCGCCCCTCTTTACGCACCGGGGCTGGCTCAGGCGCAGAGGAAATGACAGGACGGGCTGGGGCGACGGCAGCCTCGGCCGCAGCGTTCATCCGCGCCCCGCAGTGCTGGCAGAAGGAAAAACCGGCAGGGGTTGGCTCCTTGCAGACCGGACAGCCAACGCGAGCGGCGGTCCCGGGGGCGACTGTCGCGGGGGCGGCTCCCCCGACGGCGGCCGATGGGACGGCGGCAGCGGGCGCAAGGGCTGCGCTGGCCGCACGAGCATCCGAGGGAAGGCTGGGCGGATCGCGATGCACCTGCACTTCGCCCGCACCCGCCGATCGCGCATCGAGCGGCTTGCCGCAGTCTTGACAGAAGAGCGCGCCATCCCGATTGGCTCTCCCGCAGTTTCCACACCGTGCCATCGCCAGGTAAATCTGTCTGCCTCTCTTATATATAACTAAACAGAGTCCCTCTGAGCCAAGCCCAAAGTAGGCGACTTGATTCACGGACGCCGAATTCGTGGTCCTCGGTTAGCAGAGGCGGCACCCAGCGGCCTGTACGCTGCCGGCGGATCGCCCCCTGTCCGCGCCGAATTCCTCAGCGATCGGAAGGGTTTACAGGCACGCTCCGTCTGCGCTAGAACGTACATTCACGTCCCTTTGAGACATTCGGCGCAGCTAGTGCATACACATATCGGAATACGCTTCGTCCGTTCGGTGGCAGGGGGCCGGTCCAGCCTCCCGCAGAAGTTGCGGTGCGGCTGCGCGCTCTTGGCGATCGCCGTGCTGGGGGCCGCGGGATGCGGCGGAAGCCTGGGCAGTGTCGCGCGCGCACCGTTCCGTCTGCGTGCCGATACGACGGTCTGGGGCTCGCTACTTGGCCCTTTTGACGGCAGCGTCGTCGAGCAGAGCACGGGCAGCCCGATCGCGGGGGCGCTGGTGGTCGGGACCTGGGCGTTCGAGACCGAGGACACCCGGCCTGTCCCGGCGGGGACCTATTCCACCTCGGTGGTGACGGCCCCGGATGGTTCCTATGCACTGCCGAGCCTGCCGCTGCGCGAGCGGCGCCTCTCCCTCCTGCGGCGGTTTACGCTGCAGGTCTACAAGGCAGGCTTTGTCGGCTATCGCTCGGACTATCGCGCCGACGATCTGAGCCCGCGCCACGACTTTTGTCAGCTGGGCAACAAGGCCCGCCTCGATCGGCTGACGACCGGAGAGTCGCGCGTGCGCAACCTGGTGTTCTTGGGGGCCGGCCCGCTCTTGCGACGCTCTGCGCAGGCCGAGCTGATTCAGGCATCGTTCGAGCTGGGCGAGCTTCAGCCAGAGAAGACCGCGGGCGGCTCAGAGGCCCCCACCGGCAGCAACTCCGACCACGCCAGCCCAGACAAGCGGCCTCGTCCCACGCCGCCGCCAGCCGCGCCGCCCACCCTGGCCGAGCAGCTGCTGACCCTCACCGACGTCGAACAGACGGCGGCCAAGCAGATTGCCCGCGTCTATGAGGTCAAGCCGGCCCCTGAGCGATCGCTGACCTTCGCCACTGGCACCGGGCCAACGATCAGCTACGTGGGCGTTCACTATCGCGCCGCCGATCTGCCCGAGTCACACGATGCGCTCCTGCGCACCTATCGCCTGCCGAGCGGTCGCGATGCCGAGGCCGTCTGGAAAAAGATTCGCGAGCAGCTCTCGACTCCCCAGCTCAAAGAAGTGGTCGGCGCACCGCCGATCAGCGTGCCCGCGACACGGGCAGAGCGACCGCTGGTGCCGGAAGTGCCGCTGGCCTCGCCGCCGCTGCGTGATGGCCAGGCGGGGCGTCATGCCATGCCGCTGCCAACGCTTCTGCCCTCGTCGCCGCCGATCAAAAATCCGCTGCGCATCGACGCCTCGCTGCGCGTGCACGACGAAAAAGGGCGCGTCTTTGGCACCGCCGTCCTCATCCGTCAGCACGGGCTGATTCTGGAGCTGGTCTGCGGCGCCGATCTCTGTGAAAACGAAGCCGCGACGACCGCGCTCTTGCTGCGGGCGCTGGGGCGGCTATGAGGAAGGGCTTCGTCGCCATGAACGCCAGCCATCCGCCTCGTCGAGGTTCGTCCCGCCGCGCGCAGCGCTTGGCCCTGGCCCTTTCGCTGAGCATGTCGGGGCCGGCGCTCAGCCAAGCCTTTGAAGCCGAGACGACCGTCGCCGGCATCGTCGAGCAGGGCGCGCTGCGCTCGCACCTGCATCGCCGCTTGAAGGCCCGCTTTGCCCATCCCCTGGGGCTGTTTGAGCCGCTGTCGCTCGACCTCGGAGGACTGCGCAACTTAGAGGCGAGCGCGCGACCTGCGATTGGACCGCTGGCAGCGGCGGCCGTACGCGAAAACACGTGGGCCGGCCAGCGGGCTAGGTCCATCTACGGGCGCCTGGGCGTCCTGAGCCCCGCTGAAGGCTATGCGCCCGAGTGGCTGCCGCAGGAGGGGGCGCAGGTCTACCCGCTTGCTCGCCTGCATGTGCTGGGTTGGCTGGCGGCCGGGGCGGTGCTGGAGCACAACCCGGGCCTGCGCGTCCGCCATCACTTCTTTAATCCTGCGACGGGACAGGGCCTAACTCGCTCGTCCCAGCAGTCATCGAGCGCGGTGACTGCGGCCGCCGTGCAGGGTGGGCTGTCCAGCCTGCGCGAGGTCATGACCGGAACGGCCTTCGACGGCACGGGGCAGGCCGCCCCAGACTGGCTCTTGGCCGGGGACAACGACCTGGGCTATCCCGCGTTTCTGCGAGCCTACGAACGCGCCGTTGCCGCGCCCAGCCAGAGCGAGCGGGATTCGGCCTTGGCGGAGTCGCTGCTCTGTGCCGGCGCGATGATGTCCGTGCTGTCGCAGATGGCCGATCCCGCCTACGTGCGCGGCGATCTGCAGGCCGTGCTGCTCGGCGAGGGCGAGGCCCGGGTCGCGGCGCGCTTTGGGCGGGCTGCGGTGCCGGCCCCGGCGCAGCGCGAGCTGGTGCTGCCGCGTCGCCTGCGTGATCTGTTTGCCGATGGTGAAGGCGGAGGCTTGGCCGAGCACACCACCCGCGCCTGTCAGCCGGCTTGGAACTGCTACGCGGGGTCTGCCCCTACCCAGCTTAGCGAGGCGACGCGCGCCACCGCCCGAATGCTCGACTACCTCTTCCGCAGCGAGCTTCGCCTGACGCTGCAGGAAGGCGCGCTGCACGTCCGCGTCGAAGAGGCCGCCATCGGATCCGGCACGCTAGAGCTGTTCATCGAGGGGGTCGATGGGACGCGGCGTTCGCTGCGCTCGCTGCCGGCTCCGCCGACGCTAACTGGCGCTGAAGTCATGCAGATCGCTCTGACTCCGGCCGAGCTCGCCGAGACCAAGCGCCTCGTCGTGCTCTACCGTGGTCGCGATCGCGCCAACGAGCCCCTGCTGACCTCGGCCGAGCTCTTGATTCAAGACATCGCCGCCAGCAAAGCCACGCCGTAGACCCCCTTCGACGCCAGGAAGGGGTTTTTCTCGACGGGCCGCGCCTCGGCTTTACTCGCTGCCGGTCGCTTGCTACCGTCCCGGCCATGTCGCAATCGGTCGGTTCGGGCCCGCAGTCTTCGCCGGGGCTATCAACTCCGACGGTGTCGCACGCGGCCAGCCCCCCTACGGTGGGAAGTCTGGGATTTGATCCGCTGGCCCTGCCGATCCTGGTGGTCGACGACGAGCCCGACAACCTCGACGCCTTCCGCTTCAGCTTTCGCAAGAGCTTTCATATCCTGACTGCGCAGTCAGGGACCGAGGGCCTGGCGATCCTGCAGCGCGAAAAGGTCGCCGTCGTGGTCACCGATCAGCGCATGCCGCGCATGACGGGGCTTGAGTTTCTGGCCCGCGCGCGCGCGATCCAGCCCGAGCTTGTGCCGCTCATCGTCACCGCCTACACCGACGTCGATGCCCTGGTCGAAGCGGTGAACATGGGGCAGATCTACCGCTACATCATCAAGCCCTGGGACGGCAAAGAGATGCGCGGCGTGCTGACCCAGGCGCTGGAGCGCTTTCATTTGCGCGCCGAAAACCAGCGCCTCGCCGAGCAGCTTCGCCAGTATGTCGGCTACCTCGATCAGGAACGACATAGCGCCTTTAACTTCGGTCAGTTGGTCGGAGAATCGCCGACGCTACAAGCGGCGCTGGGTCGGGCCGAGCAGGTGGCACGAACCACCGCCACCGTGCTCCTGCGCGGCGAGAGCGGCACCGGAAAAGAGCTGGTCGCGCACGCCATCCACATCAACTCGCCGCGCGAGTCCAAGCCGTTTGTGCGCGTCAACTGTGCGGCGCTGGCGGCCGGCGTGCTGGAGTCCGAGCTCTTCGGGCATGAGCGCGGTGCCTTCACCGGCGCGGTCACCCGCCATCCTGGCCGCTTCGAGCTGGCCCATGGCGGCACGCTGTTTCTCGACGAGATCGGCGATCTGCCGATGGAGATCCAGGTCAAGCTGCTGCGCGTGCTGCAGGAACGCAGCTTCGAACGCGTCGGCGGCAGCGAGACGCTGAGCGTCGATGTCCGCATCATCTCGGCCACCCACCGCAACCTCGAAGCCCTGGTCGCCGAGGGCCGCTTTCGCGAGGATCTGTACTACCGCCTCAACGTCTTCCCCATCCTCTTGCCGCCGCTGCGCGACCGCATCGAGGACGTGCCGCTCCTCTGTCAGCATTTTTTGCAGAAGTGGCGGCAGTACAGCGGCGGGCGCGTGGTGTCGATCGAGCCAGCGGCGCTGGATCTGCTGACGCGCTACAGCTTTCCCGGCAACGTCCGCGAGCTTGAAAACCTGATCCAGCGCGCGCTGATCTTGGTCAGCGGCCCGGCGCTGCGCATCTGCGATCTGGAATTTAGTGGCAGCCAGGCGGGTGTGGCCCCAACGAGTGCCGCGGCTTCGCCAGCCATGACGCCAGCTGCGCTGGCCGATCCGCTGGGCGCAAGCGGCCGCACCCTCACCGATCGCCTGGGCGAGCAAGAGCGCAACGAGATCCTGTCGGCCCTGGAGAAGAGTGAAGGCCGCATTGCCGCCGCCGCTCGCCTCCTCGGCATCAACCGCTCGACGTTGTACTACCGTCTGCGCAAGCACGAGCTCCTGCACCTTCTGCCCGGCCGCCTGGAAGAAGAGGGCCCTTAGGCTGGGCCCGGCTCGGCCCGCGACTCGCCAGGCTTGCGCAGCTGCAGCGGGATCGGCTTGAGGTCGACGCGGCAGGTGGTGCCGCCGTGCTTGGGGATGGTCTGCGACAGATGATAGCGCAGGCCAAACACCGAGCAGACCCCGGCCTGGAACTGGCCGAAGATGCCGCAGTGGCCGGCGTGCCAACCGGGCCGGCTGTACCACGGGCAGGCCGTGCCTTCGAGATACCCGGTGGCCTGCGCAGAGTCGGTGCCGCCCCAGTGCTCGGGGTTGACGCGAAAGATGTACTCGCTCATACGCAGGATCTCGATCGCGGCCGCCGCGGGGTCTTGCGGCTGCTTCGGCAGGCCGAAGAAGCGACGCGCCCCCTCGCCATAGCGAGCCCCAGCGGCAAAGCAGAGGTCCGCGAGGATCTTCCGCGCATGCGGCAGCACCGCCGGCAGTCGCTCAGTGAGGACGATCAAGAGCTCGCCGAGGTGGGTGGTGAGCTCGCGCCAGCGCGCCTCCGACGACAGCTGCCACAGCAGGCGCTCGGCCTGCAGCCACTCGACCGGGCCCTGCGGCGGGCCGCCGATCGCCGCCAAGATCCAGCTGCCGCGCCGCGTACCCGGACGATGCAGGCGATAGAGGCCAGCCATAAGCAGCGCTAGCTCGCGCGGCGGGGCCTGGCTAGCCAGGCGGGGCGGCAGCCCGGGATGACTGGCGCGCAGGACGTCGTAGCGACGGCTGAATAGCTCAGCTGCGAGCTCAGCGAGGAGTGGCTGCGCGCGATCGCCCATGTGCGGCCGCAGCCCCGAGCGCAGCGCCGCGAACCAGTCGCGCATTCCGGCTGCCGCCAAGAGGTAGCGGGCGTAAGAAGGAATCAGCTCGTGGCGGTACACCTGACGCAGGACGGCGGGCAGCATGCGGGGCTCCAAGCCGGAAAGGCAGGGACGGCAGGACTACGGCGGCGAGGGGCGCAACCGCGCCGGTAGGAGGGCCGCGAGCGCCGTCAGCGTCTCGCGCGCACCGCCGGGCAGGCTAATCGCCTCACCGTCGCTGGGAACCCCGGGCTCGCCGGGGTTGATGCGAATCAGCGTCGCGTCTTTTACGTACATCACCTGTTCGCCGAAGAGGCGCACCGTAGGAATGCCTAACCCCGCCCCCAGCTCGACGAGCACCAGCTTTCCGGCGGGGAGCTTCGACAGCCAGCCGCGCATGCGATCCGAGCTGTGGGCATAGCGATCGGTCAGCCACTCGCCATCGTTGAACATGAGGATGTTGGGACGGGCCAGCGCGCCACACTCTGGACAGTGCGGCAGCGGCTCAGCGGCGCGGCAGGTCTCGGGATCGACGGCCACCGCGTCGCCATCCGGAGTCGCTGGGGCCGGGGCAGGAAAGATAAACGGCCGGCACATCGGCAGGCACTGCAGGTACTCGATGCCGCCGTGCACTTCGACCACGCGATCGTCGGGAAAGCCGGCGCGCTGAAACTGGCCGTCGACGTTCGAGGTAAAGACATAGGCGCCACGCGGCATGGCATCCGCCAGCCGGCGCAGAATGCCAAAGCCGGCGTGCGGCTGCGTGCGGCGATACAGGTTCAGGCGGTGACCATAGAAGCCCCAGGCCAGCTGAGGATCGCGGTGAAACCAGCGCGGGTTGGCCAGCGCCGAGAAGCTAAGCCCTAGCTTCTGATACGCGGGATAGGCTCGCCAGAAGCCCTGATCGCCGCGAAAGTCGGGCAGCCCGGAATCGACGCCCATGCCCGCGCCCGCCGTGATCAAAAGCGCCTCGGCCGCGGCCAGAGCGGAAGCAGCGCGTTCCAAGGCGGCGGGCGATGGCGTGGGGAGCATCAGTTGACGTAGCCTCCGCTGTTTTTGCGGGCGGCGCGGGCAAGCTGCGCGATCTCTTCGGCGGCGTTGGGATCGTCGGAGAGCAGGCTGGTGTTGCCGCTCTCTAGCGCTTCGTCGGCGACCTCCAGCCCCTGCCGGGTGAGCAGGAAGTGGACGCGGCCCTCGCCGTGCGGCGTGCTGATCTCGGCCTCGAAGGCCGGGCCCGAGACACTGCCCAGCACCATATCGCGACCTAGGCGCACGACCTTGCCGGTGAGCAGATCACCGTGCAGGCGCTCAACGCTCTCGTCGCGCTTGTGCAAGCGATAGGCGGCCTGGAACAGGCGCATCGTCACCTCGGGACGCAGCGGCAGGTTGCTGGTCAAGACCGCGATCAGCAGCCAGTAGGGAACTTTGGGGTCCATCGCAGAGCTCATCGAATCCTTGGGGGCAGTCCGCCAAACCCAAGCGCCGGTGCGACAGAGCAGCCGGGCGGCCTCGGCATCCCGCCCTTTGCAGACCGGGCTTGGCGTCTGCAGTGCAGAGTAGCTGAAAGCCTTCCGGCTCGAAACATCTTGCGATCGCGCGGGCCAGCGACTCGTTTTGCCCTGCCTGCACAGAGGCGCTACAGGCTCGTGAGCGGTCGCATTTTCTGGCTGTACAGGCGGGGCTTGGCCGTAGCATCCTGCGCACTGGCTGCGCCCTGGCGGCCCCAGCCGGGTAGTTGAATCAAGCCTCGCCGCCCCCGCAAACGACGGAAGGTCTTCTGGAGGTCTGTTTGATGCGTAACTACAGCGAAGCGGAAATTCGGGACGTTGCTCTGATTGGTCACGGTGGGTCGGGGAAGACTTCGCTGGCGGAAGCGGCCTTTTTTGACACCAAGGCGGTCTCTCGCCTCGGCCGCGTCGATGACGAGACCTCGAACCTCGACGTCGAGCCGGAGGAGAAAAAGCGCAAAGGCACGATCAACCCGCACTGCGCGCCGATCGAGTGGCAGAAGACCAAGATCAACTTCATCGACACCAGCGGCCAGGGCGACTTCATCGTCGATACCATGACCGCCATCGGCGCCGCCGACAGCGCGCTGTGTGTCGTGTCGGCTTCCGATGGAGTGCAGGTCTACACCGAAAAGACCTGGGAAGAGTCCGAGAGCCTCGGCATGCCGAGCCTGATCTTCATCAACAAGATGGATCGCGAGCGCGCCGACTTTGCGCACGCCGTCGAGAGCGTTCAGCGGTCGCTGTCGGACAAAGCGGTGCCGATTGCCCTGCCCATCGGGGCCGAGTCGAAGTTCGAAGGCGTCATCGATCTGGTGAGCCAAAAAGCGCATCGCTTTTCCGAAGACGGTCGCGAAGTCAAAGTCGAAGCGGTGCCGGCCGGGCTGCAGGCCGCTGTCAACGCGGCGCGCGAGAAGCTGATCGAAGCCGTCGCGGCCTCCGATGACGATCTGATGGCGAAGTTCTTCGACGCCGGCACGCTGACCGATAGCGAGCTTGCCGACGGTCTGCGCCAGGCGGTGGCCGCGCGCCAGATCTATCCCGTGCTGTGTGGCTCGGCGACGAGCAACCGCGGCGTGCAGACCCTGCTTGATGCTCTGGTCACCCTGCTGCCGCCAGCCCGCGACGGACGCGTGCGCACCGGCCGCGGCAAGGGCGATGCCGAGGTGTCGCGCGGTCCCAAGCCGACCGATCCGCTGTCGGCTTACGTCTTCAAGATGATCCCGTCGGAAGTTGGGCGCATGGCGATGGTGCGCGTGGTCTCCGGCAAGCTGACCGCTGACACCAACGTCTTTAACTCGACGCATGACAAGGGCGAGCGCGTCGGTCAGCTTTACCTGTTTACGCCTGGCAAGCGCGCCTCAGTCACCGAGGCCTTCCCTGGCGATATCGTCGGCCTGGCCAAGCTCAAGGCGACGCGCATCGGCGACACGCTGTGCGAAGAAAAAGATCCGGTGCGCTTCCCGCAGCCGAACGTGCCGGCCCCGGTGGTGCGCTACGCCCTCTTGTCCAAGGGCAAGACCGACGAAGCGAAGCTGGCGCAGAAGCTTAGCGACGTCAAAGAAGAAGATCTGTCGCTCAAGATCGAATACGACGCCGCCACCAAAGAGACGATCATCGGCGGCTGTGGTCCCGTCCACATCGAAGTCACGCTGGAAAAGCTGCGCCGAGCCAGCGTCGAAGTCGAGCTTGCACCGCCGCGCATCCCCTACCTAGAGACGATCCGCGGCCGGGCCAAGAACGTCGAAGGCAAGCACAAGAAACAGACCGGCGGCAAAGGCCAGTTCGGGGTCGTGTACATCGATCTCGAACCGGCGCCGCGCGGCTCGGGCCTCATCTTCGAAGACGCCATCGTCGGTGGCTCGGTGCCACGCCAGTTCATCCCGGCGGTCGAAAAGGGCATCAAAGAGCGCATGGCCCGCGGCGGCCTGGCCGGCTACCACTGCACCGACGTCAAGGTGCGACTGTTCGACGGCAAGTACCACGACGTCGACAGCGACTCGCGCAGCTTCGAGATGGCCGGCAGCAAGGGCTTCCTGACCGCGTTTAAGCAGGCGCAGCCGATCATCCTAGAGCCCTACATGAAGATCGAGGTCATCTGTCCCGAGGACCACATGGGCCAGATCATCGGCGACCTGAACAACCGCCGCGCCAAGATCGCCGGCATGGAAGCCCGCGGTCGCATGCAGGTGATCAAGGCGACTGTCCCCATGTCCGAGACGCTCGATTACTCCGCCTTTCTGCGCTCGGCCACGGGCGGGCGCGGCGGCTTTGCGCTTGAGACTTCGCACTACGAAGAGATGCCAGCGCACCTCGCCGACAAGGTCATCGCCAGCGCCAAGAAGACCGACCACCACGAAGACGACGAATAGCCGACTCGCGGGGGGACGAGTCGAGCCGGGGGCGGCTGGAATCGGGGGGAAGCGCAGCGGGCGCCAAGGTGCGAGGTCTCGCTGCTCTGGTTACTGACGCAGAGAGCTGCGCAGTCGCTGGTAGGTGTGCTCTAGCATCATGCCGGCCAGCATAGCGGCGACAAACCAGATCGCCGAGCGCGAGCCAGAGACGACGCCGAACAGTGCCGGACCGGGACAGAAGCCCGCCATGCCCCAGCCGATGCCGAACAGCGCCGCTCCGACGATCAGCTTGCCGTCGATGGCCTTGGCCGTCGGCAGGTGAAACTTGCTGCCCAAAAGCGGCTTAGGCTGAGCGAGCACGCGCGGGAAGGCCAGCCACGTCACCAGCACGGCTCCGCCCATGACGAAGGCCAGGCTGGGATCCCAGCGACCGGTGACATCTAGGAAGTCCTGCACCTTCCGCGGATCGATCATCCCCGACAGGTACAGGCCCACACCGAATAGCGCGCCAGTGAACAGCGCGGCGATTTGCTTGCGGAAGCTCATGGCTGTCCTCCTGCACCGTGCCGCATCATCCAGACGGTCAGCATGCCGGTGCCGATAAACGTGAGGACCGCCGCCAGTGAGCGAGGCGAGCGCCGCCCCAGACCGCAGACACCGTGGCCGCTGGTGCAGCCACTGCCGATGCGCGTGCCGATACCGACCAGCAGCCCAGCGACGAGCACCGTCGAGGTCGACACCGTTGCCTGGATCGCCGGCAGCGAGCCACGCACCGCCAGGATCAGGGCCGGTGACAAAAACAGGCCAGCCAGAAACCACATCCGCCAGGCGATGTCGCCGCGGCTTCCCTGCAGCAGGCCACCGACGATGCCGCTGATGCCGGCGATGCGCCCCTCCAGCCACAGGAACAGCGTCGCCGCGCTGCCGATCAGAAGCCCGCCAACCAGCGGGGGGAGATACGTCGCGAGGTCCATAAGGTCTCCTTCGTCTGAAAGCGTTCCGAGGGGAAAAAGGTCCGTCAGCGCGGTCAGGCCGCAAGCAGGCTGCGCAACAGCATGAAGCTCGCCACCACCAGCAAGAGGGCGGCGAATATCCGGCGCAGTGCAGCCGCCGGCAAGCGCCGCGCCAGCAGCCCGCCCAGGATGCTGCTCGTCGCCATGGCCACAGACAGCCAGACCACAATCGACGGATCGACGCTGGCATGCCGCAGATAGCCGCTGGCCCCCGCCACCGACTGCATGGTGATGACCAGGAGTGATGTGCCCACCGCCTGCGCCATCGGTAGACCGGCAAACAGGCTCAGCGCCGGAACGATCAGAAAGCCGCCGCCCGCCCCCAGCAGGCCGGCCACCACGCCCGTTGGGAAGCCAATGAAGACCGCGCGCAGCGAGGGTGGCCCGGCCGGGGAGGGCTGCGACTCGCTCTTGTTGCGCTTCCGCAACATCTGCAACGCGCTCAGCAACATCAGCGACACAAAGCCCAAGAGCAAGAGACGAGCCGGGACATAGGCTGCTACCCGTCCCCCGAGGTACGCCCCCGCCATCGCCAGCAGGCCAAACAGCACACCGATCCGCGGGACGACATTGCCGGCCCGGGCGTGCACCACCATCGCCACCAGGCTGGTGCTGACCATCACTAGCTGCGACGTCGCCAGCGCCGACTTGGCGTCAAGCCGCAGCACGTACAGCAGCACCGGCACCAGCAGCACCGAGCCGCCACCGCCGAGCAGCCCCATCAGCACACCGATCAAGATCGCAAAGAGGATGGCGAGTTCCCACATGATGACCTGTTCATAGCAACGGCAATGCCAAGCTGGGGTATGCCGCTTTGGCCCTGACGCCCGTCCCCTCCGACACCGCCTCAGCTCAGCGCGAGCGACGGAGGTACGCCTGCAAGCCGAGGCGCTGGATCTGGCGCCATAGCGTCACGCGGCTGATGCCCAAAAGCTGCGCCGCGTCGCCGGGGTGGCCACCCGTCTGCTCCAGCGCCTGGCGAATGCGGGCCGCCTGTCCCTCGCGCGGGTCGGGCGGCGGCGGCAGCGCTCGGGCCCCCCGCGACGGGCGCGCCTCGTGCAGCTCAGGGGGAAGATCGGCGAGCCCGAGCACTGGACCTTCGCCGATGACGAAGGCGTACTCGATGACGTTGCGAAGCTCGCGGACGTTGCCAGGCCAGTCGTGCTCCGTCAGGCGACGGGCGGCGGCGGTGGCGATGCGCTCGATGCGGCGTGAACTGCGACCGTTGAGCTCGCGGATGAAGCGCTGCGCCAGACGGATGACGTCGCCGCCCCGCTCGCGCAGCGCCGGGATGAAGATCGGCACGACGCGCAGGCGGTACATCAGATCGGCGCGAAAGCGACCCGCCTCGACCTCGGCCCGCAGCGCCTTGTGGGTGGCGGCGACAATGCGGACATCGACGCGAATCGACTCGCGACCGCCGACTGGGATGACGGTGTGGGTCTCAAGAACGCGCAGCAGCTTGGCCTGAACATCGAGCGGCATCTCGGCCACTTCGTCGAGAAACAGCGTGCCGCCAGCCGCCAAGCGGAAGTGACCGGGGTTATCGCGGACGGCACCGGTAAACGATCCGCGCACGTGACCAAAGAGCTCACTCTCGAGCAGGCTCGCCGGCAGCGCGGCGCAGCTAATGGCGTGAAACGGCCCACCCTTGCGCGGCGATAGATCGTGCAGCGCCTTGGCCAAGAGCTCTTTGCCCGTCCCCGTCTCGCCGCGCAGCAGGACGCTGACATCGCTCTGCGCCGCCTTCTGCACGATCTGAAACACTCGCTGCATGCCGGCGTCGGCGGTCCACATGCCGAAGAAGACCCCGTCGCTGGGGGACTCGCTGGGCTTTGCGGGAAGCGAAGCCACCGAGGTCGGCAGCGCGGGCGGGGACGAGGTCCCCTTCGAACGGGAGCGCGGGGATCGCGGGGTGGACGAGTTCTTCATGGCCGACCTCCCGAGTGTGGGAGGCGGTCACCATGCCACGGCCCCGGCGGGGCCTTCAATGTGTTTCACGATGTTTCATCGCTGAAACATCGATTTCTGGTTGAGCTGACAGGCGAGAGGGAAAGCAGGCGGGGCGAGCAGGAAGGACGTTGCAGCTAGATCGAGAGCAGCATCTTCTCGGGATTTTCCAGGCGGTCCTTGACCTTGACCAGGAAGGACACCGCCTCGCGACCATCGACGACGCGGTGGTCGTACGACAGGGCGATGTACATCATCGGCCGGATCTCGATCTTTTCCGACTCGCCGCTGCCGACGACGATCGGGCGGCGCACGATGTTGTGCATACCCAGGATGCCGGTCTGCGGCAGGTTCAAAAGCGGCGTGCTCATCATCGAGCCGTAGATCCCGCCGTTGCTGATGCTGAAGGTGCCGCCCTGAAGCTCAGGCAGGGTGAGCTTGTTGTCTTTGGCTTTGACGGCCAGCTCGGCGATGCCCTTTTCGATCTCGGCGAAGCTGAGCTTATCGACGCCGCGCAGCACCGGCACCACCAGACCCTTGCCACCGCCGACGGCGATGCCGAAGTCATAGTGCTTCTTGTAGACGACGGCGAGGCCGCTCTCGTGCGGACGGACCTCGGCGTTGAGGCCGGGGAACTCGATGAGCGCGCGAGCACAGGCGGCGGCGAAGAACGACATGAAGCCAAGCTTGATGCCGTGCTTCTTGACGAAGTCGTCCTGGTACTTGGCCCGCAGCGCCATGATGTAGCTCATGTCGACCTCGTTAAAGGTCGTGAGGATGGCGGCGGTGTGCTGCGCCTCGACCAGCCGCTCAGCGATGCGGCGACGCAGCGGGGACATCGGAACCACTTCTTCGCGGATCTCGACCGGTGCCGGCTTGGCGACTTCAGCCGGCTTGCTGGCCGGCTGCGAGAACAGCGTGGCGGCGGGATCCACCCCGTGCTCGCGACGCCACTGGCGCTGCGCCGGGCTGTTGGTGATGCGCGGCGGATCCGCCGGAGCGCTGTGAACCTCGGCCGCAGTCGCCGAGGCAGCCGGAGCCGGCGCAGCCACCTGGGCTGGGGCGGTTGCCGTCGGAGCGGGCGCCGGGGCTGCGGCCACCGGAGCCGGGATCGGAGCGCTCGCGGGAGCCGCGGCGGGAGCCTTGCTGGCCGTCTGACTGGGCGTAGCGCTGGGGTCTAGCTTGCCGATCGCGGCGCCGACGCGCACGACGGTGCCGACCGGGTGGCTCTGCGCCACCAAGACACCGGCCGCCGGAGCTGGCAGCGCCACGGTGACCTTGTCGGTCTCTAGCTCTGCGACGGGCTCGTCGAGCTTGACGGCCTCGCCGGGCTGCTTCAGCCACTTGGCAATAGTTGCTTCGGCGATCGACTCACCAAGCGGGGGAATGACAAGTTCGATCTGAGTCTGTGACATGTTCGATGCGTACCTATGTTGCTCTCTTAAACTCTTCCGGAACCGCGATCGACCGCGGTGAGGTTATTTCGTGCCCTCGCTGCCGACCGCGGTCAGCACCAAGGTGACGGTCGGTCGGGGCGTTCCATCGGCACTCGCCTCGGACAGCTTGGCGGCTGCGCCGGCCTCGGTAAAGTCGGCGAATGCGTCGTTCATCAGCGCCTGCTGTTCCAGCACGTGCGCCTTGTGCGAGCCGGTGGCAGGGCTCGCGCTCTCGACGCGACTGACAGCGCGGAAGCGCAGCTTGAGGGCCAGCGGCTGCAGGCGCGGCACAATGAAGTTCAGCGCGCCCATGTTGGCCGGTTCTTCCTGCACCCAGATGATCTCGGCCAGGTTGGGGAAGCGATCGAGCGCCGCTTTGAGCTCACCCATGCGCAGCGGATAGAGCTGCTCGATGCGCAGAAGCGCCGTGCTGCGATCGCCACGCTTGCCGCGCGCGTCAAGCAGGTCGTAGTAGACCTTGCCGGTGCACAGGATGGCCCGCTTGACCTCCGCGGGCGGCAGGCTCTCGTCACCGAGGATGGCATGGAAGCGGCCCCCCGAAAGCTCGGTGAGCGGCGAGGTTGCCGAGGGATGGCGCAGCAGGCTCTTGGGTGACATGACGACGAGCGGCTTGCGCCACGGTCGCAACACCTGCCGCCGCAGGAGGTGGAAGAGCTGGGCCGGCGTCGTCGGATAGACCACCTGCATATTGTCTTCGGCGCAGAGCTGCAGGAAGCGCTCGAAGCGGGCGCTGGAGTGCTCGGGCCCCTGCCCTTCGTAGCCGTGCGGCAGCAGCATCACCAAGCCCGACAGACGGCGCCACTTGTCCTCAGCGCTGCTGACGAACTGGTCGAGGATGACCTGCGCGCCGTTCACGAAGTCGCCAAACTGCGCCTCCCAGATCACCAAGCCATCAGGATAGTCGAGGCTGTAGCCGTACTCGAAGCCGAGTACGCCGGCTTCGCTGAGCGCGCTATCGATGATGTGGAACACACCCTGCTGCTTGGGATCGTCGCGCAGGTGGGCCAGCGGGACGTAGGGGGTGCCGTTCTGACGGTCGTAGAGCACGGCGTGGCGCTGACTGAAGGTGCCGCGCCGCGAGTCCTGACCCGAGACGCGCACCAGCACCTTGTCGGCGAGCAGCGAGCCAAAGGCCAGGTGCTCGCCCATGCCCCAGTCCAGCGCGACATCGCCACGACCCATCGCCGCTCGCTGCTGCAACAGGCGCTCGATCTTGGGGTGGGGCGTAAAGTGCGGCGGCAGCGTGGTGATGCTGCGCGCGACTTCCTGCAGGCGCTCCTTGGGCACCGAGGTATCGACGTCGGGAACGCTGGCGTCGGTCCCGCCGCAGTAGCCGGCCCAGACGCCGGTCATCCACTCGACGCGGGGCCGCTCGCCCTTGTTGCGAGCCAGGCGCAGCTCTTCTTCCAGCGCGGCGTTCTTACGGGCGATGATCTCGGCGACATCGCTCTCAGCGACGACGCTGCGGGCCACCAAGCTGCTCGAATAGAGCTGCCGCTCCGACGGCTGGCGCTCGATCTTTTGGTACATGAGCGGCTGCGTGAAGCCCGGCTCGTCCGATTCGTTGTGGCCGTAGCGCCGGAAGCACACCATGTCGATGACGACATCGGTGTGAAACGCCTGGCGATAGGCCATGGCTAGCTGCGTCGCGTACACCACCTGCTCGGGATAGGCGCCGTTGACGTGGAAGATCGGGACTTCCAGCATCTTGGCGATATCGGTGCAGTAGTGCGTCGAGCGTGAGTCGGTGGGGTTGGTGGTAAAGCCGATCTGGTTGTTGATGATGATGTGCAGGGTGCCGCCGGTGCGGTAGCCCTCAAGACCCGACAGATTCAGCGTCTCCGCGACGAGACCTTGCCCTGCGAAGGCGGCATCGCCGTGGATGAGGACACCGAGGACGCGCTGCCGGCCGACATCGCCGTGACGACGCTGCTTGGCCCGCACGCGACCAATCACCACCGGATCGACGGCTTCGAGGTGGCTGGGGTTAAAGGCCAGGGACAGGTGCAGCTTGTGCCCGCTCTGCGAGCGCACATCCGTCGAGTAGCCCATGTGGTACTTGACGTCGCTGGAGCCCATCACCGACAACGGATCGAGGTCGTCAAACTCGGCGAAGATCTGCCGAGGGCTCTTGCCAAGGAGGTTCGCCAGCACGTTGAGCCGGCCGCGGTGGGCCATGCCCAGCACGATCTCCTCGACGCCAGCTTCCCCGGCAAACTCGACCAGGAAATCGAGCAGCGGGATCAGCGCCTTGCCACCTTCGAGCGAGAAGCGCTTCGCACCGACGTACTTGGTGTGCAGAAACTGCTCCAGCACCTCGGCTTCGATCAGCCGGTCGAGGATGCGGAGCTGGGCCGCACGGTCGTCGACGAAACGATTTTCGAGCGGCTCTAGGCGCTCCTGCAGGAAGCGGCGACGAGCCGGGTCGGTAATGTGCGCCATCTCGACGCCGAGATGCTGGCTGTAAGCGCGTTGCAAGCGGGTGTGCAGGTCGCCCAGCGTCGGCTGTTCGCCCGCCCGGGCCCCAAACCACAGGCCGCCTGGCGCCGGTCGGTCCAGGTCCTGTGACGACAGCCCGTGGTTTTCGGGCAGCAGATCCGGGTGGCCAATGGGAGCCGACAAGCCCAGCGGATCTAGCTGCACCGCCAGGTGGCCGTGACAGCGATACGCTTCGATCAGCGAGCGGGCCGCAAAGGCAAGCTCGGGCACGCCAGCCGGTACGGACAGCGACTCCAGAGCCGCACCCGCGCCACCGCCGGACTTCGGCGTGGCAGACATCGCTGGGCCGGGCAGGACAGCGCCGCGCAGGAGCGCTGCGAGAGCGGGATCAACGCTCTTGGGATCAGCGGCGTAGCGGGCTTCTAGTTCTTCGATGTAGCGGAGATTGGCGCCGAGAGCGGCGACCAGGGACCAGTCAGCAGGTTCGAGGCTCATGGGTTTCTATGGGGTCGCTGACGACAGCGATGGAATGCAGCATAAACCTTGTACGCGCGCGGGGGAACCTCTGTGTGCAGGCCGCTCTGGCATCGTCCGCGAGCTGGCCGTGTCAGGACGGCTCTGGCCGCGGGCATACGCTGACAGCCCCGGTGCAGAAGCGCAGCAAATTCAGGGGTTCAGCGACTGGCCTGAGGGCGGGCAGCCCGCTCGATGATGTCCAGGGCCAGCCGTCGCCGAGGTGCCCGCTCGGCAAGCTCGCCGTCCTCGATGACGTGATAGCCGTGGAGCCACGGGAGGTATTCCAAGCGCAGCTCGCTCGACGGCCGAATGAAGACGGCGAAGAGATCCGCTTGTTGGGCCAGTTCCTGAATCAAGCGGGCGGGCACGTGGCACTCGCCGTGGGTGATGATGTACAGCGTCTGCCGCTCACGGCTGGACGTCTCTAGGGGGCTCGCGCTCTGCGCTGGCCGACGCTGTTCGCGCAGGAGGTCGGAAAACACGCGCTGATAGTTTCGACCGCGACTCGACCGAAAGCTCAGCAGCGACAGCAGGGCGCCGGTCTCGTGGCTGGCCAAAAGCGGCTGCGCTTCATACAAGCGGCCGTCAAAAAAGCGCAGGCTGACCCGCCGGCGAGCAGCCAGCCGCTGCCCGAGCGCCCAGGCAAGTCCCCGAGCGAAGATCTGGCGCAGACCGCGCATCGAAGCCGAGGCGTCGATCAAAATCTGCAGCGCCCCTGGCTGCTCCTCGCGGGGTCGCTCGCGACCGTAGTACAGCGCTTCCCCGTCGGATAAGCGGTGCAGAAAGAGCGTGTCATCAAAGACCAGCTCACTGCCCAGCAGAGAGTCGAGAGATCCGCGTCGCTCGATCGAGGCGTGGCCTCCCACCGGGTACAGCTGCCGCTGGTCGCTCCGTCGCGGCTCGAAGACCGCCGGCAAGAGATCCTGAGAGAAGCGGACGATGTCGCGGACATCCGCCGCCTCGTCGGACAAGACGCCCAGCAGGTCCGGGATGGCCAGCGCCGAACCCTCGCGAAGTGCGAGCAGCCCCTGCCCAGCCGAGCCCGGCCGCTCCTTGACCAAGAAGCGCAGAGTTGCCGGATCGATAAGCTCGATCTGCGTCAGGATCGACAGACGCTGTTCGACGAGAAAGGCTTGAAACCCCGACGCTGCGCGTAGCCGGGCGGCGGCATCCGCCTCGGCAGCGAGAGCGGAATAGTGGACCGGCAGAGGATACGCTGCGGCCGTGAGCGGCAGCTCGCCTTCCGGGACGCTTGGACGGTGGATGGCATAGCGACGCGAAAGTGGGCCTAGCAGGTGAGCGAGCAGGACGACGAGCAGATCCTCGCGCTCCCCGAGGCCAGTCTCCCCGATGGCGGTGGCGCTCTCCAGAAGATCGCGACAGAGGTCGCGATACGCTCCCGCCGTGTTACCAACCCCAGTCGGCAGCAGCGGCTCGGCCTGGCGCTCGGCGATGGGCAGCGACAGGGCCCAGCCCAAGTCGTGCGTGAAAAACAGCGGCACCGTGATGCCAAGCCCCAGGATCCGGTTATGCCAAGCCGCTGCCGTGGCTGCCGGAGCCGGTCGTACCGGCGCCAGGGCCGCGAGAGCGAGAGATGTGCGGTGAAAGAGCGTGGGATCGAGGCGAGGGAGAGAGAGCGGATGGGCGGGCGCCACGTCGGACTGTGAGGGGCTACTTCTTGCCCTTGCTGTCGCCCTTTTTGGCCTCGTCGGGAACCAGGCCTTCGGGCAGATCCACTTCTGTGGAGACCTTGTACGGCTCCATCTTGGGTGGCTTAGGCGGAGCCGGTGGCTTGTCGCCGCCTTCGCCGTTATCGGTCTTGCCGCCGGCGCCCTTGTCGCCCTTGCCGGGCTCGCCCTTGTCGCCCTTGCCGGGCTCGCCCTTGCCGGGCAGAGCGCTCTTGGCGCCATCTTTGCCTCCGACCGAGACGGCCGCGCCGGCTCCCAGGCCCGAGACATTGATGTCGACCTTGACGGTGGGCGGCTCTTTCTTCTTGGCCGGCGGCTCGGTCTCCCAGACCAGGCCCAGGGCCACCAGCACCGTGTGGCCCGGGCTGGAGTCGGTCAAGCCGTAGCCGTACGCCGCGGTGAAGAAGGTCTTGTTGGCCTTGGCTCGTCGCAAGCCGACGGTCCAAAAGAGCGGGCTGTTGGTTGCTAGCTCGCTGCCGACCGAGAACGAGCCGATGAGCTCCGTCGTGATGTACAGTCCATTGTCCGGCGACAGGGCGCCCGAGGCCCCGACGCCCCACATGATGTGGTTGCCCAGGCCGAGTACACGCTGCTCGCAGACCGGCGTGTTGTTCGTCGTCATGTTCATGCCGGTGCCGGGCATGGTGGTGCCCATCATCGGCATCATCATCATCTGCTGGTTCTGGCGCTCGATGATGGCTAGCTCGTCGGCGGTGCAGGGACGGGTGGTGCCAGCGATGATGGCGCCGATGTTGCCGGCGATATGCAGCCGCTTGGCAAGCAGCTTGGGCATATCGATGATGATGCGCGGATACCCGCTGATGTTGCCCGCGCCGAAGGCCGATCCCGACGTGGCCGTCTGAAAGCCCAGACCCAGCGAGAACGCCACCTGCGGGCCGGCATCGGGCAGGTGCATGTTGATCTTGCCGAGCAGACGCAGGTCGCCGATGGCCGCCTTGCTGAGCTGCAGGCCGCCGCCGTCCTGATACAGCACAAAGGGCATGGCCGCGCCCAGCTCGACCCAGCCGGCAATCGACACCAGGGCCGCCGCGTGCAACGTGAAGCGATTCTGAATCAGCTGGTCTGCGCTATCGCGACCGAGCGGATCGCGCCCGTAGATGCCGGTGCCGCGAATGTGCAAGCCAAAGTCGCCGATTGGGCTGTGCTCAACAAAGAACCCGTCCTTCCAGCTGTTCGCCGGGAAGATAGGGAGCGAGCGACGTGCATCGATGACCACCGGACCACTGCCTGTCGTCGTGGTCGGTGTGGTGGGGACTGGGTCGGCAGCCAGGGCAACGCTGGACCAGGCCGCCATGGCGAGCACGCCACCGGCCAACGCCCGCCACCCCGGGGTCTCCGAAAAGTAGTTTGGTATCCGAGAATTACACGTCGCCATTCAGCAAACGCCTCCGCAGGTATGAGGGTAAGGGCTGGCAGGGATCTCCGTCAATAAGTCTCGCAGAGTCGCAGGTCACGCGCGACACTCCGGGCCGGAATGCCCACAGCCAAGGCCGCAGATCTGCGGGATTGCTTCTAACTCTCAGGCGAGTACGATCCATCTCCGTCCCCGTCCTTCGTCGCCGTCTATCGTTGCCCTATTGGGGGCTTTGCAGGAGAACAGCGTGCCCGACAGCCGCACCGACTACGGTGAGTATGCCGCGTTGCAGTGGACGCGCACGCAGCTCTGCCGTCAGCTGCGCGAACTGATGCCGGCTCAGCTGCCTGAGCTTGCCCCGATTCGCGTCGGTACCGACGTTACGTTTTATTACGATCCGGCGGATCGACTGGGCCGCGTGAGCCCCGATATTTACGTCCTGCCCGGCCTGGGGATGGACGAACAGCTCCGCTCGTTCCGCGTCTACGAACGAGGGCTACGGCCAGCTCTGGTCATCCACCTCGTCGATACGCCGCTCTCGGCGGAAGACGGCTTGCTGATGCACTTTCTGCGGCTCGGCGTGCGCGACGTCGTGCTGTATGACCCGCTGTGGTGGGTCGCGCCGGGGCCGACGGGACCGCGCGGGCGTCGCCTGCTAACCCACTATCGTCGGACGATGGGCCCAACTGGCAGCGAGGTCCTACAGCTTCAGCCGCAGGAACATCCAGGGCGCATTTACCTTTCGCCCTATCGCCTGTGGCTGGTGCATCGCGGTGGGGCAGAGCTGCGCGCCTACGGCGACGAGCACGCCCGGGATGAGCGCGGCACCCCCTGCGAGCTCGACTGTCAGCTACTCTGCGAGGAGCGGCCGCCCGCGGGGTAGGTTGGCCGTGACAAGGACTGCACATGCCCACTTCGTCACGATCTCCCGTCCGGCCAGCGAATGCGATGCGCGAGGGGCGAACGCCATCGGGGACGGCGCGGACTGAGGCGGTGAGCAAGCTGCCGCGTCTGTCTGATCCGGCCGAGCGAACGATCTCCGAGGTCGCTGAGCAGACTGGGGTCCCAATCGCAACCATCAAGTACTACATCCGCGAGAAGCTCCTGCCGCGGCCTCGCGTCGCGGGTCGGACGGTGGGGCGCTACGATGCCGCCTTCGTCCAGCGCCTAGAGCTGGTGCGCGAGCTGCGGAGTCGCTTCCGTCTCTCGCTGCGCGAGATCGGCACGCTACTGTCGGAAGCCGGACCGGGCAGCACCCTGACCGAGATCGAGCTGCGCCTGCTAAACCGTGAGCGAATCGACGGCGCCATCGATCCCACCCATGCCCAGCCGCCGGTGCCTGCCAGCCGACTCGTTGAGCGCAGCGGCCTGCCGCCCGAGGACATCGCCGAGCTGATCAAGTGTGGCCTGCTGACGCCGATCAAGGTCGATGGCGCCTTCGTCTACGCCGAGCGCGATGCCCGCATCGCCGACGTCGTGGGAGCCCTGCGCAGCTCGGGCTTTAATCAGCGGCTGGGCTTTGCCATCTCAGATTTGCGTCGCTACGTCGAGGCCCTGCGGACCCTGGTGGTGCGCGAGGTCGAGCAGTTTGATGACCCCGCGCTGTCAGAGCTACCGCGCGACGAGATGCTCAACCTAATCGGCCAAGGCGTCGCGCACATCGATGTCCTGCTGTCGCTTTTGCACAAGAAGCTGTTGCTGGCGGCGGTTCACGATCGACTCGATGCCGCAGCACAGTCGCGCGTCGCACCCCCGGTGGTAACCGACTCGCCCCGACGGAGCAAGGCCCGGACTTAGGCTCAGGGAACGGCGAGCAGGCTGGTCTGCGTCGCCTCGAACGCCGCGAGCTTGCGCTCGAATCGCCACTGCTGTTGCGCTCGCTGACTGCTCGCCAGGAAAGCCTGGCAGGCTGGACTTGGCGGCGCATTTCGCGCCGGATCGGCGTCGCTGCAAACGGCTACCGGGGTGAAGCTGCGCGGATTTTCCCAGAAGCTGGGGCCAGGCAAGAAGCTCTTCTCAAGGCCGTTGCGCGCGATGGCTTTGAGCTGGCGATAGTCGAGTCGCTGCACCTGCGCCGCCCGCAGATACTCGGCGCTTAGATCCGTCCGCAGGATCCCTTCGTCATCCGTTGCCAGGGTCACCGGCACACCGGCTGCCAGGTAGGCCGACAGAGGATGGGCCTCGCTCTCGGTGCCGAGGATGGCCTGATTCGAGGTCAGGCAGACCTCGACCGCCACGCCGCTCTGCGCCATCTGACGCAGCAGGCTGGGGGCAGGAAGCTCACCAGGGGTCCCGGGCGCTCCCTCCACCCCGCCCTCGCTGCCGTCGGCCTCTTCTTCCGACATGACATCGACGGCATGCCCGACTCGCTCGGCCCCCGCAAGCCCCACGGCTCGACGGATGTGCGAGCGCAGGTGGGTCTGGCCGGCCTCGCCCGGCGGTAGAACCTCGGGGACTAGCTCGCCAGCGTGCAGCGCGATGTGGACCGGCTGCCGCCCCGGCTGCGCGCGGTTCCAGCGACTGAGCAGCCCCAGTGCCCGCATCTCATCGTCGTAGTGCGACAGCGACAGCGAGTTCTCCTCCGGCGCGACGAGGTTCACGCCCACGACCCGCGGGTCGGCCTGCGCTAGCTCAAAGGCATAAACCCACTGGCCGAAGACATGCTCGCGCGACTGCGTGCGGACCCCGTGAATCAGGTAGCGGACGCTGACCTCGCAGGCCGGCTCGGGCCGCGACGATTCACAGTGCCAGCGGGTCCGCAGGTCGCTGCCAATCTTGCTGATCTCTTCGAGGCTGCGCTGGATGGCCGGGCGGAACTCCGGCGACTGCAGGATGGCGTCGCGCGCCTGCGCCAGATAGCCCTCGTTCCACTCCGCTGCTTTGTCCATCTGCTGATCGGCCACGCGACCTATCGCCGAGCCCTGAAAGCCGACGATGATCTCGATGTGCACCACGCCCTGCGCGGCGGCGCGCCGAACTACCTCGTCCACCATGTCCGTGACGTGGCTGTTGGCGACGACTGAAAACTTGCCAAAGGCATCGAAAAAACGCTGATGACGCTCGCGCACCGGAGCAGTCCGGTCGGTGAGCGACCAGGACGACACCAGCGACTGATAAAGAGGGCTGCCAGGGAAGGCGGCGGATAGCGGCACGGTATCTGGCAGACAGGGCGGCACCACTACTGTGGCATCGCTGGTGCGAACGCACATACCGTCTTTCTGGCCCCAGCGAATGAGGTTTTCCGTACTTGCGGCACCAGATAAGTGGGTATGCAGATCCGCGCCCTTGGGCATCGCGCGTAGAAATGCGGATAGCGCCCCAGTGCTGGCCCTCGCGCGCTCAAAGACACGCGCTGTAGCTCCCTCGCGCCGCCGGGCCAAATCCTGCCAGCCCCGCAATGGCCCGTGCAGAGCCGCATTGGCCGTGCCCTGTAGCGAACCCAAAAGCTCGCCGTCGGCGCTGCAGCCCAGCACCGCCACCGCGGAGACGGTCGGCAGCAGGACCGAGAGAAAGGCGGGGATGTGAATCGCTAAGCGATTCATGGATAAGCTCCTCCGTAACGTGTTCCAAGACCTAAGCAAGGAAAAACAGGAAAAGTAGGTTTCCTGTGGCGTCGTTCCTCATTAATTGATGATTTTCCGACTCATCATTAGATACCCAGAAAAAAAGAATCAACGCAAAGAAGCAAAGAATCACAGGCAGATGCACCGTTTTGTGGTCCGCTTAGCTACACTGGACCGCTGTGAGCATTGCTACCCGAGTCACCCTGCTGACGGTGCTGCTGGTCGTCGCGACGCTCGGGCTCTACGGCTTCTTCAGCCTGCGGGCCCGACGGGCGGAGCTGTCGCTGGCCCACGAACAGAGCACCCAGCTCTTCGCCTCGGCGCTGGCCGTCTCGCTACAGGCGGCGCTGCAGGATGGGCTGTTCGAAGACCTGCCGGGGCTGATCCGCCGTCTGCAAGGGGCCGAGCGCGATACCGAGGTGGTCTACCTGGACCTCATCCAACCGCAGGAGAGCGCCGCCTACGGCACCGAGCGCAGCCGACAGCAGGGGACCGCGCCGGCTCCAGGAGTTCCCGAGGCTGGCAAGACCGACAGCGGGAAGGGCGAGACCTCGGCGCAGAATCCCCCGCCCTCTGACCCCAGTCGGCCCGAGCGTCTGCGCCGCGTATCGGAGATCACCGGCCAGCCCTACGGCGAGCACATCGTCATCGGCGGCCGCCCGGTCTACGCCTACATGTTTCCACTGCGCGGCAGCCAGCATCGCATCGTCGCGGCCGTCGACATCCTGCGCCCCGAGACCGAGGTCGATCGGGCCTACGATCGCGCGGTGCGAGATGCCTTTTTGACGCTCGGCTCGCTGTCGCTGCTCTTGGTGCTGCTGCTTAGCCTGACGGTGCGTTCGGAGATGACGCGACCGCTTCTGCGTCTGGTGACCGGCGTGGACGAGGTCACGCGCGGCGACTACACCGGAGCCATCCTGCGCGAGCGCAACGACGAGGTCGGTCTGCTCGCCGATCGCTTCAACGAGATGACGCGCTCCCTACGTCAGGCTCGCGAAGAGATCCTCGCAGGTGTCGACGCCAAGCTGCAGCTGGAGCAGCGCCTGCGACACTCGGACAAGCTGGCGACTATCGGTCAGCTGGCGGCGGGAATCGCGCACGAGGTCGGCACACCGCTCAACGTCATCGGCGGTCGCGCCCGCGTCATGGCCCGACGGGCCGACGATCCGCAAGCCGTCACCAAAAACGCCGAGATCATCGCCACGCAGGCCGAGCGCATCACCAAGATCATCCAACAGCTCCTCGACTATGCGCGCCGCAAAGCCCCGGCGCGTGGACCGGTCGATCTAGGCGCTGTCTGCGCCAGCACCCTCGATTTCTTGGAACATCAGCTGCAGACGCGGGGCGTCGCGGCCACCGTCCAGCCCTACGCGCTGCAGGCGGGCATCGTTGTTGATCCGACGGGAAGCGAGGGCGCCGAGCCGCTGGCCGAGGAGTCACCCGGACCAAGCCAGCCTGTCGTCTTGGGCGATGCCGATCAGTTGCAGCAGGTGTGCCTAAACCTGTGCATGAACGCGATCCAGGCCATGCCCGAGGGCGGACGGCTGGGACTGCAGCTTCAGGGCTTGGTGCGCAAGCGGCCGGGCCTCGACCGCGCCTCGCCAGGTGCCTACGTCATGCTGGCCGTCGAAGACACCGGGGTGGGTATCGACGAGGAGCACCTCGGCCGCATCTTTGAGCCGTTCTATTCGACCAAGAACGCCGACTCGGATCCCGAGCGCAGCGGTGGCAGTGGGCTGGGTCTGTCGGTGTCGGCCGGCATCGTCAAGGATCACGACGGCTGGATCGAGTGCGAGCGGCGCGCTCCCAGCCAGGGCGGCGGCACCATCTTCCGCGTCTTTTTGCCCGCCATCGAGTCGGACGCAGCTCTCGCGGTGAGCGCAGGCGAAGTCAGCACCACAACCCCGAAAAATCCCGCCAAGTCCGCCGCAAAAGCGGCGATATGATGGGGCTCGATTTTCGCGATGGCGCAGCCCCCTAAAAACACTAGCAAGCTCCCTGCCGTCCCCCCGACTCCAGTCGGGCGCGGACGATCGACGCCACCGCCCCCACCCTCCGATAGCCGGGGCGAGGCCACCAAGCTCGCGCGGGGCCGCTACACCCTGCTCATCGTCGAAGACGATGCCGCCATGCGCGAGCTAGTGCAGGACACGCTGAGCGAAGAAGGCTTTGTCGTCGAGACGGCGGGAGGTGGCCGGGCGGGCATCGAGCGAGTGCGACGCGGCGGCATCGATCTCGTCGTGACCGATGTGCGCATGCCCGACCTCGATGGCCTGGACATGCTGCGCGAGATCACCGGCAGCGGCCGCGGGGCAGGCGAGAGCTTTGCGGCCCCGCACGTCATTGTCATCACCGCCTTCGGCTCGATCGACACCGCCATCAAAGCGGTGCGCCTCGGGGCGCACGACTACATCACCAAGCCCTTCAACATGGAGGCGCTGATCCTCGCCGCCGACAAGGCGCTCGAAGAGCGCGGGCTGCGCCAAGAAGTCAGCCGCCTGCAGCGCGAGGTCGAGCGTCCCTATCGCTTCGAAAACATCGTCGGCCGCTCGCCGCAGATGCAGGAAGTCTTCAACCTCATCCGCCGCATGGCCAGCTCGTCGGTGAACGTGCTGATCACCGGCGAATCAGGAACCGGCAAAGAGCTGGTGGCGCGAGCCATCCACTTCAACTCGCCGCGCGCCAAGCGACCGTTTGTGCCGGTGAACTGCGCCGCCATCCCGGATGCCCTGCTGGAGAGCGAGCTGTTTGGCCACAAGCGCGGCGCCTTCACCGATGCCCGAAGCGATCGCGCCGGCATGTTCGTTGAAGCCGATGGCGGCACGCTGTTTCTCGATGAGATCGGCGACCTCTCGCCGGCCCTGCAGGCCAAGCTCTTGCGCGTCATTGCCGAGCGCGAGATTCGTCCGCTGGGGGCGACGCGATCGGAAAAAGTCGACGTCCGCGTCATCTCGGCCACGCACAAAGATCTGCCGGCCGGCATGCGGGGCGGCACCTTCCGCGAGGACCTCTACTATCGCCTCAACGTGCTGCAGATCCATCTGCCGCCGCTGCGCGAGCGCGCCGAAGATCTGCTGCCGCTCGCCGATCACTTCCTTTCGCGCGCCGCCGAGCGCAGCCAGAAGCGTGTGTCGAGCTTCAGCCAGTCGGCGCTGAAGATCCTGCTCTCGCACGGCTGGCCCGGCAACGTCCGCGAGCTAGAAAACATCATCGAGCGCGCCGTGGCCTTGTGCGAGGGTCCGCAGGTGACGCCGGGGGATCTGCCGGCCGCCATGCGCGAGCGTCGCCCCAGCGATCTGGTCGACTATGCTGTGCAGCGCAACCTGACCCTGGCCGAGCTTGAGCGCGAGTACATCCAGCGCGTGATGAAAGAAGAGGGCGGCAACAAGACGCGCGCCGCGCAGCGCCTGGGGCTCGACCGCAAGACGTTGTACCGCAAGCTGGAAGAGACCTCGCGACCCGAGATCGGCACCGCCTCCGACACCGGCGAGGAATCGACGCCCCGTCCCAGCGATCCGGGAATC
Organism: uncultured Myxococcales bacterium; assembly: GCA_937952145.1. Lineage (GTDB taxonomy): Bacteria > Myxococcota_A > Polyangia > Palsa-1104 > JAEUJZ01 > JAEUJZ01. Next base: position 38,813 of record CALFYE010000104.1, read on the forward strand.
GCGCCGCCCGCTAGCCCCGACGATGAGTGAGCCTTCGCAGATCAGCGCAGGGAGCTCATCCTCGGCCCTGCCGCCGCAGGGGCAGCGCCAGATCGCGCCGCGTGGCTTTCTGCGGCTGCTCCTGGCCTATCGCGTGACCTTCGTGGTCATTGCCAGCTACTACTGGCTGCGCTTCCGCCTGCGCTTTGCCTCCGACGAGCGAGCCCTGCGCCTGATGACCGCCACGCACCTGCGCAACGCCCGCCGCATCCTGCGCGGCATCGAGCGCTTGCAGGGACTGTTCATCAAGGTCGGTCAGCTAATCAGCATCCTGTCGAACGTCCTGCCGGAAGAGTTTCGCAGCGAGCTGACCACGCTGCAGGATCGCGTGCCGCCGCGACCGTACGAAGACATCGAGAAGCGCTTTCGCGAAGAGTTCAAAGGGCGCGGGCCGCTGCAGGTCTTCGCCCAGTTCTCGCAGACCCCGGTGGCTTCGGCCTCGATCGGTCAGGTGCATCGCGCGCGTACGTTTTCGGGCATCGACGTTGCGGTGAAGGTGCAGTACCCCGACATCGACCAGATCGTGCGACTGGATCTGCGCGCGCTCGGCCGCATCTTTTCTATCCTGCACTGGCTGGCGCCGCAGCACGGCATGCAGGCCGTGTTCTCCGAGATCCGCGACATGATCCTGGCCGAGCTCGACTTCGAGCTAGAGGCCAAGAACTCGCAGCGCATCGCCGAAAACTTCACCGCCTCGTCCGCCTCCAGCCTGCGTCTCGATGGCGAACGGGCTTCGCCACTCGCCGTGGCCTTCCCCGAGGTGTTCCGCGACTTTTCAACCCACCGCGTCCTGACCACGCGCTGGGTCGAGGGCATCAAGGTCTCGAACCTGGCTCGCCTCGATCGGCTGGGCATCGATCGCTCGGCGCTGGCCCGCACCGTCGTCACCGCGTACTGCCAGCAGATCTTCCGCGATGGCATCTATCACGCCGATCCACACCCCGGAAACCTGCTCGTCCTGCCCGGCGGAGGCGACGCTAGCGAGGGCGCTGCAACGCTGGTGTTCCTGGACTTTGGCGCTGTGGCCGAGCTCTCGCCGCGCATGCGGCGCGGCATTGTCGAGACGCTGCAATCGGCCCTGACCCGCGATACGCCGCGCCTGGTCAGCGCGATGAAAGACATGGGCTTTATCGCCCGCGGCGCCGACCCCGAGATCTTTGAGCGAGTCGTCGACTTCTTTCACGACAAGCTGCAGGCCGAGGTCAAGCTCGACTCGTTTTCGCTCAGCGACGTTCGGCTGCGACCCGAGATGAAGTTCGAGGTGCTGTCGGATCTGCGCCGCCTCAACGTCTCGCTGCGCGATCTGCTCCAGCACTTCCACGTGCCCAAAGAGTGGATCCTCCTCGAACGCACGCTGCTCCTGCTGCTCGGCTTGTGCACGGAGCTCGATCCCAAGCTGGAGCCGATGCAGGTCATCCAGCCCTACATCACCGAGTTCGTGCTGGGCAAAGATCGCGACCTGTCGCGCATGCTGGTCGAGACGACACGCGATGTGCTGGGCACAGCGCTGGCTCTGCCCGGCGATCTGCGGCGCTTTCTTTCGCGAGCCCAGCGCGGTCAGCTGGAAGTGCGCTTCCGCGGCGTCGACGAGGGCGCCCGGCTGCTTTACACCCTGGGACACCAGCTCATCTACGCCGCCTGCGGCATCGCCGCCTTTGCCGCATCGATCATCTGGGAGGGCCGCGGCGACTTCGAGCGCGCCGACTGGGCGCTCTACACCTGCGGCGGCTTCGGCGTGTTTTTGCTGTGGAGCATGCTGACCACGCGCTCCCGCGCCGCGCGCTAGATCACGCGCGATTCGTGGTAGGTTCCGCGCAGCCAGTCGGGACGCGAGGTCCGGACGGCAGCAAGGACGGTGAGCATGAGCCCGCACGCAGCCACAACGCTGATCAAGAACGGTACCCTAGTCACGGCTTCCGACACCTACCAGGCCGACCTGCTGGTGTCGGGCGAGCGCATCGTACGCATTGCCGAGAGCGCCAGCGCGGGCTCGGCGGGTTCGCTGGGCGGTGAGCCGCTGGGAGCGGATGTCCGCGTCATCGATGCCAGCGGCTGCTACGTCCTGCCCGGCGGCATCGACGCGCACACCCACCTCGACATGCCGTTTGGCGGCACCACTAGCAGCGACGACTTCGAGACCGGGACGCGCGCCGCTGCCTTCGGGGGCACGACGACGGTGATCGACTTCGCCATCCAGCAGAAGGGCGGCACGCTGCGGCAGGCGCTCGACACCTGGCACGGCAAGGCGCAGGGCAAGGCGGTCATCGACTACGCCTTCCACATGATCATGACCGACGCCCCCGAGGCCAGCCTGCACGAGATGGCCGACATGGTGCGCGAGGGCGTGACCAGCTTCAAGCTGTTCATGGCCTATCCCGGCGTCCTCCTCCTCGACGACCAGTCGATCTTCAAGTGCATGCTGCGAGCCGGCGAGATTGGCGCCCTGATCTGCATGCACGCCGAGCACGGCCTGCCCATCGACATCCTGGTCGAGCGCGCCATCCAGCGCGGCCACACCGCGCCGATCTATCACGCCCTCACCCGCCCCGAGGCCGCCGAGGCCACCGGCACCGAGCGCGCCATTGCGCTGGCCGAGATGGCCAAGGTGCCCGTCTACATCGTGCACCTGTCGGCGCAGCGCGCGCTGGAGCGGGTGATGGAAGCGCGCGACCGCGGCCTGCCGGCCTATGCCGAGACCTGTCCGCAGTACCTGTTCCTCGACGACGATGCGCTGCGCGGCAGCGAGCAGGATCCCTTCGACGGCGCCAAGTACGTCTGCACGCCGCCGCTGCGGCCCAAGCATCATCACGAGCACCTGTGGCGCGGCCTGCGCAACTACGACCTGCAGGTGGTGTCGACCGATCACTGTCCATTCTGCATGAAAGATCAGAAGACGCTGGGCCGCGACAGCTTCGCCAAGATCCCCAACGGCATGCCCGGCATCGAGACGCGCCTGCACCTCTTGCACGACGCGGTCAATCACGGGCAGATCTCGCTCAACCGCTTTGTCGAGATCACCAGCACCGCGCCGGCCAAGATCTTCGGCCTGTATCCCCGCAAGGGCTCGCTGAACATCGGCGCCGACGCTGACCTGGTGATCTGGGATCCAAAGCAGGCGCTGCTCTTGTCGCACGACAACCTGCACATGCGCGTCGATTACGCCGCCTACCCCGAAAAGACCGTGCTCGGCGCGCCGCGCTATGTACTGTCGCGCGGCGAGCTGGTCATCGACGCCCGCGCCGGAGCCGGCAAGAACGCGGTCTGTCTGGGGCGCACCGGTCGCGGCCAGTACCTGCGCTGCGGCACCTTCAACCTGTAGTCGGTACTTTCCCCCTCCCCCCACTCCGCCCCCTCCTCATCTCCCAAGCTTCCCGTCGCTGACCTGGAAGCCCACGCGCTGCCGTCGCCGACCTCTACAATACGCTCCATGTCGAAAGATCCGTCGGTCGCAGCGCCGCCTGCGCCTACGCCTGCACCGGACCCGGTGTCCGCCGAGGTGCCGCCGTCTTCGTACGCGGTGCTCGCGCTCCTGTGCCTGGTCTACGTCCTCAACTACCTCGATCGATCGCTGATCTTCATCCTGTTTCCGCCGATCAAAAAAGAGCTTCAGCTCAGCGACTTTCAGATGGCACTCCTCGGCTCGACAGCGTTCGTCATCTTCTACACGCTGCTCGGCATCCCCTGCGGTCGGCTCGCCGATCGGCTGGTGCGCAAGAACATGATCGCGGTCGGCCTGCTGATCTGGAGCGTCTGCTCCGGCCTGACCGGCTTTGCAGGTCAGTTCAGGACGCTGTTTCTCTGTCGCGTGCTGGTCGGGGTCGGCGAATCGACACTCGGTCCGGCGGCGCTGTCCCTGCTGTCGGATCTGTTTCCGCCTCGGCTGCGAGCCACGGCCAGCGCGCTGTATTCGGCCGGCATTCCGATCGGCGCCGGCTTGGCGCTGTACCTCGGCGGGCGCTTGGGTCAGCAGTACGGCTGGCGCTGGGCGTTCTTCCTGCTCGGCTTCCCCGGCGTGCTGCTGTCGGTCGTCGTGTACCTGCTGCGCGAGCCCCGGCGCGGTCAGCGCGATCGCGAGGCCGAGCCCGCCGCGGCGCCCAAACCGGAAGCCTCCCCCGCAGCCGGGCCGACCCCCAGCCGCGCAGCGGAGATCCGCCACCTGTTTTCCATCCCCGCCCTGCGCTACCACTACCTCGGCTACGCGTTCTCGTCGATGGCCGCGACCTGTCTGAGCATGTGGCTGCCCAGCTATCTGTCGCGGACGCGCGGCCTGCCGCTGTCGGAGGTCGGGCTGTATACCGGGATCGCGGCGACGGTAGGCGGCCTGCTGGGCTCGGTGGCCGGTGGACTGGGAGCCGATGCCTGGCGACGTCGGCATCGCGGCGGGCGCATGCTGTTCTGCGCCGTCATGGCGCTGTGCTCGGCGGCGACGTGGCTGTGCTTGCTGCGGACTGACTCGCTGCGGCTGTTCTTCGTCTGCTACGGCGTGCTGATGGGGACGGGGCTTTCGTGGCTGGGACCAGCCGCCGCCGACATGCAGGACATCGCTGGACCCAAGCTGCGCGGGCTGGGCATCGGCGTCTATTTCTTCATCGTGAACGCCATCGCTGCGGGCATCGCGCCGCCCTGCATCGGCAAGCTCAACGACGTGCTGGGCGTGGCGGTCGATCCCTTCCAGATGCGCCACTCGCTGCTCGTCGCCCCGCTGGCCTGCCTGCTGTCGGCCTTTCTGCTCTATCGCGGAGCCCGCGCGGCGGCCCACGCCGACCCGCGCAACGAGACGGCTTAGCGACGGACGGCGGGGTTGGGAGCGGCAGCCAGGCGCGAGATGGCGTTGCTGAGCGTCTCTTTGACGCCGCTATCCCGCTCGACGGCGAGGCGCCGCTGCAGGGCCGGCAGGACGGTATCCGAGCGCATCTGCGCCATCCCCGCAGCCGCAGCTTCGCGGACGACGGGGCTGGCGTGTTCCAAGAACAGCGACACCGACGGCAGCTCGCTGGCGCCAAAGCCGCCCAGGGCACGCAGTGCAGCCGCCAGGGTAAAGACGCGTTCGTCATCGACGGTGCCGATCTTGGCCACGGTCTCGCGCAGATAGGCCTGACCGGCCGGCGTCGGGACATAGCCCAGCGCTTCGACCGCGCGCAGACGCACAAGCTCCGGCGTGCTCGGGGCCTGGATCAGACGCAGCAGGACCTCGGCGGCCGGCGCTCCTAGCTCGGCCATCCCGTGCCCGACATCGAGCGGCTCGTAGCCTTCCAGCAAGGTCCGCACCGCCGCCTCAAGCTGCGCCGGGGTCTTGGCATTCGGTGCACTCCGCGGCCGCGACAGATGCTTGTAGCGCGGGGCTGCCGTCGCCTTTGGTACAGCGCTGCCCCAGATCGGAAGCAGCGCAAACAGGGCAGTCAAGGTCGCTCGTTTCATCGTCGTCTCTCTCGGTAAACGGGCTCGTTAAACGGGCTTCGTACGGGGCTGAGGGGCGGCTCTTCGCCGCAGCACACAGCCTGCTTGGCTAGCGAACCTGCGGCATCGAGCGCAGCACCTGGCCCTGCTCCGCCGTCAGGCTCTCGCCGCCCTCGGCCGACCAGTACATCAGGTTCGCCTTGCCCTGCTTCGTCGACTCCGACGGGTTTACGCCATCGCCCAGCGCATCGGTCTGGCCGCGCGACTCAATGGCATGCGACAGGCCAAACGAGTGGCCTAGCTCGTGCGCTGCCGTCTGCCCCAGCGACTCCAGCGTGTAACCGACGCCAGCGCACAGCAGGCTGGTCGCGAATACCGCACCGGTGCGGGGGTTATTCTTCAGGCCCGGGGCCGACGGAATGCCGCCGGCAATGCCGAGTACGCCGTTGGGGTTGATGGCCCGCACCAGCACCAGATCGGACCCACCGCCCGAGTTCTTCGAGGCTGCCTGCAGCGCGCGGCCCAGGCCGGTATCGCTGTTGGCATCGATCGAATTCGGGGCATCGCTATCGACGAAGTCGATGGGCTCAAACGTGATCCCGGAGTTGGCCTGCGCCCAGATCGACTGCAGCTTACGCACCATCGGCTCAAGCAGCATCGCGGCGTTGCTGGCCTTGAGCGTGCGCAGGTTGCAGGTGCTCGGCAGCCCCGACATGTCCGTGATGTGGATGCGCAGCGGCAGGCGGCCCGTCGTCTTGGTCTTGGGCGAGGCATCGGCGAGCTTATAGACGACCGTGACCTGCGCATCCGTGTTGAGCATGGTCATGAGGTCGAGCCCAAACGCCTGGAAGGGATATGGCGCCGACGCCAGTGGCAAGCGCTGCGGCGCTCCCGACAGGAGCAGCGTCGAGCTGCCGAGGTTCGGCTGATGGCGGATGGCCTGACGGAAGTAGCCGTTGGGATCAGTGGGCGACGGCACGACATAGATATCCTTGCCGCTGGCGTCGTTGATCCACTGCATACCGACTTCAATCGCGTCGCTCTGATCCTTGGCGCTCATCACAAACGTCGCCGAGCGTGCGGTTGCTGGCACCAGCAGCGTGTCGCTGGCCTTGTAGGTTCCGGCGAGCGCAGTGTTGGCCGGCAGGCAGCCCTTCATGCGCGGCCACTTGCTCGCCGCCAGCTTGCGCAGCGGCGCTGGCAGCTCGACACACTGTGGGGTGCCCGAGTCCTCGCCCAGGCTCTTGCAGTCGCGAGCATCCTGGCACATCACCAAGCACACGCCCATCAAGCAGCTACCCTGCTGGCACTGCGAGTCATCCAGGCAGCTCACAAGCGGCGTCTTTGAGACTGCGCGCCGAGCGATGCACGAGCCGCGCACCTTGCTGGCATCGCGATCGAGGGCGCAGGTCTGGCTCTCGCCGCAGGCGGTCTCGCGCTGGCAGGACAGGGCGCAGCTTCCGCCCAGGCAGGCCTGATACTGGCAGTCGGTGTCGCTGCCGCAGGTCTCGCCGGGCTTCTTGCCCGGCCGCTCGGCGCAGGCGCCATCCTGGCAGACATGACCGTCGGAGCGGCAGTCGGTGTCGGCTTTGCACTTGGGCTGGCAGATGCCCTCGTAGCACTGCGTGCCGTCGCGGCAGTCGCCGCTCTTGCTGCAGCCGGCAACGCACACGGGCGGGGTGGACTCGGCGAGCGCGACGCAGCTCTTGCCATCGCCGCACACCTTGGCGTCGGCGGCACAGTCCAGCGAGCAGTAGCCGTTGGGGAAGCCTTCTTTTTCGCCCAGGCAGCGCGCCCCCATGCCGACCGCCGCGCACTCTGCATCGGCCTTGCAGGGATCGCCGACCCCCGGCTTGCCACAGCCGGACAGCGACAAGAACAACATCAAGCCCAGGGCCGAAGCCATGCTCCAGCCGGACCGACGCCACCACCGAATCTCTGCGCTCTGCGATTGGGAAGGAAGGGGCCGCATGCGGCGCATCGTATCTGCGAGCCACCTGGGGTCAATCGCAATCTCGCGGCCCGCTCCGGAGGCGTGCACACAGCGACCGCCATCCTGACTACGCACCGCGGGGGCGTGCGCGCGGCCGCCGACATCCCCGCTGCGCACGGCGGAAACCTGCGCGCGGCCGACCACATCCATCCTGCGCACGGCGG
>CALFYE010000105.1 GCA_937952145.1 uncultured Myxococcales bacterium
TCCTCATGACGCTTGATATGTATGCGCGCAATAACCTTCGAAGCGTGATTAATAGCATGAGGCTTAAAGATTCGTTCAGCCAGATAAAGCCCTTTTTTGACCGTTCGCAATGCATTCTCAATTTCTCCTAATGAAAATAGCACTTTTGCCAAAATAATGGCCGCATCGGTCAATAATTCAAAATCTGCCTGGTAGTCTACCATTAGTCTTTCCAGAGCCCCTCTGGCCATACCAATTGCATTACGGTCACCCTTAATTAAGGCATATTTTAGGCCGACTTCGCCATCATAGAACAACAGTAGCTGCTGGCATCGCAGGGAAGCTTTAGATCTGCGTAATGCCTTAGCCATCCGATCAAAGACCGTATGTGCTTTTCTCAAGAGCATGTACGCCTTGGAAACCTGTTTATCTACGTCCTTGCAGTGGTGAAATTCAATCATTTGTAACAGTCTTTGGCATTCGAATAGCGCAAAATTTGGATCAGCATGATGCCGCCGAAGTATCACAGTTGCGTTCCGGATTTCCACGGACTGCTGCTGATCCTTGCCTACCCTCGCGTAAGCTTTCGCCATCCCTAGATGCAAAGCATACTGACGACGCCAATCATCGCCACAGTGGCCAAGAGCTTCCTGTAGAACGGCAAGTGCTCCCGCCCCATTCCAAGAGGTGTTCAGCGCAGCGGCCAAAGCGACTTTCTTCTGATACTCATCAGTCATCTCATGCACTAAATGTTCCAGTTCCCGCGACCAAGCGGTTGAGTCGCCATCGGCTGGACATGAGGCCCGGGCTGGCAGCCCCAGTAAGTCTACAAATAAGTAATCATCCGAACAGTTGCCTTGAATAAGCCAGTCATCCAGGACAGAGCTTTCGAATATCCGTAGAATATGCGAACTACTCGGCATGCCGGAGAACTCGTACCAGACCACTCGTTCGGGAGGAATACTGTCGATAAACGGCAAGATATCGAGATCCCATCCTCCATATCCACAGAACAAAAAATAGCGATCCTGCGCAAGTTTCTTGAGTATCGCTGTTTTCCATTCTGGCAACACGCTTGTTCGTTCAAGCACCACGGTCAGCGATCTGGGAATGTCAACACTGCCATGCAATTTCAGATAATTCCAATGCTTCACGAAGTCTTTGTGTCTGATCACTCGCTTCAATGATATATTTCGAGCCAGAGCCGCTTCTTCAATCAATAAATCCTGGTTCGTCGTAACTAAAATAGCACCGCGGCGAGCAAGCTCAGTAATCCATACATGGCAGGCGTTGAAGGAACGTAAGTCACTAGTCTGTCGGTTGTCTAAACACTGGTATAGTCGACTAATTCGATAACCGAACGCCTCATTCATTGAGGCAAAAATTCGTTCCAGGGATGTTGGCCTAGCCAGCAAGAAAGTCTCAATCTCGTGCCTGTGTCCAGCATTACTATCCAGTAGATGGAGAGTCTTTCGAAGTAGATCCCTACCAAGTGGAAGGCACGCCGGCGCCCCACGCGACATCCCGGCCCCGAAGAAGATCACGAGTCTTTCTGGCGGGATTTCCCTAATTTTCTCAGAGGCGTTCATCTCTTAGTTCACGGGAGCTTATCTGAGGTGGCTATTGCCGCTAGTACAGGGAGCCCCAAATGGGCACGCTCTTTGTTTTTTTCAATCCATGACATGACCAATTTCTGATCCCTCTGAATGCTTGCCCGTGCGGTGCAAACCATCCAACAAGGCTGGTCGCAATTACGAACAACCTCCCGCGTAGCATGCATTACCGACGACTCCCAAATAGATTGAAATGCTGTCTGTCGGACATTGCCTATCGGAAGATTAAGAATATTGCACGGGAATACATTGCCAATTGGATCTAACATGAAGCTTGTGTGCGCCGCCTCACACGGTGTTGGGCGGGTTCCTGCCCTGGCGTGTTCTAGCAAGCCATGATAGAAATAGGCGCGGTACCATCTCTTCACCTCGGAGGTCAGTAGCTCGGTCCGAGCTACACGATCCAACTGAGGCCCTAATTCTTCAGGTGGCACTCTGCGGTTGGACTTAATGTGAAAATAGTGTTCAGAATTATGTGCAATGGCGCAAGTGAACTCGACCCCTAGTTCTCTGGATAAATCGTAAACCACTCCTAACAAGGATACATTGCTCCCAGCGCCGGTGGATGAGGCGGTAAATGCTATTCGGATATTTGCTAGACTAGCATTTCGCAGAACCTCGATGGTTTCGCGAGCTCGGCGCCAAGCCCCATTGACGCCGCGGATCCTATCATGCGTTGTCTCATCACCGTCGATCGAGACTGCAAATCCCACGTTTGGATTTGCAGCCAAAATCGCAGGAAGCATCAACTGAGTCCGCTGAGGTTGCATGCCGTTGGTGGAAACCACGACGCTCGCCAATGGAGCCGCCCGTCGAACGGCATCGATAACCTCGGCGAGGTCATTTCGGAGAAAAACCTCGCCGCCGGTGAGGTTCACGTACCGCAGTGTATTCGGTAACGCTCTTTCGTACTCAGATGGAGTCAACTCGCCGACGCCACTCTGATCAGACTGCCAAATATGGCACATGGCGCAGCGAGAGTTGCAACGATATGTCAGCACGACAACCGCATCTTCCGGTTGGTAGCGCTGATGTGGCTCTGCATGCGGCAGAAGAAACATCGTCCCTCTCCTTATATTGGGCAGTAATCAGTCTATTGATTTTCTGTATAAGGCATCCGTCTTTTCTGCGATATCATCCCATCGAAATTCAGACAAGATCACACTAGTGGAATCCAAAATGCGTGGAGTGTTGCCAGCTACAGCTGCGCGCATTGCTTGTAGAAGTCCCTCAATATCTCCAGCGCGAAAATGAAACTGCTCGTCAGCGATAAGTTCAACATTGGCAGGTATATCGCTACATGCAATTGGAAGATTATAGCTCATCGCCTCAAGTATCGAGAGCGAAAGCCCTTCGTGATATGAAGGCGAAATATAGAGTCCTGCATTGGAGTATAGTTCGGTCAAATGTGTGCCTGTCACATATCCAGGTAAAACAACCCGCGCATCCTGCTTTGCCTGGGCTCTGAGGGATATAGAATAATTGTCAGGATGATCAGCCCTCCCCGCGATTACTAATTTCCAATCAGTATCGAGGCGTGAAAAAGCCGTTAATAGATCGTGTAGCCCTTTTTCTGGAACCCAACGGCATACCGAGAGAAAATAGCAACTCTGTGATACGCCTAGCTCGCGCAAGAACGAGCCTGCGTGGGTAGGCTGAGGCGCTGTCATTCCATTGGGAATGTAGAAGACTGGGCGTGAGTATTTCTGTTCAAGAAATTGCTGAATATGTTGAGATACGGCGATCACTGCATCTGCATGACAAGTGCCCAGAAATTCGCCCAACCGCAGAATGCCTCTGGTCAAGTTTCCCCATTTCTGCCGTTGATAGTCTGCTCCATGGTTTGTGACCACAACTGCAAAGCCTAGAAGTTTGAGGAGTGGAACTACAACTGATGGCCCGATCCCATGTATATGTATGATGTCAAAGTGCTTTGGGTCTGAAGCTGCGTGGATAGCCGCGACGAAAGAATGAACCAATGTCTCAATATACTTATTTCGGATAGTCCAAAGAGGGACTACTTCTAATTTATTCCCATAATCGACCAGTGAATTTGCGTATCCTCTGCGCGCGTATACTCGGACATTGAGTCCACGTTTGGCAAGTCGCGTGTAGAGTTCTTCGCAGTGTTTTTCGATCCCTCCCTGTACATTTGGAAATCCTCTAGTTCCAATTACTGCGATGCGAAGAGGGGAAGACATCATCGTAGTCCCTAGCTGAGTTGTTTATTACACTAGGCTGTCAACGGCTGGCCAAAGGCTTGCTGTCACGCAGTAATCCCGACAACAGACCGGCGGGCACGGTCCCGCTCTTTCTTACCTCGTCGCCCCAACACCTCAGTCGCCATTGTTAGGGCCCGTCGCTCTTCTGGCCAGCGGGCTTGCTCGCGACCCGAGCCTTTTGCCACCTGTTGCTGGGGAACGAGAGACTCTTGCAAATGCTTTTCCATGAGTCGACCTGTCCCTGGTAATTTCTGGGAACCTGGCGGTCAGACCTTCGTTCATCATGGTGTTGAGCAAAGCTTACCATAGCGTCGGGGCTGTAGGGTCTTAATGAAATTTCGTGCCACTCGTTGACCCAGACTCCCTCGAAGATGCGCCGCCGAGTCTGCCATCTGCCTTGTGCAGCAGGACGAACACACGCCCCTTCTTACACGCGAACGCCACAAGTATCTCGTCGTGCATAAGTTGACATAAGGGATCCCATCCGCCGCCGGCAAGGCGTCGCGTACTGGGGCTCCGTAGCTGCGTCCAGGTGGCCGGGGCCCAGTGCTGGGCGGACAGGGGTAGACCTTTGCTGCGATGTCTGGAAAACGTTGAATGAAGCCGCGCCTGGATGCGGCATCGTTCAAGCGGCATCGTATCGCAGGTTGGGGGGGAAGGTGCGGCGGCGCCAACTAACCCACGACCGCTGCGAAGTGGCCCATTTCCAGTAGCTGGTTGAACTGCTGCGTCAAGCGCGTGGCCAAGCGCGGATCATCGAAGAGCGCGCCGGCTTCGATGTTGCGCTGCTGCGCGGCCTCGGTGAAGTTGGCAGAGGTGAGCAGGGTGTAGCGTGCGTCGACGATGACGGCTTTGGCGTGCAGGACGGCGCGGCGCTTGGTGTCGGGGTCTAGCGAGCGCGGGTCGTAGAAGAAATCGGGCAGGCGGGTGCCGGGCCAGATCTCGTCGCGAATCTTTTTGGCGAAGTCGCGGACCAGGATGTCGGCAGGCGTTGTGTCGCGTGGCTTTCTGTGCAGGTTGGCAAAGACGCGGACGGCAAGCTGCGGCTCGCTGTCCATGCGCGCGGCTAGCTCGGAAAACAGCGCGTGCGCGCGCTTCTTCTCATCGATCGCAAAGGTCGAGATCAGGATCGAGCTTCTGGCTTGGCGAAATAGCTCCTGCACGACCACGGCGGTGTCACGGGCATCGATGCGATCCAGGTCGGGCGGTGACCAGACAAGCTGAACGCGATCCGACATGCGCTGACCCGCGGCGCGCTCTTCGGCCAGGATGGCGACCAGGTGCGCGATGTGGCGCGGCGTCATGCCGTCGCGCTCCAGCGATTGCAGCGCGGCGAACACCGCATCTAGCGCAGAATCGGGAACGTGCGGGGCCAGCGCGCCACGCGTGATCGGGCTGCGGATGCGACCGCTGCGAAGCTCGGCGGCCAGGCTGTCTAGCTGCGATCGGCCCAGCGTGCGCAGCGCGTGGCTCATGGCGCCTCGTCGAAGAATGCGGCGTCGGGGGTGGCCACGGTGGGGACGACCAGCGCGCGATCCAGAAGCTCGTTGCGCCGCTCGCACGAGGTCTCGGCGATCAGCAGGCAGCCGTGGCAGGCCGCGCCGTGCAGGAAGCGCTCTTCATGACGATCGGCGGGATCGTGCTGCGCGCACACCGGATCGTTGGAACACAGCCGCCCCAGATCCAGCGCGCGTTCCAGGTGCCGCCCCAGGTCCTGCCCCATCGCCACCAGACCGCCCAGGCTGCCTTCCGATCCCGACGTGCCGGTGTACAGCAAGATGCCATATCCCGTCGAGAGCGAGGCATAGACGCGCTCACGCAGGGCACTTGCAGAATAGCCGCAGTCCAGGGACAGCGCGGTGATCAGAAGATGCGACAGCGACTGCAGCATGATGTACGGCAGATCAACGAAGCGCGCGTCTTTGTTGCCGCTGCGTCCCTTCCAGACATCAAAGCCGGCGCTGAGCTGATCCGCCCGACGCCGCACCGCGGGTCGCTTCAGCCAGGTCGCAATTGCTTCGCTGGAAAACGCCAAGAACACGCCTTCGCCGCGATTTTCCGTCGCGGGCAGCCAGCCGGGTTCGCGCGACAGCGGCGCCATCTGCACGTCCAGATCCAGCTCGCCATCGATGTCCGGCATCATCGCTTCAAAGCGCGTAAAGCCAATCTGCGCCGACACTTCGCGCAGGCGATGCACCAGCACCAGGCGATCCAGCTTGCCCTGCGCAGGGCGCGGCAGCGGGCCTAGCGGATGACGCCGCGCATAGAAGTCGCCGTCCGGCTGATCGTCGCCCAGCGTGTCTTTCTGCGACAGCAGCGTCTCTAGCTCGATCTGCTTGATGCTCTTTTCCGCGGGCGCGGCCCCGGCCTGGCGGCGCTGCACATCGGCCCAGATCGCGTCGTCGCTGTGGCCTTCCAGCGCCAGCTTCACCTTTTCCTTTTTTCGCTCGCGCCGGACATCGGCTTCCGCTTCGCAGTACTGCAAAAAGTCTTCGTACACACGGTCGACTGCGGTGCGCAGCGCGTGATCTTGGTCTGGCAGCGAGATCACGCTGACCGTCTGCGAGAAATAGGCGTTCGAGGCCGAGCGCGTCAGCAGGCGATTCGGACGATCGCAGCGCTCGAACACGCGCGGCCCCAGCCACGGGCTGCGCCCCCCGCAGAAGCCCAGGCCGCTGCCGTCGCGCAGCGCCGCTTCCGACAGCGGTCGCCGCTGGTTGCCCATCTTTTCATCGCGGACATAGATCTCGGCGAAGTCGTTGCCGGCGCCGCCTTCGTCGAACCATAGCTCGCCCGAGCGATCGGTCTTGTGGCCGCGGCGAACGAAGCCATACCAGTCGATGTCGCTGATGTGGCCGCGCACGCAGGCTTGCACAAAGCGAACTGGCACCACCGGCTTGATCTTGCGGTCGCGCGTCAGATAGCCGCCTTTGACCAAGCGATCCCAGGGCAGAAGCGGTCGCGTGCGATATCTGCGTCCGTCGGGCGCCGTCCAGAATTCGTCGACCTGCCCCAGAAACCACACTGGAAACTGGAAGACGTCGATGCCGCTGCGCGGGGCCGTGGGGTCGGCCGACGGCACCGGCGGCGCGAACAGCTTCAGCTCTTTTTGCCCCAGCTTTTCGCACAGCCAGTTTTCCAGGCGGTCTTCGTAGACGCGCTGCTTGTCGCCGCGCCAGCCTTCCAGGCCGCCGATCAGCACCGAGTATTTCGGCAGATCCAGCATCGCACCGGGGCCAAAGGTCGTCAGCACCTGGCTGCGGCGAAGCTCTCCGGTCGGAGGAATTTTTTTTCCTGGCTTGTTCATCGTGCGTCCTCGTCTGGCTCACCATCCATCGGTGTGCCGTCGGGATTGCGCAGCCACAGGTTCACGGTCGGCTCGACATCGCGCAGGCTGCGCGGGGCCTTGAACTGCTGCGCCTCGCGGCTGCGCTTGGCCAGGTCGGTATCCAGCGGATCGAAAAGTAGCGGCGGCGCGGTGCCGGTCTCCATCGCGTACTGAAGCTCGCCGGTCTTGTGCGCGATGCCTTGCCAGGCGTCCAGCAGGCCATCCACGCGGTTGCGCACGCGGCTGCGCAGCGCCTCGCACTGTTCGGCCGACTGCTGCGCGTCGTGGGCTTCGGCCCGCTGCGACAGCACATCGGCGACAAAGCCTAGCTCGGCGCGGTGCTTGTTGATGGCCAGCGCGCTGCGCGGCGCGGTCAGCCCCGGATGTCCCAAGCGAGCCAAGGCCACCGTCGCAGCGGCGATGCCGCGATCGATGGCGCGCGGCGAAAACGGCGTGACGCTGGTCGCTTCGACCGATCGGTAAAAGCAGTCGTGCCAGGCGGTGAAGCGTTCGTAGTGGCTGCGATCGCGCGGGCGATGGATGTTGAGCAGCGTCACCACCAAGCCGGGCCGCCGCTCGTCGCGACCGACGCGGCTGGTGGCCTGGATGTATTCCGATGCGGTCTTGGGCTGGCCCAGCACCACCATCAGACCCAGGCGCGTGATGTCCAGACCGACCGAGATCATGTTGGT
Organism: uncultured Myxococcales bacterium; assembly: GCA_937952145.1. GTDB lineage: Bacteria > Myxococcota_A > Polyangia > Palsa-1104 > JAEUJZ01 > JAEUJZ01. Next base: position 7,835 of record CALFYE010000105.1, read on the forward strand.
CGCCAGCGCGACATCGACGCAGCCTTTTTCCGACGCGCGCAGCTTCAGATCGTCCTTGGTCTGGGCGACTTCGTGCGTGGGTACGCGGCTGGTTAGCTCGCGCGGCTCGCTCCAGCGGCTGCGCTTCCTAAACAGGCCCTGCGACTCGCCGATGCGCAGCCGGCGCTGGAAATAATCGGTCAAGCGCGTGCGCACCTCGTCTTCGACGATGCGACGACTGCCGCCAAGCTCGCGCAGCGAGCTGAAATAGCCCAAGAGCGTCATGTACGGGTCAGCGGGATTGTCGGGGTTCTTGTCGCCGCCGTTTTCGTCCCAGGCCTTCTGCGCCGCCGCCATCAGGCACAGATAGGTGCGCAGCAGCACGACCTTGATGTTGCGTCCCTGCGCCGCGATGCCGACATAGGTGCGCGGGTTCTGCTGCTGCGGCGAGACCGTCTTGGCAAAAAAGGAATCGCGGCGGTCGGGGCCAGGCGGCGGGAAGATCTCGACCGACTGGCGACCGAACAGCGCGCGAATCTGCCGCTCTGCCCGACGCACCGTCGCGGTAGAGGCGATGATCTTGGGCCGCGGCGCAGCGCCCGCCAGGTTCGGGCTGCACAGCGCATCGATCACCGATTCGTAAAGACCCACCATCGTGCCCAGCGGGCCCGAGATCAGGTGAAGCTCATCCTGAATCACCAGATCGGGCGGGGGCAGCGGGCGCTTCAGCGGCTTGCCGCGCCCGGGATACGCCGCGCCGTAAAAGCCGTCGTCGTCAAAGCGGTCGACGCGCCCGAACAGCCCGGCGGTCTCGCCCACCCAGGGCAGGCTGGCGAACTTGTCGACCGTCGCGATCAGAAAGGCCGGCAGGCGGCGATAGATCGGCTCATCGACGCCGAGGATCGGCAGGCCGCGGGCCTGACGGCGGCCGTGAAAGGCGCAGGCGCGGTGCTCGCACATCACGCGCAGGTCGCTGGGTTCGTCGCTGTTTGGCAACAGCTTGAAGCTGTCTTTGCTGAACTTCCAGCCGCACCACGGGCACTTTTCCAGCGGAATCGGCGATGGGTTGCGCCCGCTGTCGTTCAGAAAGCGGATGGTGCGGGCCAGCGCCGAGTTGCTGTTGCCGTCGCCGCGTCGGCCCATCTGGTTGGGCGTGGCGGCCAGGCCGACCCACAGACCCAGCTCAAACGGCCAGTCGCCCAGCAGCGCGACGTTCTGCTGCCGTTCTAGCTCTAGCGCGCAGACCAGCGTCGCGGCGCGGTCTAGCTGATCCAGCGTCAGTAGGCGCAGCGTATAGCGCATCAGCACCGATACTCCGGCCGACTGCCGCGACGGATCGCGCAGCCTTCGCAGCACCATCGCAAACGCCGCCAGGCCCAGATAGGCTTCGGTCTTGCCGCCGCCCGTCGGAAAGAACAGCAGATCGACGACGCGGCGATCGGCGTCATCGGGGCGCGCGATGCCGACCAGGTTGGTCAAAAGGAAGGCCAGCTGGAACGGTCGCCACGTCGTCGGCGGATGGGCCGAGGGCGGCGCTTCCGGTCGGTTGTGCGACAGGCGCTGGCGCATGGCGATGGCGCTGGTGCGGTTGGCCAGGCGGAACGCGGTCAGCACCTGCGGATCGGCCAGCGCATCGAGCCCGGCCTGCATGCGTTCCAGCACGCGGCGGGCATTGCGCAGGAGCCCCAGCGCCACACCGCGACGACTGGCGTCGGGGTCGCCGCCCGGTGCGGCATCCGGCAGATCCTGGGCGCGCTGGCTTTCGTCGTCGATCCAGCGGGCATAGGCCGACAGCAGCGGCGCAAGCTGGGTCTGCACCGCCTGCGCCGTCGGGCAGGTGGCCAGCGCTTCCATGCCCAGGTTCACGTCCAGGTCGGCGGCGACGACCTTTTCGACCTGGGCCACCGGCATCCAGGTGCTGTGGACCTCGCGGCAGCGGCCATCGGCGTCGGGCAGAGCCAGCGCCGACACGTTGTGGCCGACGGCGTATTCGACGACATCGCGGTACTGCAGGTCGGCGACGCGTTCATCGCTGTCGTCGCTGCCTTGGCCGTGCAGGTCGGGGCGCGGCACGAACGGCACGCTGCTGTGCAAGACAAGCTGCGGCTGAAACAGGTACGCGGCGTCGCGCGTCGCATCGGGGGCGGGCGGACGCTGGTTGACCAAGAACACCGACACCGACCGCGTGCCCGGCGGCAGCAGGCCGTGGTCGCGCACCGGGCGCAGCGACACCATCAGGTGCAGATCGGGAAAGCCGGGCAGGCGAATCGGCGACCGGCCACCGCGCAGATCGAGGACGCACTCGACCTGCTGCGGCACGCGTCGCCAGTGGCCACGGCCCGCTCGTTCAGGCGCAGGGACCGCACCCGGCGTCGGCGTGCGGCGGCTGTCGCCGGATGTTTCCGATAAATTGCCAGATAAATTAACCGATAAATTAGACGATAAATTTTTGGAAGAACTGGCCGATAGCGGGTCGATATGCGGGGCGGCCCGATCGGTCGCGGCGTCGGCTGCGGCAGCGGGCGTGCCATCGGCTGCGGCAGCGTCTGTTGGGTCGCCGGCGGCGGTCGCGGAGCGCGGAATCGGCACATAGTCGGCCCAGCGCACCGTGGCGCGTAGCTGGGTCACCTCGGCGGGAAGCAGCACCGACAGACCCAGCGAAGACGGAAAGAAGGCGCGGCGGGCCGAGGCGGCCTCCGGTGCGCTGTCGTCATCGCTGGGCGCGGCGCGGCGGACTTCGTCCAGGGTGTCGTCGGCGTCGTCATCGCGGCGCTGACTGGCCGGCGCTTCATACGGGCATAAAAAACCGGACAGATACCACTTGGACGGCGCGATCGGCAGCACCTCGCCGGCATAGCGATCGTGCGGAGCATGGCCGGTGCGCGGGCCGATCAAGTCAAGCTCTAGCGCGGTCACCAGCGACTGGCGCACGTCCTGGGGCGTTTCGCTGCGCGCGGGCGGGCGGGGGCGGTCTGCGGCAGAGGTCACTTGGCTTCCTCTTTTCTGTCGTTGGCATCGTCATCGGGGCGGGGCTCAGGAAACAGGGCCAGGGTGCCGGGGGCGACGGGCTTGGCCTTCGATGGCGGACGGCCGCGGGGGCGACGCGCCGGCTCGACGGCATCATGGGGCGCGGCGCCCGCGAGGGCAGGCGGGGGGCTGCCGGGCAGCGTCGGGTCGGGCGCGGTGGCTGCAGAGCCGGGCGGGGCCGCAGCAGACCCCGGCGTCGCCGCCGCGGACGCAGGCGTCGGGGACCCGGCCGCGGAACCGCTGCGGCGGGCGGCGCGAGCGGGCTTCTGGCCGGCGGGGGCCTTGGGCTGGGCTCCGGGGTGCAGACCGGCCGCGACCTCGTCGCGATAGCGGGCTTGGTTCAGATCCAGCAGGCGGGCCAGAAGATCATCGCGCACGGCATCGGGGAAGCGATAGCGATAGGGCCTCTTCTTGTCGCCCCAGGTCGCTTCGTCGATCTCGTAGTCCAGATAGAAGTCGCAGTCGGTCGCGATGTCGGTCCAGCCATAGGCGGCCAGCACCGCGCGATCCATGTCTGCGTGCAGCGCGCGAAGCCGCAGGATGTCGGGGTCGCGCTCATTCGGATCATGGAAGCGGTTGTACGTCTTGGTCAGGCCCTCGTCGTTGCGCACCATCAGCGCCGCCCGGAACTCGTAATAGACCCGCCCCGCCTCCTCCAGCCGCGGATCGGACTCCCAATTCGGAGGAAATGGGAAGGTCTCGAAGCAGTCGGAGGGGGAGTAGTTCAAGTCATCTTTCATCGTCGAGGAAAAGAACAGCGCCCAGCTTTCGTGACTGCGAGACTGCAATACCGAAAATGCTGCGTATTGCGAAAATGGGAATATCGCTAATTTATGAGAATAAACATAATTCGATGGGAGAAATGCGAAGCTCATATGTTTTGTGACTAGTGATATCGACAAAAGACGCCCCAGGCCAAATATAGAACGGTAAAGTCCAGGACGATAATCGGAATATTGCCACCATTTCTGCCATTGATGAGCACGTTTGAGCGACATCCGCTCGGGCTTTACCTTCTCTTCGAGAATATCAATTAGATCGGGCCAGTGTCGAGCGTCTTCCTCATCCATTGCGCCGAAGTTAATAACATAGCGGCTATAAGAATGGGCTGGTTTGGAATTCAGTTCTTCGCCGCCGATATACGGAAAAATTCGTTCCCGATTCCGGGGATCTTTGGCAATTAGTCGATGCATCTCGGCAACTGGTGTCGCTTCGGGATTGCCATCATCAAAGGTAAATCCCATTCCCAGGACATAACTGCCAATGAAGCTCTTCCCAGCATTGGCCTGTAATGCCTTCGGATCTTCGTGGCTGCCGCCGTGAAACAGGAAGGCGGTGATGGTCGGAACCTCGCGGCCATCCAGAATCTTGCGCTCGGGCGAGGCTCCTTTTTGGATGTGAACGACGCTGACGATGACGGCGGCCAGACCGGGCCACTTGTACCTTCGCGTGGCGTGATAGATGGCGCCGCCGTGCGTGCAGATCCAGCGCAGGCCGCTGGACCGCGTGTCGCCTTGCGCGATCGTGTTGGTTGCGATCAGGCCCAGCGTGCCGCCGTCGCGCAGCAGGGTGAATGCGCGACGGAAGAAGTGCGCCACCAGATCGGCGCTTCCGTTGCTGTCGCTGTGAACTTGTTGCAGCCACGCTAGATACGTGTCGCCGAAGTTCGTGCTGATGCGCTTGCCTCCCAAAAACGGCGGATTGCCGACGATGGCGTCGAAGCCGGGGTTTGGGCGGCGGAAGACTTCGGGGAACTCGATCTCCCAGTGCAGGGGGCAGATGGGGTGGGCGCCGCCGTGCAGGTCGGACAGCGCGGCGTCGATGGCGTCGCGGTGGCCGCCGGTCTGCCAGTCGCGGACCAGGGCCTGGTAGGTGCCGCGCAGGGCTTCGCGGTCCTTGTCTTTTTCGCGGGCAAAGAACGCGGCCAGGCACAGATCACCGACGCGGCGCACATCGTTCACGACGTCTTCGGCTTCGCGCCAGGCCAGGCGGCGGCGGTCGTAGTCGCCTTCGCCTTCCTCGATCGCCCACAGCTTTTTACGCAGGCCGCTGATGGCTTCGGCGCGCACGGTGACGCCGGCGAACAGCGGACCAAAGTCGTGGCTGGGCGGGCTCCAGTGAAAGGCGCCGATCTGCGCATCGGAAAGGCCCACCAGCGAGTCGCCGTGCTTGAGCGCGTGATCCAAAAACGTAAACGCATGATCGCGGGCCAGTGTCGCCAGCCACAGCGACAGCTTGGCCAGGTTTACGGCAAAGGGGTTCTTGTCGACGCCATACAGACAGCGCTGCGCGATCAGGCGGCGCGCGAACAGGTGCGGATCTTCGTCGGGCGGCAGGGTCGGCGTGCAGGCGTGGACATCCCAGGCGTTGACCAGCGCGGTGGCTAGCTGACGGCAGGTCTCGACCAGAAACGCGCCGGATCCCATGGCGGGATCGCAGACGGCCAGATCCAGGATCTGCTGCGGTCGCGGGCGGTCGCCCAGCGCAGCGACGATCGGTGCCAGCGTGGTCTGGACGATGGGCGCGGTTAGCTCGCGCGGGGTGTAGTGCGACCCGGATCGGCGACGCTCTTCACCGGGCTGAAGGAACAGCGCACCGGGCGGCAAGGGCTGCGGTGTCTGCGGCGCGATGCGACGACCCAGGGCCGCGACCAGATCCTCGACGGTCCGGGCATCGCGCAAGGCGGCGGCGGGACCGGCGGACAGATCACACTCGGCCTGATCTTTCAGATAGGCGGCGCGCTTGGCGGCAGGCTGCGACAGCAGGGCATCCAGATCGACGACGACGCCCTTGGGACGCAGAGCGATGGCGCGGCCGGGCAGCGAGCAGACGGAAAAGCCCATCATCGACTCGTAGACGGACCCGACCTGCTCGACATCCAGGGCGCGGTACGAGAGCCGCTCGCCGTCGAGTATCAGCAGGCTGTCGAGCACGCGCCAGATCACGCCATCGGACACGCGCGGGACGGAGATGGGATCTTCACTGCCCATCACGCGCGCTTCGTCCTGGGCGCGGCCTTCTAGAAACGGGTACTCGTCGGGGTTGAAGAGCTGGCCGTGGCGGGTCGGCAGGTGCAGGTCGCCGTGGCCGCCGCCGTCGAAGATCAGGCGAAACGTGGCCAACAGCCAAGCATAGGCGCCAAAGCGCTGATCCAGGGTGTCGGGATAGCGCCCGGCGTCTTCGCGCAGCCGTTCAAACAGACCGCCGATGGCATAGCCGCGGGCAAAGACGGGGTCATCGGGCAGAAGGCCCTGGTCTTCGGCGTACAGCAGGAATACCAGGCGCATGATGACGGTCAGGAGGCCGCCATAGATCTGGCCGCGCCCATCGTCGCTGCGGCTTAGCCCAGACAGCAGGCGAAAGCCGGATGCTTCGTCGGCGGCTTGGAAGCCGCGCAGAAGTTCCCACAGCGCGCCCAGCACCTGTTCCGACAGGCGGGTGGACACCTCGCTTTGATACTTGCGGCTGTCAGAAAGGACATCTAGCAGGCGCGACCCGTCGGGGGCGGAAAAGACGCGGTGCTCGCACAGCAGCATGTGCAGCGCCGAGAGCAGCGGCCGACCGTGCACGCTACATAGCTCGGCGATGGGAAATCCCAGGTGGCCCGAGGTCTCGTTGCGCGGGGCATAGACCAGGCGAAGCTCGTCGCCGTTTAGCAGCAGGCCGGCGGGGACGGAGGTCGCGCGCAGCAGGCGCTCGAACCGCGCAAGGGGGCTCGCCGACCAGCCGGGAGCGCGCTCGTCGCCGTCGCTGGGCGGCTTGTCGAGCGGCGTGCCGGGGACGATCCCCTGCACCAGCAGGATCGGCTTCGCCGCGGGTGTGCCGGCGTCCGCGGCCATCGGGTCGTACACGGCATAGGTCGGGCGCAGCGTCTCGCCATAGTCGGGCAGCGGCAGGCACAGCGCATCGGACAGCGGCGGACCTTCGGGGCAGCCAGCCAGATCCGACAGCGACCAGCCCAGGACATCGCGGGCAAAGCGGGGAAAGTCGAGCAGGCGCGGGTCGCCATCGCCGTGCACAGTCGGGCGACGGACCAGCACCGCCTGCAGGGCCTGCTGAATCGCGACGGTGTTGCGGTCAAGGACAAGCTGCGCCTTAACCAAGGCCGGCGGCGAGACGACCAGACCGACGGGCTGGATCAGACCCAGCCAGGACTTGTGGGCTTCACGCTGGGGATCGAGGGACTTTGCGGCCATGGCTTAGCTCGAAAGTGGCCAGAGGTAGACCAGGCCCACCGCTTCGATGCGGGTGGCGCGGACGTGATAGCTGCGACGGATGCGATCGGGCTCGTCGGCAAGCTCGCGGGCGATGGCCGATAGGCGGGCCTGCCAATAGCGCTGATCGTCGGCAAGCTGGCGCTCTTCGTCGGGATTGAAGGCCAGGCGACCTTGGCGCGACTCTTCGTCTAGCTGCTGCTGACGCTTCTGGATGCGCTCGCGCTGGGCGGTCAGGATCTTGGCCATGTCGGCGGCTTCGGCCTCGGCGCGCTTGCCAAGCTCGCGGCTGGCGCGATCGATCAGCAGGTCGGCGCGACGCTGCAGGTGCGGGGTTAGCTCGGCGACATCGCGGCTGGCGCCGGATCGCAGGCGGTCTTGCAGCGGCGCTTCCGATTCGCGCAGGCGGGGCTGGGCCAGCGCTTCTTCGATCCGCTTTAGGACATCGGCTTTGTCGCCTTCGCCCAGGGCGCGCAGGCCGGACTTGGCGCCGCGTCCCTCGGGGGGAAGCCACTCGGCAGCGGCGGCCAGCACTTCATCGTGCAGGCGGGCACCGCCTTCGCCGAACAGCGAAAGGCGACCCAGCAAGACAACGTGCGGCACGGCTTGATCGCTGCGCAGCACGCAAGCACGACGCAGATCGTCGTCGCGAAAGCCCTGGGACAAAAAGCGACCGAGCAGGCGCTGCACGACGCGGTGTTCCAGGTGCAGGTGAACGACCTCGCCATCGAGGTTGCCGGGATCGCGAAATACGACAGGACGAATCGGCGCCTCGCGGCGCCACTCGGCGGGGGTCTGCCCGCGTCTGCGGGGCTGGCGCAGGGTGTCCAGCGTCGCGGCCCAGGTCGGATCGGCGCCCTTGCGTTCATGAAGCTGCGGTAGCTGCCAGCGGGCGCGGGCCGGATCGTCGGCGGCCTGCCCGGCATCGACGGGGGCCAGGCCACCGGCCCCGATGGTCTCAAGCGAAGCGGACAGGGCATCGCGAAAGTGACGATCGTCGAGGCCAATCCACAGTCGCGACCGCTCAAGCTGCTCGCGCAGATCGCGAAGCTGACGCTCTAGGCGTTCGCGCCGGGCGGTCGATTCGTCGTGGCCCATTTCAAACAGCAGCGTGCGCACGCGACCCTGGCGCGGATCGTCGCCCGCATCGACAGCCGGCCCGGCGTCGGCTTTTGTAAGGTCTGCCCCGTCGCTGTCGTCGGCCCGGTCGGCTTCGTCTGTGCGGTCGGCTTGCTGGATGGCCTGGGTCAGATCGTCGATGCGATCGTGGGCGATGCCACGCGCCAGGGCCTGATCGATGCGACGCCCGACGACGGGGGCCAGGCTGCCCAGCTCCTCATGAATGGTGCGGGTCTTTTTGACCAGCACATCCAGCACGCGATCCTCGGCGCGCTGCGGCAGCACGAAGTACATGCAGCGCACGACATCGGCCTGCTGCAGCTTGCGATCGATGCGACCATTGCGCTGCTCGATGCGACTGGGATTCCACGGGATGTCGAAGTGGAACAGATCAGCGCAGTTGTTCTGCAGGTTGACGCCTTCGCGCGCCGCGTCGGTGGCGATCAGGATGCGCAGCGGATGGCGATGCGGGTCGGCGTTAAACGCGGCCTTGATGGCTTCGCGGCGATCTTCACCGATGCCGCCGTGAAAGGTCGCGATGCGCTCGCCGGCGCGATCCGAGTCGCGGGTGGCATCGGTCAACACCTGCTGCAGATAGCGCTTGGTGTCGGCGTATTCGGTAAAGATGATCACGCGGCGCGGCAGCCAGGCAGCGTCGGGCTGGCCCAGGCCCGGACACTGGTGCTGACGAATCCACGACAGCAGATGCGCGACGCGCGGATCGATGTCGTATCGGCTCTGCCGCGCGATCTGCGCCATCTGATCGAGCAGGGCGCGCTCGGCCGGGGACGCGGCGGTGGCGCTGTGGCTCGCGGTCTGCATCTGCGCGTCGGCTTCAGCTTCGACCTCGTCTTCGGATAGCTCGGCGCGCTCGTCGTCTCCGTCGGGGGCGGCGGTCAGAAGATCGAGGTCATAGGCATCGGGGGCATCGGGGGCAGGCGCCGTCGGCTTGCCGGGACTGGGATCGATCGCAGCGCGATGGACATCCAAGGTGCGGGCGAAGGCTTCGATCGACGACAGCAAGCGCTTTTGCAGCGACAGCACGACTAGCATGGCGGCGGCCTGCTGCGATTTTTTGGCGTGGGCCAGGCGCTCTTCGCGGGCGGCGCGGTACTGCTGCAGCAGACGAGACAGGGCCAGGGCCGGCGCGTCATCGGGCAGGCCATCGATCTCGATGCGCAGGATCTGGCGCTGCGGGAAGGTCTCGCCCAGCGCGCGCAGATCCGACTTCAGGCGGCGGACCAGCACCGCGTCGCGCAGCTTGGCATCGACGGGAACGCCACGGACGAAGCGCTGCGGATCCAGAAGCTCCAGCAGCGCGGAAAAGCTGTTCGAGTGGCCGTTGTGCGGCGTCGCCGACAAGAACAGCTTGTGCTCAAAGCGCGGGGCGAGATCGCGCATCGCCCGCGTCAGCTTCGAGTCGATGGCATAGCGCCCACCGCTGGCCGGCGCGACGTTGTGCGCTTCGTCGAGGATCAGCAGCGACCCACCAGAAAACTCGCCCAGCCAGTCGCGCAGCGGCCCGGCGTACAGCTCGTCGCGGACCAGCGCGTGCGACAGGATGAAGCGGGTGTGCGTCTTCCAGGGGTTCACGGCATAGCCGCGCTCGCGCCGGACCTGGGCGACGAAGTCGCGGTCATAGATGACGAAGCTCAGGCCGAAGCGCTCCTCCATTTCGTCGCGCCACTGGCGCACCACCGACGGCGGCACGCAGATGACGACGCGACGGACTTTCTGACGCAGCGAAAGCTCGCGCAGGATCAGGCCGGCTTCGATGGTCTTGCCCAGGCCGACATCGTCGGCGATGAACAGGTTGACGCGCGGCATGGCGATGGCCAGACGCAGCGGCTGAAGCTGATACGCCTTGACCTCGATGCCGGCGCGATACGGAGCCTGAAACAGCTTGGGATCGGTGGCCGTGACGCACGACCAGCGCAGCGTGTGCAGGTACGCCGAAAACAGCCGCGGCTCGTCGAAGCCCCGACTGGCGATGCGGTCCCAGTCGGTCTGCCGCAGCAGGCGCGCATCGACCTCGCGCTCCCACAGCACTTCCAGGCTTTCGCCCTGCGCATCGTCTTCGATACACGACAGCCGCACGCGCGTGCTGTCCCCCGGCTTGGGCGGCAGATCAACGCCTTCGACCAGATACTGCCGCGACCGCACACGAACCAGATCGCCGGTGGCCGGGATCATGGCCGCACCGTCGGAAAAACGCAGGTTGTTTGGCTGGCACAGATGGATGCGATCACGACGGCTCCCAAGTGCCGGCAACCTATCACTGCGCGACGTAATTAGGGAAGACTGCGAATAGAGCAGAAGCACAGGGCGGCATGGCGACGCTACAGCCAGACGCCCGCTGCCGATGGAAGCTGAGCCCGCTCAGATTGCGCCTGAGCCCTGTTCTTCTCTGCGCACTGCTGCTGAGGCGCTAGCCGCCAGACACCCAGCAGCGCCATGGCCCGTCAGCCCACTTACCGGTTGTCGCTTCGGCTCCGTTGTCCGCCCAGGGCGAGCTGCGATTGGCAAGCGGCCAGCCGCCCAGCTGGCGCAAACAGGACCTGGCCGCACAGCCGTGGCTTCCTGTCTGAAGCCGCACGCTGATCGCAGCGCAAGCGTAATGTCCATTGCATAGCGACGGAATGTCGGCACAGAGCCGTCACATCTACCCACGCGCCCCCGACCAAACCCACCACAGCCAACCATCCCCGTAATCCATCCCACCCGATCTGCACGCCACCATCCGCCCAGTCCACCCCATGAATTAACCCCCTCCCCCTCGCAGCGAAAAAAACGCTGGACAGGTTCGCCTGACCCAATTAAGTCTCTCCCCTGCAAGCACACATCACGCACAGCGGA
>CALFYE010000106.1 GCA_937952145.1 uncultured Myxococcales bacterium
TCTCGTAGATCTCGCAGAAGTGGCGAATCGATCGCGAGAGCCGATCAAACTTCACAACGACGAGAACATCACCACTCCTATCGAGATGCGTCAGCGCATCCTGCAGCCCCGGCCGCCGATCCTTCCCGCCCGACAGAACATCCTGATAGATGCGCGCCAGCTTCAGCTCATGCAGCGCGCAGTACTGCGAGATCGCCGCCTGCTGCGCCTCCAGCGAGATGCCCTCGTGCGCCTGCATATCCGTCGAGACTCGAACATAACCAATCGCAGTCCGTTCCCCCCGATTGCCGCAGAATTCCGGCGATTCATTCCGCGTATTCCGCGCCGCCGGACGACTCCTCTGTTCCATGACCATTCCCTCCGTTGTGTGTTCTGTAGGTGCTTCACGGAGGGGTTTAATTGGGTCAGGCGTCCCTGAATCACAAATTCGACGCGGCGATTCTTGGCGCGTCCGTCTGGCGTGTCGTTGCTGGCGCGCGGCTGTGTCGCACCATAGCCACGAGCCCGCAGCCGGGCTGCCGCGACCCCTTCTTTAATCAAGAACGCCCGCACAGCCTCGGCCCGTCCCTGCGACAGCGCCATGTTGCGTGTGGCGTCACCCAGCCCATCGGTATGACCCTGCACTTCAATCTTCACGCTGGGATGAGCGCGCAGGATCCGCGCCACCTCGCGCAGAAGCGGCAGCGAGCCCGCGGCGATCGATAGCCGACGGAGCTCGAACTGCACCTGCTGGTTGACCTCGATGCGATCGCCGCGCGCCGAGACACTGGCCTGCGGGGCGGGCAAGTTGGCGACGTCAGGGCAGCCATCCTCGTCATCGACACCGTTTAACGTCTCCGCTTCCAGCGGACAGCGGTCCTGGGTGTCGGGAATATCGTCGCCATCGTTGTCGAGATCAGGGCAGCCATCGTCATCTTCAAAGCCATCGCGATCTTCTGCGCTAAGCGGGCAGCGGTCTTCCTCGTCGGGAATGCCGTCGTGGTCGCTGTCTTCTTGGACGCTGGCAGTCGGCGCCGTGGTGGGCGCAGCGATAGGAGCCGCACCGGCCGGCGTGCTGGCAGCGGGCGGAGGGCTCGACGATCGCGGCATCGTAGGATCCGCTGGCGCTGGGCTTGTGCTGGCAGCCTGGGCTACGGTCTTTGCCGACTCGCTCGTCCGCGCTCGGTTCGCCGCCGGACCTCCCATGAAGCGCGTCGCCTGGATGGAAAGCGGCGATTCCGGACAGCCGTCGTCGTCGCGGAAACCGTTCTTGTCTTCCGCTTCGTAGGGACAGCGATCCAACTCATCGGGGATACCGTCAGCATCTGCATCGCCCGGGGGCGGACCGGCGGGAGCAATCGGCGGCACCACGGTCTGCGGCCCACTCACCACCGCAGGTGCGCTGGCTGGCGGCGGCGCCGACTCAGGGGGTGCAGCATCCGTCTGACGACCGCGACTCGGCAGCGAGACCCCGACACGAAGAAGAGCCCGCACATCGGGTGTCCCCGGCGTGGCGAAGTCGCTTCCCACCGCCGCGCCGATCTGCACCCAGGGCCCGACTTGCAGCTGGGTACTCAGCAGCAGCTGACCCCGCAGCATGTCGCCTGAGCCCGCCGCGGTCTGGGTCACCCGCGCCGCGAAGCGCCCCTCCAGCGCAAGCTGCAGGCACTCATGCGGCGTGGCGTAGCCCAGGGCAGCGGCCAGCTGAATCTCGCTGCCCGCGACGATCTGACGGCTGCCCTCGCCCAGATGGTTGTCGCCCCGGCCAAGGAAAGCGGCCTCGAAGGTCCAGCGCAGGCCGCGTGGCAGGACACCAGCCAGCACCGCCTTCGGCAGCGCCCGCAGGCCAAGATCGCCCTGGTGCGCGGCGGCGGCTCCGACGGGAAACCACACATCAAGCCCCAAATGGACGGAAAAAGGCGCCGCGTCTGCTCGACGATACAGGGCAGCCATCGCCCCCAGCCGCGGGTCGCCCATCGTCGCGCTGTCCAGCGGTGCCAGAGCCGCGGTCGAGTCGGTGGTCCCGCGCTCGAGCAGCGTCACGGGCAGGCTGCCGCGCAGCTGCAACCAAGCCCAGGGCGAGCCAGCAATATCCAGCGATCCGCCCAGCGCATGCTCAACCACCGCCGGCAGAGCGCGCTCGCCGCGGAAGAAGCGCAGGGGCAGATGTGCGTAGCCTAGCGTCAGCGCCACTGCCAGCTGCCGCTCCGGCGCGTACCACGGACGCTCGACGAGCAAAAGAGGACTGCCGGCCGCCGTCGGCTCATAGCGATCGAGCCGGAAGCCGACCGGCTGGGTGGCCGGCAGCGGCTGCGCTTGACCGTGGGCCGGCGACGACTTGGCGATCGTCAGAGCCAGGGCGAGTCCGACGCCGAGACCGACCGAGGAGATGCGGGGAAGTCGACGCAGTCCGGGTACGCTTGTCGAGGGCAGCATAGGCATTCTCGCCGGAGATCTTAACTGGCGAGAAGTCCGCTACTCAACGCACAAACGCAGCCGATATCGCCACACAGGGCGCTTCCAGATCTCCGAATCGACTCGGAGATCGCATTCCTAGCCGCGCTTGCAGGTCCTTGACCGCATCGCAAGCCATGCCTGATCATGGGGAGCATGAGTCAAAATCCGCCTCCCCCGGGAGGGCCGGCTGGAGGGAACGGCGCGCAGGCAGCCGCCGGCGCAGCTGAGACCGATCCCCGCATCGGGGCCACCTTCGGCAAGTACACCATCCTCCGCCTGCTCGGCGCGGGTGGCATGGGCAAGGTCTACGAGGGCAACGACGTCGGGCTCAAGCGCAGCGTCGCGGTGAAGTTCTTGCCGGATGAGCTCCTCAAGAAGCCCGATGTCATCGAGCGCTTCATGCGCGAGGCGCAGGTAGCCGGCCGCTTAAACCACCCGAACATCATCGCCATCTACGACGTCGGCATGGAAGACCGCGGCGCTTACATGGTGATGGAGCTGCTGAGTCCCGCCTCGGCATCGAATCGCATCAAGAAAAAAGGCGCCTACCCCTGGGTGGTCGCGACCCGCATCATCGCCGACTGCTGCGCCGCGCTGAAGGTCGCGCACGAAGCCGGCATCATCCACCGCGACATCAAGCCCGACAACATCCTGTTCTCGACGAACGGCGTGGTGAAGCTGGTCGACTTCGGCCTGGTCAAGCTGGTGGAAGACGACCTGCACCTGACGCAGTCCGGCATGCTCTGCGGCACGCCGATGTACATGAGTCCCGAGCAGGCCAGCAACAAGCAGATGGACCCGCGCAGCGATCTGTACTCGCTGGGCATCGCGTACTTCGCGCTCTTGACCGGACGGGCGCCGTTCACCGCCGAGGGGATTCCGCAGATCCTCCTGGCGCACCTCAAAGATCCGATTCCCGATCCGCGCACCATCATCCCGGGCATTCCCGAGCCGGTCGTGCAGGTGCTGATGCACGCCACCGAGAAGGATCGCGAGGCGCGCTACCAGAGCGCCGGAGACATGGCGCACGACTTGGAGGCACTGCTCACCGGAGCCCCGCTGCGCAACGGCTCAATCTTCGCGATGGAAGAGGCCGCGATGGGCGCAGGCCCGCCACCACCGCCGCCTAGCTCGCTGATGCGCACATCGATGGGAGCCGGCGGAGCGGCTCTCGCCGGAGCCAGCCAGATGGGGCTCTCGGGTGTGCGCTCTCTTGCCGCCAATGCCGTCGGTCAGCTGGACAGTCCGCCCCCCCCAAGCTCACGTCGCGGCTTCCTGGTGGCAGGTGGCTTAGGCCTAGCTGGCTTGGCTGCCGGCGGGATCTACTTTCTGCGCCGCGATGGCAATGGCGGTAAGGGCGACCCAGGCGGCCCGCGACCGGCCATTCGTCCGCCGCCGACCAAGGTCTCGACCGAGGCGATCAAAGTCGGAATCCTGCACTCGCTCAGCGGTTCTCTCGCCGTAAGTGAGCGCCCGCTGGCCGATGCCTCGCAGCTTGCAATCGAAGAGCTCAACGGAAAAGGTGGCGTGCTGGGTCGCTTCGTCCAAGCGGTGCTGCTCGACGGGAAGTCGGAGGTTACGGCCGACTCCGCCTTCACCAAAGGGGCGCAGCGCCTGGTCGAGACCGACAGGGTCGCGGTGGTGTTTGGCGGCTATGGCTCGGCATCGCGCAAGCTGATCGTGCCGTTCTTCGAAAAAGCCAATGCCCTGCTGTTCTATCCCGCGCCCTACGAAGGGCTGGAGGAGTCGGCCAGCGTCATCTACACCGGCTCGGCCCCGAACCAGCTCGCCATCCCCGCCATCAAATGGTGCGCGCAGGCCCTGTCCGCCAAGCGCTTCTTCTTCGTCGGGACCGACGGTCTGCGTCCGCACGCCATCGCTGCGATCATCTCAGACAACGTCAAGGATGTCGGCGGCGAGATGGTGGGCCAGCAGTTTGCGCTGGTCGGCGAGCTCGACTTCGCAGCCGTGGTGAAGAAGATCGAAAAGAGCAAGGCCTCGGTCATCCTCAACATGCTGGTCGGTGACTCGACGGTGGCCTTCTTCAAGGCGCTCTCGGATCGCGAGATCTCGCCGCGCACCCTGCCCGTTCTGTCCTTCGCGCTCGGCGAAAATGAGCTGGCGCAGATGGGCAGCGCCACCCCGGCTGGCAACTACGTCGCGCGCACCCGCTTCCCGATGCAAACCGGCAGCGGGGACGACACCTTTGTGGCGCGCTTCAAGAAAAAATACGGCGCCCATCGCCCGGTCAGCGAGGTCATGGAGGCCGCCTACTACGGCGTCCATCTATGGGCCGCTGCCGTCGAGAAAGTGGGCACCGAAGACGCCGACAAGGTGCGGGCCGCGCTGAAAGAGCAAGAGTACGCCGTGGCCGGTGCGCGCATCCGCGTCGATCCCAGTAACCAGCACACCTGGAAGCTGTTTCAGGTCGGCAAGATCGTCAGCGACAACTCGATCGAGGTCGTCAAGACCAGCGACGAGTCCCTGCCACCGATCCCGTTTCCGCCACCCCGCACGCGCGGCGAGTGGAACAGCTTCAGCTCCAAGCTCTACGAGCAGTGGGGCAACAACTGGGCGAACCCGGCTCACCCCGGTGAAAAGAAGAAGCGGCACTCGAAGAAGGACGAGTGATCGCGGTGCGCGAGCCTGCCGAAAGCGACGCGGGGAACGAACCGCCCCGCCCCCGCGCGGTCACCCTGCCGGTCGATTCGATCGCCATGGTGGCGCGCTGGAAGCCCGTGCACTTGGGTCACGCCGCCGTGCTGCGCGGGCTCTCGGATGCGGCGGGCCGGGTCGTCATCGGCATTGGCAGCAGCAACAAGTACGACGCGCGGAATCCCTTCAGCGCAGCGGAGACGGGCGAGATGATCCGCCGCGTGCTCGCCGGCCGCACCAACTACACGCTGATCGAGGTCCCCGATCTGGGCAACGGGCCGCGCTGGCGCCTGATGGTCCGTGAGCTGTTCGGGCCGCTCGATGCGTTTGTGACCGCCAACGACTACGTGCGGGGCTTGATGCAGGATCTGTATCCGCTCCTCCATCCGGCCGCGCTGGTCGCACCGCGCGATCGCAGTCGCTTGACTGGCACACAGGTCCGCCGAGCGATGCTGGCCGGCGGATCGGACTGGCAGGCGCTGGTCCCGCGCTGCGTTGCGGACTATCTGATTGAAAACGGCCTCGTGGAACGACTGCGCCGCGAGTTTCCCGCCACCGATGTGGGCGACTAGCGGCCGACAGCAAGGAGAGATGCATGTACTCGTGGTCCGATGACATGTCTGATTGGCGGGCCCCTGAAGCCTACAAATACTCGGAAGAGACGAAGAAGGCACGCGACGTCGAAGCCGAGCGCGCCGAGGCGGCCGGCCCGCGCACCTACACCAAGAAGCGCGAGCCGAATATGCAGATCGTGACACCGAAGAAGGACATCGTGTCGCACTCGCCGAACCCGCTTGTCGTCGCGGTCGACGTCACCGGTTCGATGCAGACCTGGCCGGCCGAGATCTTCGATCGGCTGCCGCTGTTCTTCAACACGCTGTCCTCGTACAGGCCGGATCTGGAAGTCAGCTTCATCGCCATCGGGGATGCTGGCTGCGATCAGTGGCCGCTGCAGGTCACCGACTTTGCTAAGGGCTTCGATCTGGAAGAGCGCCTCAAGGCGCTAGTCGGTGAAGGCGGCGGCGGCGACGAGCCCGAGAGCTACGGCCTGCTCGCCTATTACCTGCGCCACCACGTGCGGGTGCCGCAGGCCGAGCGACCGTTTCTGATCATCTTTGGCGATGCCACGATGCACAAGCGCGTGCCCGGCAAGCAGATCAAGCACTACCTGTCCGACGAGTCAGCCCAGGACGCTGATGCCATCACGCTGTTTCAGGAAGTGTCGCTCGACTGGAACACCTGGTTCCTGCGTCGGCCCTCGGGCCGGCCGGGCGACAAGGTCGAAAAGCAGTGGTCGGAAGCGATCGGCGAGCAGCAGGTGGTGCTGATGGAAGACGAACAGCGCGCCGTCGACTACGCCATGGGCCTGGTCGCGCGCAACTGGGGCTTCTTTGGCGACTTCCAGCAGAACATGCGCGCCCGCCAGGACGACGACAAAGTGAAAAATCTCGCGTCCAAGATTGAAGCAACGAAGCCCCGCCTAGTACGCTGCCCCAACTGTTCCGCGATGTTGCCTCCGACTGCGCGCGGACGTATCAGCTGCAGCTATTGCAAAGCGACTGTGGATGCCTGAGACCTCTGCTGAGAAGACCTCCTGTGATGTCCTGGTGATTGGGGCGGGCCCGACGGGCCTGTCGATGGCATGTGAGGCGCTGCGGCACGGCCTGAGCTGTCGCATCGTCGATGCCCACGACAGCGTCGGAGCGAGCTCGCCAGGTCAGATCCTGCACACGCGAACGCTGGAAGTGTTCGAGCAGATGGGCGTCATCGACGAGTTCCTCAAAGTCGGCCGCACCCTCCACCTGCTCAGCATGTACACGCCGGATCTGCGCCGACTGTTCCACTTTACAGTCGGCGAGTTCGACTCCGCCTATCCCTACATGCTGAGCGTGTCGCAGCACGATACCGAGCGCATCCTGACCGCTCGGCTGCGGGGCTACGGCGTCGAAGTCGAGCGCCCTTTCGCCTGCCAAGAGCTGATTCAGGATGATGGGGCGGTCGTGGTGCGGGGACGCCAGGCGCCAGACGGTCCGCTGCTGGCCATCCGCGCGGCCTGGGTGGTTGGCTGCGATGGTGGCCACAGCTTCGTGCGCCAGGCGCTGGAGATCCCTTGGCAGGGCAATAGCTATCGCGAGCGAGTGCTGCTCGCCGACGTCAAGCTGGCCTGGCCGTTCTTCCACGCCAACGACGAGGTGTTCGGCTTTGCCTCCGAACACGGCGCGCTCGGCGTCTTTCCGCTGCCGGCGGCAGATCGCTATCGCCTGCTGGCACTCGACGCCGGACTCGCGCCGACGATTGAAAACTTTCAGTTTCTGCTCGATTCGCGTGGCCCCGCGGGTGCGCGCATCGTCGAAGCCAGCTGGCTGCACGAGTACACCATCCAGTGCCGCCTGGCCGCGGCCTTCCGTCGGGGACGCGTGTTCCTGGCTGGCGATGCGGCGCACACGCTGAGTCCGACGACGGCCCAGGGAATGAACCTCGGCATCCAGGACGCCTTCAACCTGGGCTGGAAGCTATCGCTGGTGCAGGCGGGCATTGGTCGCGACGTGCTGCTCGATTCGTATGAAGCCGAACGCATGCCGGTCGCTGCTGAGCTCCTCAAGACCTCGGATCTGGCGACGCGCGGGCTGAATGATCTTTTGACCTTGGGCGGGGTTCGCGCGCAGGGCTTGCGCAACTCGCTCCTCGAACTGGTCAGCGAGCTGGGCCTGGTGCGGCGCTCGGTGTCGCGCAACCTGTCGATGCTCGACCTGGGCTATCCCAACAGCCCCATCGTTGCCCAGCACCACGCCAGTCGCCTGACCGAGCCCCCAGCGGACGGCCAGCCGCCGCTGCCCGATCCACCGCGCGTGGCGATCAGCCTGCGGCAGTGGCTGGACTTCGGCCACGGCCCTGCGCCTGGCCTGCGAGCCGTCGATGGTCGGCTGCGGGCCCTGCCCGGTGACACCGTGCATCACCTGTTTTCGCTGCTGCACAGCGGGCAGCACCTGCTCTTGCTGTTCGCTGGCTCGGCCGAGACGGAAGAGGCCTATCACCGCCTGGCCGCACTCGGCGCCCAGGTCCACGCGCGTCATCAGCGCTCGATCCGCGTCGCGATGATCGAAGCCAGCCGCCCCGACGACAGCTGGGGCCGACCCGGCTGGGAAGGCGCCCTGTTTCTCGACGAAAATGGCAGCCTGCACCAGGCCTATGGCGCCCGGGCCGAGTGCGTCTATCTGCTGCGCCCCGACGGCCACGTCGCCTTCCGCAGCCAGCCGGCCGACCCGCTCAAAGTGCAAGAGTACCTAGACCGAATCTGGCTATAAGACAATCCACCTAACCCGCACTTTTCCCCTCCCGCGAGGACGCGATGAGCCCTGAACGCCAGCCACCCGCGCCAGCCGCTTTTGACCCCGCTGCCTTCGAACCGCCGCCGCCGCCTTCGTTCGAGGAGCTCCGCCAAAAAGGCCCGCAGCTTCACTTCAATGGACTGAACTGCGCCACCGGCGGCTACAGCATCGAGCCACTGACCGGCGAACAGCTGGCCGCTCGCCTGCGTGGCGAGTCCCCCGCTGACAACCTGCAGAAGCTCGCCGAGCGCCGCGAGCGCGCCTATCCCGTCAAGGCCGGCGTCGACGCCAAGCGGATCGATCAGTGCGGCTGGGCCGTCGTCTTTGCACAGGACGCCGACCCGGCGCTGCTAGAGGCGCTACAGCCCCTCCTTGACCTGCGGGCCAAGCAGACCGGGCCGCGCTTCCGCGTCTTTTATGGCCAGGCTGGCCGCGACGGCAAGAACCGCAAGAACGCCGGCTATCGCAAGGGCGAGTCGCTGGCCAACTTCCTGCGCGAGCGCGGCGTCAGCGAAGGCGTCGCCGACCCCGACGAGATGGGCTACTACGTGCTCCTCGTCGGCAGTCCCGATCAGATCCCCTTCCCCTTCCAGTACCACCTCGACGTCAACCGCGGCGTCGGCCGGCTGCACTTCGATCGGCTGGAGGACTACGCCAACTACGCCCGCTCGGTGATCGAGTGCGAGTCGGGTCGGGTCAAGCTGCCGCGTCGGCTGGTCATCTTTGGACCGCAGAACGATGACGACGACGCCACCGATCTGTCGTCGCGCTACCTGATCCGACCGATGCTGCCCAAGCTGCTCAAGAACCGGAACATCTCAACCTGGGCGCCGGGGCTGCCGGGGGGCGAGCAGCCCAAGCTTGACTGGGACATCCAGGCGGTCCTGGGCGACGAGGCGAAGAAAGCCAAGCTACTGAGCTATCTTGGCGGATCGGAGACGCCGGCGCTGCTCTTCACCGCCACCCACGGTGCCGAGTTTCCCCTGGGCGACTCGCGCCAGCTACCGCATCAGGGGGCGCTGGTCTGTCAGGACTGGCCGGGGCCGGTGGCCCATCGCGGCAACATCCCGCAAGACTTCTACGTCGCTGGCGACGACATCGGGGCGGGTGCTGGGCTCCTTGGCCTCATCACCTATCACTTCGCCTGCTTTGGCGGCGGATCGCCTCGGCTCGACCAGTTCGCGGCGCAGAGCGGTGCTGGCAAGGCCGCGCAGATCGCCCCCAAGGACTTCATTGCCGAGCTTCCGCGGCGCCTGCTGTGCCATCCCCGCGGCGGAGCGCTGGCGACGATCGCGCACGTCGAGCGCACCTGGGGCTATTCGTTCCTATCGCCCAATGGCCTGACGCAGACCGCGATGTTCGAGAGTGTGCTTTCGCAGCTGCTGTCGGGCGTGCCGATCGGCTGGGTGACCGAGGTCATCAACCTGCGCTACGCCGAGTGGGCGGCCCAGTTTGCCGAGGTCTTAGTCGACCTCAAGCAGGATCCCCAGGCCGTCGATCCCTATCAGCTCGCCGAGATCTGGACGCTGAGCAATGACCTACGAAGCAACGTCATCCTCGGCGATCCGGCCGTGCGCCTGCCGATTTCGCTGACCGACGAGGCGCAGCGTCCGGCCCTGCCGACCGAGATCCGCACCACGCCGCCGCCAACCGAGCCCCCCCCAGCACCAACGACGCCAGCCGCGCCCAGCCCGAGTGCTGCGCCGCCGGCGCTCGCTCCGCTGCAAGGCTCGGCGGAAGTCTTTGGCACGCAAGTCTCGCGCCGAGAAACCGGCGCAGCGATGGAGGCCGCGCGGCTGACCCCTGATCTGGCGTCGGCTTCCTTCGGGGCGCCGGCCGGGGGCGGCTTGCTCGACACGCTACGGCGAGGCATTGGCAACTTTGCCAGCCAAGTGGCGGCGGGCCTTTCCGATCTCGCCAGCCTGGATGTCCGCACCTATGCCGCCCCCGAGTTCAGCGACGTGCGCTACGACCCAGAGAGCCAGACCGTCTCAGGAGCGGAGCTGCGCGCGTTTACCCACATCAGCTTCGATGGCGACATCGATCAGTGCGTGCCGCTGCTGCAGACCCCGGAAGATCAGGCGCTGTGGCAGCGACACCTCGAAGGCGTGCGGCTCGCGCAGCAGAACCGCGCGGAGTTTATGCGCTCGATGGCTGAGCTGGCGGTCAAGCTCATCGGCATGATCTCGCCGACCGGATAGCCAGCGCGGCGCTGGGCTTTGCCCAACGCTGACTGCGATGGTGCGACATGACCGGGCTCCCTGACATCGACGACCTCTTGGCTAGCTGGGATCGGCAGGCGGCCGCGGCTTCGTTTACCACCCGCGGCCAGCCAGCCGGCGATCTGCGCTTTGCGATCGCGCTGCCGGCCGATCCGCTGCAAGCCCGGCAGTCGCTCCTAGCCCAGGAGTCCTCGACGCGGGAGAGCCATGCACTGCTGAGCGAGCTAGAGGCCCGTCTGCCCACACGCATCGCTGCGGATCGCATCGGTCGGGCGTTCGGGGGTGCCAGCCTGGATGCCCCGTTTGCCGATCTCGGCGGAGCGCTAGAGTCCAGCCGCGACGACGACGACGACGACAGTGCTCTGGGTCAGGTGCAGCTCCTCATTACCCGGGTGCAGGACTTTGTGACCCACTTCGCCCGTATCGAGACCGCGACCGGCAGCCTGACCTTCGCTAGCTCGCGAGTCGGCTGGACCGGCGACGTCACAACGATCTGGGCCAGCGGCATCACCGACGAAAAGCGCGAGCTGCACCTGCGAGCCGTGCGCGCCAACCTGCAGAGCCGCCTGGCCCTGGTCCGCCTGGTCTCGCTCATCGTCGCCGGCGCCGGAGCCTTGGCCGTACAATGGGCCCTACCTGGTGGCACGCTGCGCGCCCTACCCATGGCTTGGCGACTGGCTCGTGAGCTTATCGCCGAGGCCAAACGCTTCAGCCGACCAGCAAACCTCACCCCGGACAACCCCAACGAGAGAGGGATCGACCATGCCTGACCTGAAAGAGGCCATTGCCAAGTTCGCGAACGACCTAGCGACCCGCATGAACACCTTCGTCAGCGATATCTCGACGCTGGAGGTGCGAACCTACACCACGCCAAGCGATCAGGCGGTGACCGTGTTCAAAGACGCCGCCGACATCGAAAAGACGCTGGAGGCCAAGGCGGCCCTGCGCGCTGTGACCTCGGTCGGTTTCGATGGCGACACCACCAACTGGGTGCCGACCGGCGCAAACGGCGAGATCGACAAGGCGCTGTGGGATCTGCACCAGCAGGCCGTCAAGCAAGCCATGGAGAACCGCGCAGCGACGATCAGCTCCGTGGCCAACGCGGCGACCAGCGCCCTTAAGGCCCTGCAGTCTATCGGCAACGAGCCCAAGTAATGCTGCTCACGCCGCCTGGTCTGCGCGCCGATACTGGCAAGGCACTAGCGGTCGATGTCGCCGACCTTGCGATCGTCCCGGACCAGCCGGCGAGTGCCGAACGGTCTGCGCTGCTGAGCGATCTGCGAACCACGCTTGAGAGCAAGCAGCAAAAAGATCGCGAGCGCATGCAGGCCGTGCTGGACGTCACAGAGCTCAAGGTCATTGAGACCGAGCTCCACGAAAGCGAGCAGCGCTACATCCAGGCCCGACGCGACGGCTGGCAGATCAGCCAGCCTGCGGCGCTGCGGGCGATCATCACGCACATCGACGAGCTAAAGAAGTCGCGCGGTATGCGTCAGCTCCGCAGCGTCAAGGCCGGGGTCGATGCGCAGGATCTGCAGCAGGCCGGATGGGGGCTGGTGTTTCCCTATGAAGAGGACGGGAACGCGCCGCTTGCCAACGCCATCCTTGCCCAGCTTGCGCCGCTTGTTGCGTGGCGCCGCGAGCAGGCCGGCAAGCGCTATCGCGAACCGCTGATGGGCAACATCGGCTACCGCCCCGGTGAGAGCAAGCTGAGCTTCCTTGCGCGCCTCAAGACCGCGACAGCGGGCGCCGTGGATCCCGACAAGCTGCCCTACTACCTGCTCCTCATCGGCAGCCCCGAGCAGATCCCCTGGAGCTTCCAGACGCACCTCGATGTCCAGTACGCCGTCGGCCGGCTGTACTTCGACGATCTCGCCGACTACCGCCGCTATGCCGAAAGCGTCGTGCGCGTCGAAAAGAGCGGCAGCCCACGCCCCCGTCGTATGGCGCTGTTCGCGCCGGCCAATTCAGGCGATCCGGCCAGCGAGCAGAGCTGCAATCAGCTGGTCGCGCCGCTTGCGATCAGCCTGCGCCAAGCCATGCCCGGACTCGACATCCAGACCGCGCTGCAGCAGGCGGCGGATCGCAAGCGCCTGCGATCTTGGCTCGGCGGCGCGGATACTCCGTCGCTGCTCCTGACCGCGGCACACGGCCTAGAGTACGACGCCAGTGATGCTCAGCAGTACGAGCGCCAGGGCGGACTGGTCTGCGCCGACTGGCCGGGCACAAGCTGGAGCGGGCCGCTGCCCGACGACTTCTTTGTCACCGGCGATCAGCTAAGGCGCGAGCCCGGCGATGCCAGCGGCCTGATCGCGTTCTGCTTCTCCTGCTACACCGGCGGCTGTCCGCAGCTTGATGCCTATACCCATCACCGCGAGGGCAAGACGCGCATCCTGGCCCCAAAGCCGTTCGTCGGAGGGCTGCCGCGGGCCCTGCTCGGCGGGCTGGCTGGGGGGAGCGCGCTTTCGGTGATCGCCCACGTCGATCGCGCCTGGTCGCTGTCGTTCTTGCCGCCCGGCTCGCGCCAGCTAGCGCCGATCCTCACCGCCGATTTTCAGAGCACGCTGCAGCGCCTGTGCACCGGATCACCCGTCGGCTATGCGCTGGAGTACTTCAACCAGCGCTACGCCGAGCTATCGACCGCGCTGTCGGCCCGCATCGACGAGTGGGTGCAGCAACAGAAGCAGCCCGGCCGACCCGAGGGGAGTGGCGAGGGCGGCGCTCTGCCGAGCGATCTGGTGTCGCTGTGGACCGCGCACAACGATGCCCGCGACTACGTCGTGCTGGGCGATCCGGCGGTCCGCCTGCCAGCGCTGTGGAAGGGCGAGACCGGCGATCACAGCGACGTGCCCCTGCCGGCCGACCTGGCGCAGTACATCGCGCTTCCGGTCTGGCAGCGCACGCCGCACGAGGTGCAGGATCTTCTGCGTCAGCTGTCGGGGAGTGGCCTGTCGGAGCTCTTGGCCCGCGTCGAACCAGCCCGGCTGGGCGGGTAACCGGCGCTATTTCTTCTGGCCCAGCGCGTCGCTGGGGACATCGCGGGCGAACAGCTTGGCCAGCTGCTGCAGGGTGGCGTCGTTGCGCGACATCGACAGCAGGCCAAACAGCTCCAGGCCCTTCTGCCGCACCTCAGACTCTGGGGCTTGCTCCAGCAGGTGGCGGGAACCGCCAAAACTCCACGCCATCGGCGTGCCGTTGGTCAAAAAGCCGTAGTAGCGCAGCATGTCATCGCTCCAGCGACGCTGCGCTGGCACGTCGTTGACCTGCACAGCCGCCAGCCACAGCAGCGCCGATAGCACGATGCGATCGCCGATCTCGTTCTGCTCTCGCCAGGCGCTCTCGCCTTCGCGGAGGGCCCCGGCTGGCTCGCCGGCGGCGATCAACACTTCGATGCGATTGGCGGCGATGCGACGCTGCTCTTGGCCACTGGCGCTCTGCATAAGCTCAGGCACACGGGCCTGATCGAGTGCATAGAGCGACCAGCGCGGCCGAAATAGATACTCGATGCCGAGGGCCGATAGCTCCTCCCAGGCGGCACGGCGCCCCTTGGCTGGCAGGCTGGCCAGTACCCCAGTCACCGCCTGCGGAGCGGGCTGCGCCCCGTCGCTGTTCAGCGCGGCCTCGGCCCACATCAGCTGCGCTTGCAGGCGCGGGTCGGGGAAGCGCTGCAGCGCCGCCCGGGCCGCCGGCACGAACCCCGCCGCGCGGTCGCGCTGACCGGCGCGCAGCGCGAAAAGCAGGATGCGCAGCTCGCGATCCCGATCATGCCAGCGCGGGGCGGCCTCCTCAACGGCGGGGAGGTTGTCGCAGCCCGGCTCCAGGCCAGTCAGCGGATTGGGCAGGATGTTGAGCTCGCGGTCGAGTCGCAGCGCCACCCGACACTTGAGCAGCAGCGAAACGACGCTGGGCTCGTGCTCCTCCGGCCGCACGTCCCAGATGCGCAGCGTGCCGTCCTTGCCCGCCGTGACGACGCGCGTCCCATCGCGGCTGAAGCGGGCACTGTGCACCGCCTGGGTATGCCCACGCAGCGTCGAGCTCATGCGTCCCTTGTGGGTCTCCCACAGCCGGGCCGTGCGATCACCGCTCGCCGTCACCAACGTCTGACCGTCAGGCGAGAAGCTGACGCTGTACACCGGGCCGGTGTGGCCGCGCAGCTGGCGCAAAAGGACACCGCTCCGCGCATCCCAGATCCGCGCCGAACGATCGACGCTGGCTGTCGCAATCAGGCGGCCATCAGGGCTGTACTCGGCCCCCACGACCGAGCTGCTATGCCCGGCCAGCTGGGCAACCGCTCGCCCCGTCTCGGCATCCCATAGGTAGGCGACATCGTCCTGCGTCGTCGTCAGAATGCGCCGCCCATCGGGGCTGTAGTGCGCCGATGAGAGCGACGTCTGGTGCGGCAGCGAGAGCAGCAACTTGCCATCGGCGGCCGCAAAAACGCGGACCACTTTGTCGGTGGCAGCCGTCAGTGCACGCGTCCCGTCGGGGCTGAACGCTACGGCCATCACCGAGGCCGGATGCGGCAGAGACAGCGACGGTCCCGCTGATCCCGCAGGGGCCACCGGCAGCGCAACGATCCGCGCCGTGTGATCTGCCGCCCCAGTCAGCAGGCGCCGGCCATCGGGGCTGAACGCGGCGGCCAGCACCGCCCCGCTGTGGCCCGGAAGACCTGGAAGCGGCCGGCCGCTCTCGGCGTCCCACAGGTGGATGTTGTGGCTCTCGGCGTCCGGCTCGTCCTGCTCGACCTCGGCGGTAACGATCAGCTTGCCGTCGGGGGCATAGCCCGCGGAGGCCAGCTCGGCGCCGGGCTGCGACAGTACAAACAGCGGCTGCCCGAGCTCAGCCGACCACAGGCGGCTGGTGCCATCACCGCTCGTCGACAAGAGCTGCTTGCCGTCTGGCCGATAGCTGACACTAGCCACGGCACGCGAGTGCCCCGAGAGCACACTCAGCTCCTGACCGCTGCGCGCGTCCCAGACCCGCACCGTATTGTCATCGCTGCCGGTCACCACGCGCCCGCCATCGGGGCTAAACCCGACGCTGTAGATCGCCCCAGTGTCGCCATGCAGCGTCAGCAGCTTGCCCCCCGAGGGCACTTCCCAGATCTGCGCGGTGCCGTCCATGCCAGCGGTGACCAGGCTCTCGCCATCCGGGCTGAACGCGACATGCCAGACCGGCCCGGCGTGCGGGCCCAGCTTGGCGATCAGCTGATAGGTGCGGGCGTCCCACAGCAGGGCCAGCTTGTCCTTGCTGGCGGTCGCGATCAGGCGACCATTTTGGCTGTAGGTCGCGGCCATGACCTCGTCGCTGTGCTCGCGCAGCGCGGTGATCCGCTGTCCGCTGCTGGCATCCCAGATCTGCACTGTCTTGTCAGCCCCGGCGGTGATGATGCGCGTCGCATCCGGGCTGTACTCCGCGCTGTGCAACGGACTGCCGTGCGTGATCAGGACCGGCGCGTTGCCACTGTCCGAAAGACGCACACGAGCAGTGCCATCGACGCCCGCACTGACCAGCGCCCGCCCATCGGGGCTGAAGCTGACGCTGCTGACTTCGCCGGCGTGGCCGGCCATCCGGCGGATCAGGCGCCCGGTCGCCACATCCCACAGCCGCACCATGCCGTCGTGCCCGGCCGTCGCCACCAATCCACCGTCGGGGCTGTAGGCGGCATCGGCGATCTCAGGCACGGCCCAGCCCCCCGGAATCTGCAGCGGATCGACCAGCACCGCGCGGTTGGCATAAAGCGGCCGCAGCGCATCCGCGAGCAGCGGTCGCAGCGTCTGCGAGGTCGAGTCACGACGCAGCGCGTAGTCCAGCCACAGCGCCGCCTCGTGCCGCATGCTGGGATCGTCAAGCAGCTGACGCCCGCGATCTTCGGCCAGATCGAGCTCACGCCCCCGCACGCGGTAGTACAGCACCAGCACGCCCACGATAAGCACCAGCCCGAGCGCCAGGGCCGCCGTCATGGCGATGCGCTGCGCTCGCTGCAGCTTCTTTTCGCTGCCGGCGATCTCGTCACGACTGCGGCGAGCAAAGAGCAATAGCCCGCGATCAAAGCCGATGTCCTTGGCTTCCGGGCTGGCTAGCCAGCCTTCCAGCTCCTCGACCTGATCGTGGTTGAGCAGACCGCTTTGGCCGCGATTCGTCCGCACCCATTCGGCGTAAAGGGCCTCCCAGCGCCGTCGCTGCCGCAGCGGAATCTGGACCTCGGCAACCCAGCGATTGAGCAGCGCCCAGTGCCGCGCCAGGCTGTCATGCGCCAGCTCGACCAGGTGATCTTCGCTGGGCACTTCCGACACCCCGATCTGGTGCATCAGGCGCTCGCTCACCAGCTTGTTCAGAACGGCCCGGGCGCTGTCTTGGCTCTCTTCCGACTCGCTGGCGAAGATGTCGCGGACCCTGGCCATCACCCGCATCGCTTCCGCGGCGCTGCCATCCATCGGGCGCAGCAGGCGCAAGAGGATGCGGCGGGCGATGCGAGCCTCTGGGGCCGGCAAGCCCTCGATGACCTGGGTCGCCTGACGAGCCAAGAGCTCTCGTCCGCCCCCCAGCTCCGCATAGGCGGCAGCCGGGACGCGGTTGCGCTGCCGCTTGCGCCAAAGCGACGTCATGGTCAGCTGCAACAGCGGCAGGCCCGTCGGGTCGCCCAAGAAGTCGCTGACCAGCCGATCCACCACCCCGACTTCGAACAGCAGACCCACCTTGGCGGCCGGCCTCTCAATCGCGGCCCGCAGCTCGGCGGCGGCGAGCGGACTTACGGTCTGCACCGACGGCAGTGGCTGCCCCGACATCGAGGCCGCCGGCAGCATGCCGCCATCCGTTAGCTGCCCCTCAAACTCTTTGCGCATCGCAAGCAGGATGCGGACATCGGGACGCGCCAAGCTGAGCATGATGGCGTCCATATAGGCCCGGCGGCTCAGCGGAGAGGCCAGCTGGAACAGCTCCTCCAGCTGATCGATGACGATGAGCGTGCCCGGCGGGGCCGTCCGTTCGATGAGCGCGGTCGCCAGCTTGCCGACTGGCAGCGGCTCGACCTGCAGAAACTCTTTGGGCCACACCGGGTTCGCGCCCGGACTTAGCGTGTGGATGCGCCAGTCTTTGCTGCCGGGGATGGCGTCTTCACGCAAAAGCGGCAGCACGCCCGCCTGCAACAGCGAGGTCTTGCCGCAGCCGGCCCCCCCCTGCAAGAGCACGATGCGAAAGCGCCGCAGGTCGGCGATGACCTGGCGCGCGAGCTCCTCGCGACCGAAGAAGCGGTCGGCATCGGCGGCGGTGTAGGGGACCAGGCCGACGTAGGGGCAGGCGCTCTCTGGGAGCTCAGGACCCTGCCCGGGATCGTAGCGACGCAGCGGCATGCTGCGCAGGCTCTCGGCGCCGCCGGCGGCCTGCAGCTGGCTCGTCCAGTAGTCGATAAGCCCCTGGGCGCTGCGGCGTTCGCTGGCGCTCTCCAGAAGGACGCCGGTGGCGACGGCGCGACCGATGAACTCCTCGAAGCGTGGGCGGGTCGCTTCCGAGATCTGGTCGCCAGCCTGATCGTATTCCTCGCTAAGCCGCAGGTAGACATCCTGCATTTCTTGATATGAGGCATATGGCGGATAAGGCAGATTATCGTGTGATTCGCTCATGGTCTTTGTTACACCATTGCTTTGAGTTGACCATAAATCTCTCGACCGTCATTGCCAATCTTTCCGCTGAGCTCTAACAGCATCTTATCGACTGCCGAAAAACGCTGTGTGACTAATCGATAAAATTCATCAAACTCAGCCCGTAGGGCATTATCATCACTATTCGCGATTTCTTGGCGCAATATTTCCTGCTGTTCTTTTAATTGGTCAACCCATTCCCCGGTCGATGACTGCAGCAGAGTTTGAATGCGGGCCGGCAGGGTATTCCATGCCGATTTCAACAACTTCCGCAGGTTGTCGCGGGCCCCGGCAAGCGGCCTTAATTTGTTATCAATCGTCTGCCAGGCGCCATGCTCTTTGTTTAGCGGCTTGATCTCGCTCGCGCGCCCGGCAAATGCGCTGGCCAGCGCCAATAGCGCATTGAGCGCGGGAGGCGGCAAGAGCAGCGGCAACGTGCGCCCGCTGCCGCCCAGCGTGCGCGGCGACGCGCAGAAGGGCCTGCGCGAGTCCGACGTGATCCACGAGGCCACCTACCTCACGCAGGTGCAGACCCACTCGGCGCTCGAGACCCACGGCCTCGTCGTGCGCTGGGACGGCCCCAAGGCCATGACGGTGTGGGCCTCGACCCAGGGCATCTTCAGCGTGCGCGACGAGCTCGCCGAGATCTTCGAGCTCCCGTCCGACCACGTCACCGTCATCACCGAGTTCCTGGGCGGCGGCTTCGGGGCCAAGTTCGGCGCCTCGGCCCCGGGCACGCGCATGGGCTTCA
>CALFYE010000107.1 GCA_937952145.1 uncultured Myxococcales bacterium
GCTGCGGCCGCAAGAAGTAGCAGCGTTGCGGATAGAGTGCGGCATGGTGCGACCCTCAAGAGACCAAGCGGCGCCTCTAGAATAACAGGTCCGCACTGCGCTGCGGTCCTTCTTGTGTGGGGTGAGCGCACCGGCCAGTCCAAGATGCCGGAGCAGAAGGCCGAGACCGCGCTTCGGGCTCCTACAAGGGTCGCGGCGCCAGCCGCGCTTGCGCTTATGCTGGATGTACGCATCGAGGCCGTCCCGGACGGTGTTGGCCCCCTGCTTGGCCAAGGTGCCGGCGAGCCGATAGGCCTTCCTGCTACTTCTTAATTTTCCCCAGCAGATCTTCGATCACCGTTCCCACTGTGAAATCGGCACCGAAGCCAAACGCGAACAACCCGCCAATCTCGGTCCAAGTTCCGACAAACTTCGGACCATAGACCAGCGTCGCCAACACTGCGCTCAATAGCATGTACCCGATGGTGCGCAGCGCGGTGGCGTGCGCCAGCTCAGCAGCGGTGCGGGCCCGCAGGACCTCCAGAGGCGTGGGGGCATTTGCTAGTACAACTAGAGAACTGCTGGGCACTGGGCGCTGGGGTTCAGCCACAGCTGGCTTGTTCTGCGCAAGCTTGCGCGTGGCTCGCGGCGGCGGCCCAGCCGGTGCGCTCTCGGCGCCTCGCGAGAAAGACTGGGTGCTCTGCGCCAGCCGGATGGCAGCTTCGTATTCGGACTTGCCCAGCAGCTCTGCTATTTGCCGGTCGTTCGCGAGCTGATCCGGATATAGCGCCTTGAGCATTTCGCCAACGGCCTTTTGCAGCCCGCTTGCGGCGGCTGTCAGCGCGGCAAAGGTTGCCTTCAAGTTTTCGGGGGACACTTCCACTGCGACAACGCTGCGCAGCCGCGCCGTGTGCTCGGAATCGCCGGGCAACTGCAGCGCTGTAATACAAGCTTCGGCGGCGTCGCGCAGCTCGTCTCTGAGCTGCCTGGCCAGCATTGCCCCAAGGTCGATGGCGCTACTTAGGGGTCGGAGGATCGTCTCGACTTCCCCGATCGGGGTCGCCCTCAGCTGAACGACCCGGCCGAGGGCTTCGCTTACTCTGTTTGTTCGCTCATCGGGTGGGGGGGCCTTGTTGGCCGAAGCCAAGACCGCGAGCATCCCCAGCGCGATCTGGGCCGACTCTGCCCACTCGATGCTGGCGCGCCACAGTTCCCTAAGCGGCGGATCGGCTTGCTCGCGGCATTTTTTCATCTCGCGTAGGTCGTCTTGCAAGAGTGCCTGACGCGCCGCCTCCAATCCCTGACCGACCGCTTCGCAGGGAGACCGTAGCTCCGCAGGGAGCGTCACGCTCTGTCGGATGACATCAAGCGACTGCTCAAGCCCGGCCAGCAGATCCTGTCGCAGCTTTGTTCGCTGGGCGATCGCTTTGCCGAGCGCGTCGTCCGCGGCTTTGATCGCCTCCGCGAGGGCCTTGGGATCTTGACTATTGAAGCACCGCTCAAGCTCGCTCGCAGAGTCTGTCAACTCGACCGCCGCGCTGTCCGGACTGCGGCGGCGCAAGGCATCGAGCCGCTCGAGCAGCTCGCTGGCTTGGGACTGGAGCGCGAGATACTCTTGTCTGGACTTGAGGTAGGTGCGGATGAACCAACCGAGCCCGCTCGCTAGCAAGAACAGCAGCGGAACCCAGCCCCAGTACAGGCGGCGGTGTACTTCATAGGGTATAAGGAGCGGCGTCTTGAGCTGGTCGGCTTCGAGCTGCAGGCTGCCCTTGGATGTGCCGGGCGGAAAGTCGCCCCACAATGTGAAGGAGACCGGGACGGTGATCCCCGCAGGCACCCGCACCGGAAGCTTGGGGTTTAGTCCGGCGGTGAGGTGGCGCTCCTCTTGGGTGGGTCCATCGAGTACGGAGAACCTCTTCACGTTAACCAGAGTGCGACCGGTCTGCTCGGTAAGCTGCAGCTCCGGCGGAACGATTTCGTCCGGCCGCAGCCACTGCTGGTTGCGCTCGATGACCAGCGGTCCCGTCGCCAGCCGGAGCTGGCCTTCAGGATGGATCAGCTTGATCGTCATGGTCTGCTGTTTGAGCTCAGGCCCTTTGGGCGGCGTCCCCGATGGGGTCTGGTCCAAAACCTTTTGCGCGGGCTCCGGCGCACTCGGAGATGGAGCCGACACGTTGCCGGTAATGCTGAGCAGCACCTCATAGGTTGCCGCGTGTGAGAGCCGATTGAAGTCGACGTGGACCTTGAGCACGGGACGCGCACCGGCGCAGTCCAGGCTCAGCTGGAAGGCCCCCAGCAGAGCGGACGAGTGAACCTGGCCCTGGGCCACGTCGATAGGCCTTTCTTGCCCGATCTTGAGGCTGGCGAGATCGACGCGTGGAAGCACCTGCAGTGGAAACAGATAGTCTGCCTGGACGTCATCAACCAACTCCTGGGTAAGCTCGGTGACGGGCTTGACCAGCGGCCCGTCCTCCTTGCCGGAATCGGCGACCGCAGGCCTTGCGTCCATCGCGAGCGTGGTCGCAAGTAACGCCAGGAAGAACAGTGAGCTGGAAGACTGCCGGTGAAGTGATGGGTTCATGGCGCTTGGAATCTACCTGAGCCGTTGAATTAGGAGTAACCCTGCGTAGCTCCATCCTGCAAACATCATGCTGAGTAAACAAAGTCTTGGCGTCGGAATTTAGTCAGCAAGGACCCTGGGGTCACGGTTACATCGGTGCGCCCATGCGGTGAGCAGCGCAAGCGCTGCAGCGGTGGACTCCACTTGCCGCGAAGATTCTGCGGCGATTGGAAGCGGTCGCGAAAAATTTGCGCCCGATGGTCGCGAGGACTCTCGAATCGCCTTAGCAGAGCCGGTATACGAGCGCAGTTCCAGGGTGCGCGTCCGAAGTGATGGACTGGCACGTAGGTTGCTCATTCTGCACATGTCAGCGTTCACCTAGTGAGTGACCATGCAGAGAGTCCGGTCGATTCCCGTCCCATCATCGCGCGCCAGCAAAGCCATCAGCCCGCGGGTTGGGCAATGGGCCGCGTCGATCCTCCTGACCTTGGCAGTGGCTCGGTGTTGGGGCGCCGAAGCAGCGGGCGAGGAGGGGCCGAGCTCCATAGGCCGCGAGCAAGGCCCGCTGGGTATTACCGGCCCCAATCAAGGGGTTCCAGAAGGAGTCTACGACGAAGTAGTCGCCGTCGTGGCAAAAGGGGAGCTGCGGTGCACCGGCGTGCTCGTGGCGAGCGATGCGGTCCTCACCGCACGCCATTGCCTGCCGGCGAGCGAAGTGTACCTTGGCACGCGCGCCGATCGACCCAGGCACCGCCGCGATGTGGTTCGTACGATCGGACACCCGGATCCGCGTTTCGACGTTGCCCTGCTGTTCCTTGGTCAGCCGCTGCCGGCGCAGCCGCGTGCGCTACGCCCGGCGGCCGGGTCGCTCCTGCCGGTCGGGCAAGCGACGCTTATCGGCTACGGCTCGACGTCCGTATATGGGCGGGGCGGCGAAGGCCGCAAGCGAGTCACCTGGGTCCACTTGGCCGGCTGGGGCTGCGACGGTGCTCGCGTCCATACCGCCGAGTGTGACCCAGACGCCGAGATGGTCATTCCCCGCTTCGCTGGGCGCGATACGTGTAGCGGCGACAGCGGCGCCCCGGTCTTTGAAACCATGCAGGATCGCAGTGAGCGCGTGCTGGCGATTGTCTCTCGCGGAATTCCGAGCCGCCGACAGACTTGCGGCCAAGGCGGAATCTACGTACGCGCAGACCGGATTGCAACCTGGGTGACCAGCGCGCTCCAAGCTAGATGAGAGAACGAGAGGAACCGATGCGAACGATGCCACTACAATGGATTCTGACAGTCAGCGCGGTACTTC
>CALFYE010000108.1 GCA_937952145.1 uncultured Myxococcales bacterium
CCGACTGGCAAGCCCTGCACTGCCTCCGCCGCACCGCCCGCCGCCGCGACCCGGCTCAGACCCTCGACGAACAAGCCTACGCCGCCGCCATCGCCGCCCGCTGGCGCATCATCGACCACCCGCATGTATGCCTGACCACCCGCCCTACATGGCGCTTGCTGGGCTGCCTGCTGGATGAAAGGAGCGAGGCGTATCTACGGACGCTGACGCGGGAGAGGATCGATGAGATGATGTGTCACATTGGAGGGGGCTTCTGATTGGATCTCTCACGCCGAGAACGGCGTGCCACCCACCAGCCAGACTACGGCCCTTCCTTTACACAAGACCAGCGTTCGGGCGATGATATCTATCGCTGCGCTTGATGCCACCACTGACGGGGCAATCCCCACCTCAAGCCCCGCGCAGGAGTAGTTCAATGAGCAAAGAAGACCAGCTATCGCGCAGCGCACGACAGTTTGAGTCAAAACTCCGCGCGCTACATGACGCGCTAGAGCGACGCATCTTGCCGGCCTTCGCCTCTATCCAAGCCGAAGGTGACGCTATTGCAGCGAATGTCTTCCACGAACTTGGTGAAGATGCAGGACCTGACTACGACTCATCAGAAGATGCAATGGTCGCTCAGGAGGCGAGGTTCGAGTACTTTGATCTGATGGGGAAGGTTGAGCAGTCGCTCATCAACGCCATGCTTGTCACCGCGAGCCATCTCTTCGAGCAGCAGCTAATCGCACTGGTACGGCGAGTATATCCCCCCTTGGCGGAAGCAGAGGCCGACGCGTTAGCCAAGAAGCCCAGAGATAGATTCAAGACGATGGTTCGGGACAGAACCAATATCGACGTAGATGCCCTACCTGGCTGGGCCAAGGCTGAAGAACTACGAATGATCGCCAACACCATCAAGCACGCGGATGGCCCGGCTGCGGACACCCTTCGTCAACTCCGCCCAGACCTGCTTACTCATCCCAGCCAGAGATCCCAAAGCGCGTCCCCTGTACCGCAGTCCTTGGACTTCACTTCCTTTGGGGACAACATTTTCGTTACGCCAGCGCAGTTTGCAGAGTATGTCGTCGCGCTCTGTGGCTTCTGGCAGGCGTTCCCAGCGAGCTTTCGAGCAGGACAACGCCCACTCCCTTGGTAACTGCATTGCCTTTCCGCAGGTCGTAAAGGAGCTATATGGCGCGGAAAAGTCTTGGGGCGAAGATCCAGGGACTAGCCATCTTATGCGTGCTCGCTTTCTTTTGCGGGCTGGGACAGCGATGTGGCAACCGAGGAGCAGGGCCATCTATGCGAACAGAGTCTCGCGAGGAGCCCTATTACCGCGCCTGCCTACTGGGTCGCTCAAGCATGGTGCTACGCGACATCGCCGCTGCGGAGAAGAAATTCCCGGCCGTGCCGACGGATATCGATGGATCGTGTGAGCAAGTCGCAACGATATTCCGAGCAGGAGACAAAGTAAGAGATCCAGAAAAGGAAGACGGTTTTGATTCACGTTATAAGTTCAAGCGGGTTAGATGGCGGGCCAGAGTCGTCGGCATCGAAGCACACAGTTGGACCATAGAGGCAGCCCGAGACACCTTCGGTACACAGCACGGAGTAGTGCTGCAATTCCAATGCGATCCTACAAAGTTCACGGCTGAGCGAATCAGTTCGGATGGTGTCGTCTTCTTCAACGGTGACAAGATCGATCAGGCCCGGCTGGAACAGTTTCCCAAGGGATCATTTATCGAGTTTGAAGGGATTCTCACTGACTACTCATCTCGACTGAATATCGGCGGCGAAGGGACTTGTTTTTACCTCAAAGGGGTGAGCTTTCGGTAGAGCCATCGCGTCGTGCGTCCGTTGAGAGAAGACAATCTCTAGGAGGAACCAGCACTATGGGCAAGATCATCGCGTTACAGGGTAAGGCAAACTCGGGCAAGTCTGAAGCGATAACTATATTGGCCACAATTTTGAAGCAAAACGGTTACCAAAGTTTAGCTGGATCCTTCAAGCAATATGGGAAAGATTTCAAAGAAGTGTTCACCAATGGTGTGATAATAGTTGGCGTGACTAGCGCGGGCGATGATTATCGACGAGTGCATGATAGGCTTAAGGATTTTGTCAACCAAGGCTGTGATGTCTGCATTTGTGCTTGCCGGACAGCAGATAGGAAGCCGCCAGGTACTATCGCTGCCGCCAAGAGCTTCGCGGGCTACCCGGCCAAATTTGTTAAGAAAACTGTCGCTCCGCAGGCGCAGTGGCTGACCGCGAACACCGCAGATGCACAGCACTTGTATTCTCTGATCTGATGGTAGAAGTCTCGTTCAACGACACTTGACGACGAAGTCTTGTACACCGTCAGGACGAGGAGGAAGAAAAGAGTGCGCTCGTTCGAGAAGTTCATCGAGACGACCGCGAATCTCTTGACGGCTGCGCGGCATGGCATCTGCACAGTGGAACATCCGCGCTATATAAAAACGTGCTTCGCTTGCCCAACCGACCCCAAACCGCTTCGTGGTTGGGGGACAAGTACTCCGCGCGACCGACCTGCGCTGCGTGATTCACCGCTGTAAGCGATCGTGTGCGGGCGCAGCCCTTCAGGCGATCTAACACCCGCTCTACAACACCCCCACCGACGAGCCGGCATTTTGTGCTTGATCGGGACGGCAGAATCTTTTACGACAATTCGCATGCGAGCACACACAGAGCATGGGAACGTCGTGAAAATCGCCATCGGATACGTCAGGGTGAGCACGTTGGAGCAAGCCTCGGAGGGGGTGAGCCTCGACGCACAACGCGATAAGCTGCGCGCGTATTGCAAGTTCAACGGCATCAAGCTGATCGACATAACGGCGGATGAAGGAGTGTCAGGCAGTACGCTGGAGCGGCCAGGATTGCAGCACGCGCTGCGCATGTTGAAGCGTGGGCGCGCGAATACGCTGGTCGTCATGAAGCTAGACCGCCTCACGCGGTCGGTGCGCGATCTGTGCGCGCTGGTCGATGAGTACTTCGGGCAGGAGCGGTATCACCTGCTGTCGGTCTGCGGCATGGTGAACACGCACAACGCCGCCGGACGCATGATGATGCTGAACCTGGCCAACTACGCGCAGTTCGAGCGCGAGATCATCTCGGAGCGCACCTACGAGGCGATGCAGCAGCTTAAGGCGCAGGGCGTGAAGATGGGGGGCTCGCCCTACGGCTATGAGTTCTCGCCGGTGCTCGATGACAAAGGGCGGCGGACGCTGGTGCCGCATGTGGGCGAACAAGCGATGATTGCGCGCATGGCGGCGCTCCACGGCAGCGGCGTCGGGTTCAATGACATCGCGCGCCAGTTCACAGCCGAGGGGCTGCTGGCTCGACGGGGCGGCGAGTGGCACGGGCGAGTCATCAGCGTGATTTTGCAGCGCGAGGGCAAGTACACGGTACGACCGCACAAGGAGTACGCCCCCAGACCGCCGATGGTGCGGGACCAAGCCGCAGCAGCGACCCGATCGCGTGAGCTACGCGCAGAAGGGCTGAGCCTGCGCGGCATCGCGGCGCAGCTTCGCAAGGAAGGGCTCTACCCGCCGCGGGCGCGAGCTTGGCACGCCGCGACAGTTCAGCACTTGTTGCGGTACTACGGCGAGCCGGATCTGCCCGACGCCACGCGACGCGCCGCAGAGCTACGCGAGGAGGGGCTTAGCTTCAGCGAGATCGGCCTGCGGCTGGCGAGTGAGGGACACATCCCAGGCCGGGGTGGGTTCTGGTATGCGTCGCGGGTGTCGGCGCTGCTGCGAGCGAATCGACAGAGCGCGTCTACCGATCGCTCGTCTGCACCTGCTCCGTCTGCGTAGCCCGTCGTCGGGTCGGCGCTTCCATCGGGCCTTCGCCATACGCCAGCCAAGCGGGCGAAACCCCCAGCGCCTTGGCGAGTGCCTCGACGGTATCGAGGCTGGGCATCGTGCCTGACTCTGTGGTGCGGATGGCAGCGGCAGAACTGGCCGAGCGTCTACCTACCTCTCTGAGCGTGAGCCCACGAGCCATACGAGCCTGCTTCGCGCGCTCTGCGAACTTACGACAGCCCAGCTCACCGTCGGTACGTGCGCATTGGACATCTAGCCCAAACGCCAGCCAAGCGGGTGAAATCCCCAGAGCGTTCGCGAGCTGTTCGACGACAGGCAGGCGAGGGATGCGCCGCTCCGCCTCTAGCTGAGAGACGGTGTTTCGGCTCAACCCTGCGGCGACGGACAGCGCCATCGCGCTCTGTTGCTTGCTCCGCCGTGCCTGCCGAAGACGCTCGGAGAACTTCCAGTGAAGGGGATTTGGTCGGCCTCGAACCACGGGCCCGCGTAGCACACCTACCTCCGCCTGGCCCAGTTGCCTCCAGCTCACCCGGCTATGCACATGATTTTTTACACATTTCAGGCGACCTGATCTACAAAGTCATCGGGCACAAGCAAGCCCAACAACGAAAACGGGCCACTCAGCGCGAACTGAGTGACCCAAAGCCCGCGCCGGACGCCAAGCCTAGCAAGCAAGTATCCGACGCGAACGGAGGCAGTCTATGCCGTGCCATGTCCCTGCTACAAGTGCGTCGTCTCGTCGTCTGTCGCTACCTTTGAAATCCTCGGTCCCGTTGGCCACGCTCGATCTTCGCAATCCCGCCGAACGGGAAGCGCAGGAGCTGATGCGGCGGTTCTGTGGGGGGCGCTGGCCGGTGTGGCGGATTCTGGGGATGCGGCGAGACGGAGCGCGCCTCTTGGTGGCCGTCGAGTGGCGCCGCTGCCGAGGACACGATCCCTACTCGCTCGTCGAGCTTTCGCTGACGCAGCCGTCTATTCAGTGGTGGCCTGCGCCGAGTCCAACGGAGGCCCGCAAGCGGCTCAGCCTGCCGCCATCCGCTACGTCCCGCCCGCCAGTTCCCGCAGCTTCGCCTTCCAGCCTGCGCCCAGGATGTCGCGCAGCAGGCTAGCCTTGGCCACCCTCCCGCGTCGTTCGTTGTGATCCCAGAACATCACCACTAGATCATCGTCGTATCCGTACTCGACGGGTGAGCGCTCGCCATAGATACGCGCCCAAGCGCCGGGCCCACCGCCAAGGCTGCTGCGCTGCTCGTCCCCCATGCTGAACACA
Organism: uncultured Myxococcales bacterium; assembly: GCA_937952145.1. Taxonomy (GTDB): domain Bacteria; phylum Myxococcota_A; class Polyangia; order Palsa-1104; family JAEUJZ01; genus JAEUJZ01. The sequence goes on from CALFYE010000108.1 coordinate 5,089, forward strand.
GCGCGCGTCTCGGGCTCTAGCGCGAAGCGTCCACCGCTGCGCCGTTGCACCGCTCGCTGAAGCGGGATGCGCTGCTTCGAGCCCCGGACAAACTGAAGCTCCAGCGTCACAAGGCGGCTCGGCAGAGCCGCGCCGCGATCTGTTTGCGTGAGGGCTTGCGCGTCACTCGTCGGCGCAGTAACAGGGCTCCGCTCGGGTCGCTGATCCGTGAGCAGAACGGCTTGTGTGATCGCTTCGCTAGCTGCGGCCTCAAGCTCTGGCCCAGTGTCCGCTACCGGTGCCGGCTGAGCTGCAGGCGAAACGGTTTCCGTGACGGCTTGAGCGACCCCGCCCACGCGCCCTGCCTCGCCGCCTGTGTCGTGCGCAGGCTGAGCCGTAGACGAAACGGTTCTCGTGAGGGCTTGGCCGACCTCGCCCACGCGCCCTGCCTCGCTGCCCGTGTCACACGCCGGCTGAGTCGTAGGCGAAACGGTCTCCGTGAGGGCTGTCATTGGCGGCTCAGGCAACGACAGCGCCGGATCGGCAGCAACCTCTGGCCCATCGAGCGCGCTGATCTGGATCCTGTATCGCCGCCCGCATGCGCAGGCGAGCACCGCGGAAGTGGCGTGCGCGTGCGCTTTGCCCTCCGCTGCCTGCGCCTCGGCTTGGCGCTTTCGATACTCGCGACCTCGGCATCCAGGCTTGTCGCAGTACTTGGCGTCCTTGCGTTTCTTCTCGGAGATCGATTCGCCGCAGGAGACACACGTCCGCATGGTGATCAGAGTACGGCATCTGTCAGCGAACGGATCGCGAACGGGCGCCGACCGCCCCACCCCAGCGTGCGCCACTGCGCCAGATCGGGTTCGCGTGGGCGCATAATCCCAACAGAGCACGCAAAAAGGAATCGAATATCAAGGATTTAGGAGTACCGGATCTCCCGTCGTGTAACGGCTATTTTGTCATCCTGTACGATGTTGGGTGATTCCATCCGTTTTGTGTGCTCGCTAAAGGGGGAAGCATGCGCGCGACGCAGTACTGTTCAGCGTGTGACAAGCAACTGCCGTTCTGTGTCCGCTCTGACCGAAGGTTCTGTAAGTCCAGCTGCCGGGTCTGGGCTTTCCGGCATCCAGGGCAGAAGCGGCCCGACTACCGATGTGGGCGCGTGCGGCTGCCGAATCGACCGGGGCAGGCTCAGCCCAAGACTCTGGCGCAAGCGAAGGCGGCACTGTCCGATGCGCGGAAGTACGCCGCCAAGCTAGAGGCGACCGCGCGGGCGCAGCACTCCGAGGAACGGAAGCTCCTCACTGCGCTGGCCACGCTGCGCGCAGGCATGAGCGATGTGCAGCGCGACCTGGCTGCGGCACAGGACGACCGCGCACATACCCAGGAACGGCTCGACAGAGCCGAGGAAGACCGCAACGCCAAGATCCGCGAGAGCTATCAGCGGCTGCGGCAGATCGAGCGCTTGCAGCGCCGGCTCAATCGCACCGAAAACGAGCTACATCGGAAGCAGGCCGAGCTTGCGCAGGTGCAGACCGATGCCGCGA
>CALFYE010000109.1 GCA_937952145.1 uncultured Myxococcales bacterium
CCGACGACCGACGCGGCCGATGGGGTCCGCAACAGGTTTGGTTAGGCGCTCTTAGTTGGTTTGGGAGAGCTCGAGCTGGGCGCGGCGGAGGCGGTCGCGGTCCATTTCGCGGGCGGTTTCGCGGTTGCCGGCGGGGCGGGTGACGAGGCCGGAGGCGATGAGGGCGGACTTGCCATCGCGGCGCTCGCGCGACTTTTTGCCGGCGAGGAGCGGGGTCTGACCGGCCTTGAGCGGGAAGCCGATCAGCGAGACGCCGGGCGTCTTGTGCGGCACGGCATCGACCATCGCGACGTCGATCGAGCGGTAGGCGGGCTGCGAGAGTCCGTCGGCGAAGTGCTGGGCGCGCTGGATGGTGTAGTGCCAGATGTCGCCGGCCGGATAGGGCAGCACGGCTGACTTGATGGTGCGCAGGATGACGCTGCGATCGTCGAAGGGCAGGGCCAAGACGTTGCTGCGGAAGGCGGGGCCGTACGAAAACCACGACTCGGCGTTTGAGAGATAGATGGCGTGTACCGGGACGCCGGCCTTGCGCGCGGTCTCGGCGATCTCGTGCAGCGTCGAGGGACCGGTGAGGTCGCCGAGGCGCGAGATGATGCGCCCGGCCCGCGCTAGGCGATGCATGTGCTGGTACTTCTGCGCGTCGGACAGCCAGGTGCCGCGGGCGCTGTGGCTGCGGTGTAGCTCGCTCTGCAGGTGGCTATGCAAGAGGTCGCGATAGGCGTGATAGATCTGCAGCACGGCGCGCTGCTCGTCGCCTTCGGGATAGGCGGCAGCGACGGCGGCGTGGACCTCAGAGCGATGCCGCTTGTCGAACAGCGCGACGAGCTCCTGCGGGGTCAGGGCAACGGGCAGGAGCGCGGCGTACAGCCGATGCATATGGACCACCGCCTGGTCGAGATCGACGAGCCACAGCACATCCGCGGCGGCCGCGGCAGCCAGCGTGTAGTTCTGATCTCCGCCCACCCCCATGTATGCCCCGCCGAGCCCATGCAGGAGTGGGAAGAACAGGTCATGGCGGCGCTCGTTTGACCACAGGTAGTGGCGACGGACGTTGTGGGCGGGCTCATCGTGCGGGGCGCGCAGCTGCCGGCTGTCGAGTGCGGCCAGGCCACCAGCCGGCGGTCCGTCGGGGGTCGTCGCTGTGGCCTGCGGTTCCGGGGCGGGAGGCAGCGGACGTGGCTGCGGATCGGGAGCGACGGCGGTTGCCGACCCTGATGGTGCGGCAGGGGGATTTGCCGGCTCATCGGCCAGCGAAGAGGCCGCCGGTGGGGCGAGTCCTAGCCACAGCCCGGCAGCCAACGCCAGCCGACGCAGCCCAGAGCCTAAGGAGGCAGATGCAGGCAGTAAGCGCACCGGCCCATGTTATCAGCCGAGCCCGTCGCAACGCGATGCCGATCATGCGAACGATTGAGTAATTCTCTGCCGGCCTTCCGCGGGCCGTGAAGATGGACGGAGATGTGGGATTCGTGGACGGTGGGCGAGGGGCGCGAGAGGCTGCGGTGACGAGGCGGGGGGCTGAGGCGGTGCGCCTAGACCCAGGCGAGGCGGGTCGGGGCATCGCGCAGCCAGAGGCGCGGGCTGTGGCTTGGGGGGCTGGCTTCGCCGCGCCAGCGCAGGGAGCGGAAGCAGCGCTCAGCGACGTCGGCGGGCGGGGTTCGGCGGGGCATCGCTGCGGCAGCGGCCTGGGTGGTCTGCAGATAGCGTCGGCAGCGCTCTAGCGCCTGCTCTGGATTGCCCAGCGGCCGGCTGGAAGAGGCGTCCTTGCGCGGCACGGGCAGGCTTGGGGCGAGCGGTCGAACGTGCTGCGCGAGCTCGAGCGCGATGTCGCGCGGGGTTCGACGGTCCGCGACGACCGCCGCCAGGAACGGCTGCGCTGCCTGGCCCCCAAAGCGCATGACCTCGGCAAGAAAGCGCGAGAGCTGCTCGGCCGGGACCTGCGAGAACAGCAGATCGAGCGCCTGCTTGACCGCCTGCTCGCTCGACAGGTCGGTGATGAGGTCGTGCACCGAGCCGCGAATCATCGCCTCGGGATCGGCGAGCAGCACCTCTTCGGGCACGGGTGCCTGCAGATCGGCCAAGAGGCCCAGGATGCGCGCCTTGCTGGCGTCGTTGACCCGCGGATCAATGAGGATGGTATCGAGTCGCTCGCAGAGCTCGGGCAGCCTCTGATCGGTGACGCTGCTCAGTAGGTCGCAGGCCCAATCGACGAGGCCCGCGTGGTCGCTGCGCAGGGCGCGCAGCAGGGCGGGAAAGGCGGCGACCCCGATGGCTCGTACCTGACCGCGCAGGCGCTGTCGGGCGCGTCCTCGCGGAGCCACGCCCCGCTCGGCTTCTTTGAGCGACTGGACGATCTCACGCAGCGGCAGGAGCGGCGTAGGAGCAGCAACCGGTCGGCCCTCTGCAGCGGCCATGGCCGCGAGACTCCCCACCGAAGAACCCCAGGCAACAGGCGAAGAAGCTGGGCGGCTAACCATTCGATTACATTGCATGTATGGTCATTTTCAGTCAAGCGCGGAGGAATGCTTGACGCGCATTTGCTGGGTCGGTCTAATCGGCTAGATTTCGTCGCTAGGCGCCCCATCCGTCAGAGTCGCGACCGCGGTCGCGTAGATACCCAGGACTCCCGGTCGAGCTGTGAACGTACTGTCGTCTGCCACCTGTAGCTCTCCTTGCGAGACTCCCGGCTCTCCCCCGGGAGGTCGCTGCGCCGGCTTGACGCGTGCGGCGGCCGAGCTTGGGGCCCCAGGTCGGCCAGGGCGACGACAGCGGCTGGGACGGGGGCAGCGGGCTCTTGCGGTTGGGCTGCTGGCGCTCGTGATCACCAGCCTGCTGGGCGATGGGTTGCTGCGGTCGGGGCGCTCAGCTGATGGGACCGGTCCGGCTACCGGGGCTTGGATCTCTTCGGCCGGGGCAGTGGGGCGGCGTAGCACGCTGGAGGCCACGCTGCGCAGCGATCGCTCGGCCGGGGCCCGTCGGCGGGCAGCGCTGGAGCTTGGGGAGCTAGGCGATACCGAGGCGCAGGCGGCGCTGGTGGTGGGGCTGCTGGCCGACCGGGACGAGAGCGTGCGGGCCGCTTGTGCCGAGGCGCTGGCTGCTCTCGCCGAGCGCGGTGCGCTATCTGCCCTGCGCGCCGCTGCCAAAGATGAGAGCGGGCTGGTCCGCAAGCAGGCCCTGGCAGCGATTGGTCGTCTCAGTCCGGCGAAGCGTCCGGGCGGGGGCAAGCGCTTGACGGTGGTGATTGGGCGGGCGGGCTCGAAGGCCAAGTCCGGTACCCTGCCCGACATCCCCAAGGTCCTGCGCGATGCCGTCGTCAAAGAGATGCGAAGTGCCACCGAGCTCGACATCATCGAAGACCTTGAGTCCGCAGGGGGCACGGCTTCGGGCTTTACGGTCGACAGCAGCGTCATCAAGCTGTCCCGCCTGACGACGCCGGCGGGCGAGCTTGAGGTCTCCTGCGATGTCAGCATGATCATCGCCGCGCTGCCGGGTCGAAATGTCGTCAGCATGGTCACCGGTGGGGCCAGCGTCATCGGCCCGCGCGGTCCCTCGGCCAAGCCGACGCGCGCCTTTATCGAAAGCCTGGAGACCGAAGCCGTGCAGCAAGCGGTCAAAGAGACGTACGAAAACGTCATGACCTACCTGCGCACGCAGCTTCGCAAGTAACGCCGCGGGCCCATCGCGGGCCCATCTTTTGGCGCGTCGTTTTCGGAAACACTCGCGACCCTGCGTCTGTTACCTGTGCGGCGTGGCCATAATCCAGGAGAAGCCAAGATGCGGCGAGGCATAGCGCGTGGGCTGGGAGTCGTCGGCATGCTCATCGCGGTGGGCGTGATCTTGCTGGCGGTGTTTTTTCGCCCGCTGATCCGGCGCGTGATGCATCCCGCGGGGCCGTTTGTTGCATCCTCGCTCCCCGCTCCGCCCGACTACGGCCTGCCGACGGCATGGAGTGTGCTGCCGGGACATGAGAGCGCGGCGTTTGCGCGGCTGCCAGCGATCTTTCCTGCGCCCAGCGCGCCGCCTGTGGCTGATGTGTTCTATGTCCACCCGACGAGCTATGTCGGTGCCAAGTGGAACGGGCCGGTCGACGATGCCGACCTAAACGCAGCGACGGATCGAGTCGCGACGCGCATCCAAGCGAGCGCGTTTTTGGACTGCTGCGTCGTCTATGCGCCGCGCTATCGCCAGGCCAACGGCATGGCCTTCGCAAGCCCTTCGTCCGATGGCGATCGCGCCATCGATGTCGCGTATGGCGATGTCGAGCGCGCGTTTTTGGCGTTCCAAGACCGACGGCGAATCGCTGGCGAGACACCGCCGCGGCCGTTCCTCATCGCGGCGCACAGTCAGGGCACGATGCTGGCGTATCGGCTGCTCAAAGAACAGATCAGCGGACGACCTGCGGGGCGGGCGTTCGTCGCGGCGTACCTGCTGGGCGGCCTGATTACGCGCGATGCGGTGGCCCGCGATCTGCCGGATATCCCGGTCTGCGCCGCCCCCGATCAGACGGGCTGCCTGGTGGGGCTAAACGCCCGCGGCCCAGCGTTTGTGCCGAACAACTTCGACATGGACATCAGCGGATCGCAGGGGATCGATCGGGCGACGCTGCGCGCCGGGCGGGTGTGCGTGAACCCGCTCTCTTGGCGGGACGATGCGCTGCCAGCGCCGGCCGAACAGCACCCGGGCGCGGTGTTCTTCGACGAGGCCTCGCCCCACATCGTGCCGGGCTTCACGGCGGCAGAGTGTCGGCAGGGGGCGCTGATCGTTGCTCCGCGCTTCCCGGTACCGCGCGACTTTCTGAGCCGGATCCTCGATTACACGCTCGGCCCGCAGAACTATCATCCCGTCGAGTACCAGCTCTTTTTCGTGCCGCTGCGACAGAACGCCAGCGCCCGCGTGGCGGCGTTTGTTGCGCGTCAAGCTTCAGGGACAGCCAGCCCGACAGGAACCCCACCGACGCCAGTCCTGCCAGAAGGCCGCGCGCCCTAGAGCGCCGCCAGCGGACGGTCGCGCATGCGCCAGGCCAAGCGCGTGGCCATGGCCATCACCGAGATCTGCGGGTTCACGCCCAGGCTGGTCGGCAGCACGCCGCTATCGACGACGTAGAGCTCGCGGAGACCGAAGACGCGCCCCTCGGAATCGACGACGGCGTGCTCGCGCGAGGTGCCCATGCGGCAGGTGCCCAGCGGATGCTGCGAGGCGCACTCGAAGCGCTGAGCCGGGATCTTGTCGAGGTCGAGCCGGCGTAGCTGATCAGCATCGAGGCCACCGTGCGGACCGGGGCGGACGCCGAAGTGCTCCAGGCCCCCGAGGATCGGCAAAAATACCTCGCGGGCGCCGGCGGCCAGATACGTCTCGGCCAGCAGGCGCAGCACGCGCGAGATGGCGTGGCGATCGCGAGCCGACAGGGCATAGCTCAGCACCGGCTCACGATTGAGCAGTCGCCCCAGCAGGCCAGGCAGCGAGCGGCTGGCGTGGACCTGCCCCCCACCATCGTCGTGCACCATGCCGCCGAACACCGCCATGTAGGGCGCAAGCTCGGCGCGCGCGGCGTGTGCGGGCCCAATCCCGGGTAGCGAAGCCCCCAGCACCCCGGCCGGCAGAAAGATGCTCATCAAAAGCAGGCGCTCGTGGAAGAAGGCCAGGCTGTGCGCGCTCTGCAGGGCGCCGTACCAGCCATCGACACGCTCGTCGAAGCGAGCCATGACCCGCAGGCTGGGATGCACCGAGAGATTGCGTCCCAGCGCCGGCAGACCCGGACCCAGTCCGCTGTCGAGCAGCAGCTTAGCGGTGTGGATTGCGCCGGCGGCCAGCACGACGCGGCGAGCCCGCACCGAAAACGCTCGACGGCGGATGCCGATGGCGCCGTCTTGTTCCAGGACGCGGCCGCGCACCCCCGTCACCTGCTCGCCAGCGAACAGAAGCTCTTCGACGCGGCAGTCCGACAGCACCTTGGCCCCCGCCGCAATCGCCCGCGGGAGGTAGGTGAGATCGACGCTGAGCTTGGCGCCGTGGGGACAGCCGAAGTTGCAGCGCGAGCAGCCGCAGCAGTCCTCGGTATTGCGCTGGTTTGCGCTCATCGCGTAGCCCAGGCGCTCGGCCCCCTGCATGAACAGCGTCGTCGATCGCGAGCGCAGCGAGTCCGGTACGGTCTCGACGTGACTTCTGCGCTCGACCTCTTCGAAGTAGGGCCGCATGCGGCTTGGCGACAGGTCGGAGAGGCCGTGGCCTTCCACCCACTCGTGCAGCACTTCGTCGGGGGTGCGGAAGCAGACGCCGCCGGTCATCAGCGACGATCCGCCGACGCAGCGACCCATCATGATGTTGATGTGCGGCGAGTCCCCGACGCCGAGCGCGAAGGTCATGCCGGCCTCGCGCCAGCCGCGCCGCATGCACTCGCTGGGGCGCATCCGTCCAAGGGCGGCAGCCGACAGGTACGGTCCCTCTTCTAGCAAAAGGACGCGCTGGCCCGACTCGGCAAGCTCGGCGGCGACGACCGAACCGGATGCGCCCGAGCCGACGACAAGCACATCGCAGGAAAGCTCAAGCGGTCGGCGCTCACTGGCTGACCCCGTACACTGCTCGATGGGTAGCGTCGACGGGCGGCTCACGACAGACCTCGGGCCGAGGACGCCGCGGTCGGGGGCGGGTCCGGCGGCAAGAGCGGCAGGCGGCGATCCGGCTCGGGGGAGCGCAGACAGGTCGAGACCTGCCCTAGCTCGCGCAGCGTCGCGGGCTGCTCGTAGTAGATGAAGCAGAGCACGGTCTTAAGCCCAAGAATCAGCGGTGCGAACAGCGCACTCTCTTCCAGCTTCGATAGCGCGGTGATGCGCAGCGCCAGCGGCAGGCGGGACAGCGTGGGCAGTCGACGGACGGCAAGCGGCGCCAGCCAGGCCACCAGGTAAAGCGCGCTCAGAAACAGCAGCCGGGCCCGCGGTCCGGCGTTTTTCAGCGTCGCCATGGCCTCCTCTTCGACCCAGTCCAGACGCTCCCCTGGAAGCGGGGTCCCGCGATAGAACAGCGCCTCGCTGAAGTCGCGCAGATAGCGTCGTGTAGACGGAGAACGGATCGCACCAGCCACCATGGCGCGAGGATAGGAGGCGAGAGCTGGGAAGACAACTGCTCAAGCGAACCTTGGGCGAACCTTGTGCGTGCCCTGGTCGTGCCCTGGTCGTGCCCTGGTCGTGCCCTGGTCGTGCCCGGGCGCACCCGGCTTCAGGCGACTGCAAAAGGGCAGGGCGAGCGCGCAGCTTTTATTGCTCGCCGACTAGACGAAAGGATATGAAAAGACTCGGCAGCCAGCGCGCGGGTCCCCGGGTCCGAAGATGGCGCGGCTGCGTCGAGCCTGCATGTCAGACACATCCCCCATGCCCGAAACAGAGAGCGATCCCCTCCCGACCGACCCGCCGTCGAGCCTCCCGTCCCGTCTCCCGGCAGGCGGCCCAACCCTGCCGTCCTTTGCCGGGCTGGGCTGGGGGCGTCGCGGGCTGCGACTGGCGCTCGGTGCGGTCGTTGCGCTGTACCTGATCTATTCGTCCTTCGGCATCGCCGGGCCGTTCCTGTGGGGGCATTACGGCCATCACGCGGCGTCGTATGCCATGCGCGCCCGGATGACGCTGCGCTATGGCTTGGTGGTACCGGCCACCGCCGCCGGCTTCGACGGAGCCCCCGGGAAAGAGGCCTATTACCTGCATCACCCCATCGGCTATCACCACCTCATCGTTCCCTTCTTCAAGGTCCTCGGCGAGGCCGAGTGGGTGGTGCGTCTGGTGCCGGTGCTCGGCGGGCTGGTGCTGCTGTGGACGCTGTATCGCCTGGTGCGTCGCTTCTGGTCAGACACGACGGCGGTGCTGGCCATGCTGCTCTACATCACGCTGCCGTTTATGTGCTCGTTCTCGGTGCTGCTCGACCCGATGTTTCTGGAGATGGCGAGCTGTTTGCTTGCCGTCGAAGCCTTCCTGGCGTTCCAGAGCCAGCCCGCTGGGCGTTGTCGAGAGCTCTTGCGGGCCTGCATCGCCCTGGCGCTTGGTGGCCTGCTGATGTGGGAGGTCTATTTCCTTGCCTTCTTCATGGGCCTGTACGTCATCGGCTGGTGGCTCTACGAGCGCTTCCAAAAGCACATTCAGCGACGGGAGGTGGCCGGCGATGGCGGCTTCCTATCGCCCCCGGTGCGCTGGCTGTTCGCGACGTTTATCGCCACCATCCTGCCCTTTGGCTTTCACTTCCTGTTTACTTGGCGGGTCGGCATGTTCGACGAGGCGATGGGCTCGTATCGCGAGCGCAGCACGGCCTCGTATAGCTGGGTCTACGCGCAGATCAGCAAGTGGCTGACGCTGCTCTACGGCAAGCCGCTTCTGGCCGTGGGTCTGCTGTGGCTGGTGATGTTTCTGGTCCGCCTGCTGAGCGGTGAGGCGCGACGGCGAGATCAGGCCATCGTGGTGTTCTTCGTGCTGAACACGCTGTACATCGTCGCTTTCGCCAAGGGTGCTGCCATCCACCTGTATCGCGTGTTCTTCTACTCCAGCTTTCTGGCCATCGCGACGGTGGATCTGCTCAGCGAGCTCTACACCGCGGTCGCGGTCTGGGCGCGCTCGCGTGGACGGAGCGAAGTCACCGCCGCGCGCTGGGCAGCGATCGCGCTGGGGATGGGGCTGGCCGCGTACTTTGGCGCGCAGGGACCGCATGCCCTCACCAACCTCACCGAGAGCCGCGAGGTCATGGGCACGCATGGCCACTCGCCCTACGACCCCGACTATGCCAAGCAGCGCTTTGCCATGGAGCTTGTGCGGGCCATGGATCAGCACGACTACCTGCTCAGCTACAACATGAACAAGCGGGTAGAGTTTTCCTTCTACGCCGATCGTAACGAGACGGCGCTGAGCTCCGTCGCGGCGGTGCCGGGGCAGCTGCGGCTGCATCCGCGCTCATGGTTCATCACCGATGTTCGCCTGGGGCCGCTAGAGTCACGCCTGCTGCATGAGCTTTTGCGTCAGCACTCGGCGACGCTCTATTATCCGTATGTGATGATCGATCTGCGTCCGACGGCAGGGGCGGGTACCGCCGGGCCCAGCGCAGCGCGGCGCGAGTTCAACGAGCTGCGCTTCGCCCCCGGGCCGATGACCCCCACCTGGCGCTGGTTCTATTCGCACAAATATCCGCCGCTCCGGCCAGTGCCGCACGCCTCTAGCTATGGGCAGTGTGTGGTCGCCAATCTCGATCCGGCAGGCTCGGGCAGCGTGGCCAGCGAAACCCTACGTCACCTCGCGCTCAGCGAGCCGCCGCTGACTTCGCGCACCCCGACCGCCGACTTGGTCTGCTATCACAACTATCTGGTGGCGATCGGGCGCAGCGACGAAGCAGCGGGGTTTCGGAGCAAGCTGCAGGCGCTGTTCACGCCGGTGGTTGGCGGTACCCTGCCGAAGCCCTGGGCGGGGCGAGGTCAGCTCCTGGGGATGCGGCTCCGCGCCCTGCCGGCCCGGCCGCCCGAGGCTGAGCTCTACCTGCTGAGCGACGGCAGCTCCCCCGAGGGGAGTCGCTTCCAAGTGCAGCCGAGCGGCGGCACGCAGAGCAGCCCCGGCGTCAGCGGCGAGATCTTCTCGCCTACCGCCTCAGGCTCGGCGTCGCGACCCTGGCTGTGGTGGCCGCGGGCGGGTTATCTGCTGGTCGATGACGTGCCGCTTGGCCGGGGGCGACAGCGCATCCTGCTGCAGAGCGGGCCGACGGCACCGACGGTGGGCGCGCCAGCAGCGCCGGCCTTCGATGTCGGCGAAGTGGAGGTGCCGTGAGGAAGGAGCGGGCTGCGCCAGCGGCCTCTGCGACGCGGCGATCGCCCCGTGGGCTCGGCTGGGGGGGAGCGGCGCTACTCGCCTTGAGCGCCGCCTGTAGCGCTCCCGTCGAGCGCTTCCTGCCCGCCCCCATCCCCATCTCGTATCGTGACGGTCTGTTGTCGCTCGTCGGTGAGGTCCGGTCGGACATGGACAGTCGCTGCGGGGCGGGCACGGATGCTCAGGGCTTGCTGCCGCCTGACTCCAAGACCCTGCTCCTCGATGTCGCGGCGCCGCTGTCGGTGCTGAACACCCAGGCCGGCTTGCGAGGTCAGCTACATCGTCATGGGCAGGTGCTGCTCAGCTCTTTTGCCGACCCGACGCTGCCGGGGGCAGTGGAGGCGCCCCGCGCGATCCTGTGCGACACGCCGCTTCTGCACAGCAACCTGGCCTATGGCGACTTCATTCTTCGGCGGGCTGATCCCGCGCTGCCGGCGCCGGCTCAGACGCCTGTGCTGGGGGCGGTGATCGGTGCCGATCTGCTAACCCGCTTGTCGCTGCGGCTGCGGCTAGAGGGCGATGCGCGCGGCGGTCGCGGCGAGCTCTTGGTCGGTCGCGGCGATGTCACCCCCAGCTGTGCAGTCGATGCTGCGGTGGTGCCGTTCATTCCGCTCGGCGGCGATCTGCGCGTGCTGGTCGGTGACTCCGTCCTGGCCTATCCGCCGACCCGCATCACCGTCGGCGCCTGCGTCGAGCCGCTGGTCGATCCACTGCGTCCACCGCCGGGGAGTGAGCGGCCGCTCGCCTGTCTTTCGAGTCCGCGCGTCGCCGATGCCGTGCGCGAGCTAGAGCGCGAGCTTGGCGTGGCCCGGATGCGACAGCCCCCCGACGAGGGCGATATTCAGCGCCTGCAGGCCTGGCTGGCCACCGCCACGCTCCTCGAAAAGCGGCTCTGCCCGGCGCAGCTTGATCTCGCGGTCCTGGGCGATCTGGTGACCGCGATGGGCCTGCGCCAGGATCCCTACGAGGCGAGCGGAGCCAATATGCGCTTCTTGCTGAGCACCGCCGTCCCCGATCTGCTGCTGTCCGAGTCCGCCTGCCTGCGCCTTGGCGATCCCCGTCGCTGCACCTGCGATCCCGCGACCCGCATCAGCGTGCGCCTGCCGGGCCTCCACGGTCGCCAGCCGGGCACCGAAGATCAGCCGACCGAGGATCTGGCCTGTCCGCTGCGCCTGGGGAGCGATCGTGTCGCTGCCCTCGCCCTCATGGCCGGGGGCCTGCACCTGTCGCCCTGTGCTGAGCTCGCGCGGAGCCGCCGCCAGCGCTACGCCCTGCCCAAGCTCGACGAGACCGAGACGCTGGACAACGGCTGCGAGCGCGAGGCCTGCCTGCAGAACCTGCTGCGCCAGAGCGAGCTGGCCCTGCGGCGCTGCGGCTACACCGGCATGGATCTGGAGCGGGCCTGCGACGATCACCTCGCTTCGGTTGCGGCCTTCGTCGAGGTCGGCGGTAGCAGCGGTCCGGGAGAGCCGGTCGACACCGTCACGGCCTTGGTGGTGCCCGATGCCTCGCCGATCCTGCAGTCGGCGAACATCGATCTGCGCAACAGCTCGGCGCAGGTCGACGGGGTCCTCGGCGTATCGCTGCTGCGTCGACTGCAGACCCTCATCGACTATCCGCAGCATCGCCTGGAGCTGACCTGCCGCTGCACCGCCGCTGGCGAGAACGGGATGCCGCAGCGCTGCCAGACCTATCGCGGCATCAGCTACAACGCGGCCGACGGCTGCTCACCAAACAGCACGCTGCTTGTGCCCCGCAACTTCGGGCGCACGGCCTGCAACTAGCCCTCGCCCCTAGGCTGGCGGTGCCCGGCCCGGCAAGGCATCTGGTTAACCCCCAGCGGGGAGCTGGATGTGTGGTCGCGCTGAGCGTGGCGCGTCGGGACGCCGACGGTACAGCAGCAAGGTCCGTCCCATCACCTGCACCAAGGCCGCCCCGCATCGCTCCGCCAGCTCTGTCGCCAGCTCCCGTCGCTCGCCCGGGGCGTTTTCCGACAGCCGCAGCTTCAGCAGCTCATGCTGGTCGAGAGCGATGTCGATGGCCGCCACCACCCCGTCGCTGATGCCGTCTTTGCCGATCTGCACCACCGGCTGCAGGTGATGGCCAAGACCCCGCAGAAACAAGCGCTGACGGGCAGTAAGTGCGGCGGGCTTGCGGGCTCGTCGCGTAGGCGCTGGGGTGGCAGCAGGATCAGACGGTGACCCAGCGGCGGCCACAGAGGAGCGGCGCGCCGCCTTTGCCGTCGGGACACGGGGGGACAAGGTCGACATGCGCGGCAATTTACCAGAAAGCGTGGATTTTCTCGGTTCGACCACACCGAGGAGCGCCCCATTTCGCCAAGGATCTCAGCCCCTTGCGCCAAGTGAGCGCTGCCGACGTGATCCCGCTCGCCGCTCGCCGCCTGTGCGCGTTACCATCGAGAAGAGTCTTTTTGGGCCGCCGGCACTCGATGACGCCGTATCTATTTTTTTGCCGTGCTCACCGCGGACTTAGCCGCGGGCTGGCACTGCTACTGCTTGCGACGATCCTGGCTAGTCCAGTCAGTCCCGTCGCACTCGGTCGCACCGTCGGGGCTGACTCGGCAGCCGTCACGGCCCCGGCGGGCGTCGCGGGCGGCGCAGCAGCGACGGGGAACGGCAACCGTCCGGCCGGGAAAGGGGGCTCCCCCGCCCCCGATCCGCCGGGAAAAGTCGAGATCAGCAAGCCCGCAAGTAGCAAGCCGGCCTCGCGCGGTGAGTGGGTGATTGAACAGATTGCGGCGCGCAACTCGACGATGCCGCCGGCTCGTCGGGCGGACAAGTACGCCCAGATGGGCGACTCGCTGATGAGCTTTTTTCGCGCCACCAACTACCTGTTCTGGTCGGACTACGCCCGCTCGCCGCTTTTGCGTGACTTTGGCGGCAGCAAGGCGACGCGCATCTGGCTGCACGGTGACTGCCACGTCGAAAACATCAGCGCCATCACCACGCACACCGACGACATCGTCTATGGCCTAGACGACTTCGACGATGCCGTAATCGGCGACTATCAGCTCGATCTGTGGCGCCTGGCGACCAGCCTGATCCTGCTCCTGCGCGAGCGCGGCGGCTTCACCGGCAGCGACGAGGTCAACATCCTCAACGCGCTCTCTGGCAGCTATCTTTCGACGCTCTCCAGCGTGCGCGACAACAACAGCGAGCTGACCCGCAGCTTCACCGCGACTAACACGCCCAGCCCGCTCAGCGACTTCCTCGTCGAGACCAAGCGCAAAGCCGGCCGCCTGCGGATGCTCGACAAGCTGACCTCCAAGGCCAGCGGTCGGCGCATCTTCGACTTCTATCACCCCGATATCTTGCCGGTGGAAGCCCCGGTCGCGGCCGCCATCACCGCCGGCCTACCCGACTATGTCACCGGCCTGCCCGCGTCGCTGCGCAGCAAGCCCGGCTACTTCACGGTCAAGAGCGTGGCGCAGCGTCTGCGCGGCGGCATGGGGTCGCTGGGCATGGCTCGCTACTACGTGCTCATCGAAGGGCCAAGCGCCAGCGAAGACGATGATCGCGTGCTCGATCTGAAGGCTCAGGCAACGCCGGCCCCCTGGCCGTTCGTCGATCTCGATGTCCGCAATCAGATTTTGGCGGCCACCAACGGCGACCAGGCCTTGCGAACGGTGCTGGCGGCTCGCGCGCTGGCTTCGCAGCCCGATGATCATCTGGGCACGCTGCTGCTCTTTGGTACTCGCTTCAGCGTACGTGAGCGCACGCCGGCCCGCGGCACGCTCGACGTCAACGAGCTTTCATCGCCGACCCGCGTGCAGAAGATGGCCGAAGTCTGGGGCGCCGTCCTGGCGATCGCGCACGCTCGCGCCGACCGCGATACCAGCGCCAGCCTAGTGCCCTACAACTTCGAAAATGAGCTGCTGCTGCGCGTCGGTAGCAACGGGGAAAACTTCCGCGCGCGCGTCCGGCAAGTGGCGCTCAGCTACGCGCAGCAAGTGGCCGCTGATCACGCGGCGTTTTCGCGCGCCATGCTGAAGAAGACCGCATCCAGAGAATGACCGTCACGGCATCGGGTCGCTGACGCAAGGAGGGAACTGATGGCAAGGGTTGTACCGGGTCTGGTGTTGTGTCTGCTGGGGGCGGGCTGTGCGCAGGTGGGCGGCGGCGCATCGTCGGACAGCTCATCTGCTGTGGCTCCCGTGCTGCAGTCGCTGCAGCCCGCTTCTGGCCCGACGACGGGAGGCGATCTGGTCACCATCCGCGGCCAGAACTTCCCCAAAGATGCGCTGGTCCGCTGGAACGGCGTGCTGGGTACCAACATCAAGGTCGTCTCCGCCACCGAGATCACCGCCCTTCTGCCCGCCAGCACCAGCGTCGGCAAGGTCAAGGTCAGTGTGACCGCGTCGGATGGTCGCGAGGCCGCCCGCGAAGATCTCTTCGCCTACTACTACGGCCAGATCGACTTTGGCGATCAGACCTCACTGGCCACCGGCAGCGCACCGACCGATCTGCGCGTGGCCGATCTCGACGGCGACAAGCTCCTCGACATCGTGACGGCCAACAGCAACGACAGCAGCCTTAGCCTGTTTGTCGGTCAGGCCGGTGGCCTCTACGGCTCCGCCACCCGCATCGCTCTGCCCAGCAACCCCGAAGGCCTCACCGCCGCCGATATCGACGGCGACAGCAAGCTCGATCTGCTCGTCACTGCGAGCAGCACCAACCGCCTCTACACCCTGCGCAACACCGGCATGCCCGGCGCCAGCCTCTTTGCCCTCGCCACCACCACTACCACCGGCACAAGCCCCGTTGCCGTCACCACCGCTGACCTCAATGGCGACGGCAAGCCCGACGGAATCATCGCCAATCGCAACGGCAACAGCCTGAGCGTGCTCTTGAACAAAGGCAGCGCCACCTGGGACAACCCCACCACCGTAAACACCGCCACCCAACCCGCGGGGCTGGCCGTGGGGGACGCCTGACCCAATTAAACCCCTCCGTGAAGCACCCACATTCACACACGGAGG
>CALFYE010000110.1 GCA_937952145.1 uncultured Myxococcales bacterium
CCTCCTTTTTCCGCCGGGGCGTCGAAAAAAGGAGATCCGCTGCGGCCCCAGCCTTCCTGGCTTCTCAAGGGCATTGAATATGTAAACACCTTCTTCCTTGGAAGGTGCTTCTGGGGGGAGGGCCTAGTGTTCGCAGAGGCTGACGGCGCGGACGTTGAGCGTCTGCTTGTGGCGCTTGCGCTCTTCCATGAGCTCCAGCCGCATGGCCAGGGCTTCGTCGTGCGGGATGACGCCCTGCTGTGGTGCGACCTCGGCGGTGCTGGGTAGGCGGACGCGGGGATCGACGAGCCAGAACACGATGACCCGTCGCCGCGCCTCGCTCGCCCCGGCGGCTACCGAGAGCTCGCTGAGCTTGTGGATGTGCGAGTTGGGAAACACCAGCAGGCGCCCAGCGGGCGTCGCGATACGCCCGAGCGGGATGGTGCCTTCTTCGACCAGGTCTTCCACCGGGCTGGGGCGACTCTGCGAGATGTTCCAGAACAGGCGGCCGGCTTCCTCGACGGTGTAGGCGCGCTTGAACAGCAGGTCGCCGCCCTGCAAGGCCTCGTTCCGGTCGAGGATATAGACGCAGGTGGCGAGGATGTGCTCGTGGCTCATGCCCTCGACGTGCCACACCCCTTCGTGGGTCTCGCCGGCGGCCAGGCGGTACTCGACGATCTTGGGGATGACCAAGATCTCGCGCCCGCGCAGCGAGGTCGGCGTCGCCGGCTCGGCGGTTGCGCCCCCGTGATCCTCGGGAAGCTCGCCCTCGTGCTCGATGTCCTCCAAGTCTTCCTGGAAGAAGCGGGTGTGGTCGACGTAGCCGACGACGCTCTCGAAGAGCGGCAGGGCCGTCGAGAGCAGCGCCGCCAGGTTGTCGTAGGCCGCTGCGTGTCGTCCGCGATCGAGGTTGTTGATGTACGAAAGCGGCCGCGCCTGCCCCTCGGCCGAGATGGCAAACGGCGTCGGCAACCACTGATAGCGCGAGCCCTCGTACGGTCGGCCAAAGCGGTCGTAGGAGGGCTTTTTCTCGTCGGTGGGCATCGAGAACCCAGCCGGGAGCACCGACCGATCCGCGATGTAGGGATAAAGCGATGGGTGCACCAGATCGCGCACCTTGGTTCCCGAGCCGGGGTGGTAGTCGACCGGCTCCTCGTTGATCAGTCGCTGCACATCGGCGCGCAGGCGTTCGACCAAGGCGGGATCGACCAGGCCATCGCCGTAGGCAATGCCATCGGGATCGGCACGTCGCAGGTGGTTTTCCCAGACGGCGCGGATGCTTGGCGACTCGCGCACCCAGAACCAGCCATCTGGCTTGACCTCATGCTCGGCCCCGCTCTCGCTGTCGCGCAGCACCAGCGTTTCATCTCGGCGCTCGACGACGGTGGCTTGCCGCGACGGGAACGGCTCGCCCGCTTCGGTCGTGATGTCGTTGGGATCGAACTCGACCAAGTCGCCGGCCTGCGGCGGGTAGTCCTCGCCATAGGTCAGGAGCTCGTCGACGAAGGCATAGTCGGTGGTCTGGGCGTAGTGGGGCGTGGCCATGGCAACTCCAAGTCCGAGGAGCGTCGAGCATACCGTCATCGAGGGCGCCCTCCGGAACAAAACCCGCGTGCCCCGACTGCGCACTTGACGTGGGGACGGCGACTGGCGAACACTCAGCGGCGTGACGGAGCTCCTCCTTTTTGGGTTCGCAGCTGCCCTGGGGCTGGGCGGCGGCATCTACGCCAGCCGGGCGACGGCGATGGCACGGACACGACGAGCGCAGGCCGAAGCGGAGGCTGAGCGGCGAGCCGCCCGCAAGCAAGCCGACGCGCTGATTGCAAAGGCCAAAGCGGAAAGCGAAGTCCTCCTGCGGGACGCGCGGGCCGAAGCGCAGACCGCCGGGCGCGAGCGCCGCACCCGCGTCGAAAGTGAGCTGGCTCACCGCAAGGGCATGATGGCGACGACGGCCGAGCAGCTGCAGAGCTGGGAGAGCGCGCTGCAGAAGACCGAGTCGCAGCTGCAGAGCCGCGCCGAAAACCTCGTCGTGCGCGAGCAGTCGCTAAGCAGCATCGCCGACCGCCAGAAGAACGCTCAGGCCGAAAAGAGCAAGGCCGAAGCCGACGCTCGCGAGCGGCTGCAGCAGATCGCCGGCGAGACCTTCAAAGAAGCGCGGCAGCGCCTGATCGTCGAGTGGAGCGAGGGCGTGCGCGCCGAAGGGGCCGAGGCCCTGCGTCAGCTAGAGCAGAGTCAGAACAGCCCCGAGTTCGCGCGCGAAGGCCGACGCATGCTGGAGATCGCCAGCCAGCGCTACCACGGCCACTACCTGACCGAGCGCCTGCTTTCGAACCTGCCGATCGAGCCAGCGCTGGCCGAGCAGATCGGCGGCACCAGCGACGCGGGCTTCGAGATCATCGGCGAGGTCGCCAACGTCAAGCTGCAGCTCTCGGAGGAGCGCACCTCGATTCGCTTGGAGGGCCAGGACAGCTTTGGGCGCGAGATCGCCCGCCGAGCGCTGAGTCGCTTTGCCAAGCACCCGCCGCGCGGCGATGTCGATCTGATCCGTCGCACCGTGCAGGGCATCGCCGAAGAGCTGGATCGCGAGACGGTCGAGCTAGGTCGCCGGGCCTTCCGCGAGCTGCAGATTCCTCGCGCCCATCCCGATATCGTCAAGCTCGTCGGGCGCCTCAACTTCCGCACCAGCTACAGCCAGAACCAGTGGAAGCACGCCGTCGAGGCCTCGTTCCTCTGCGGCATGATGGCCAGCGAGCTGCGGCTCGACGTCAAGATCGCCCGCCGGGCGGCGCTGATGCACGACATCGGCAAGTCGCTGACCCACGCCATCGATGGTTCGCACGCGGTCATCGGGGCCGACTATGCTCGCCGCTTGGGCGAAGCCGAGATCGTCGCCAATGCCATCGGCGCCCATCACCTCGACGAGCCGTTTAACTCGGCCTATGCCCTCTTGGTGGCGGCCGGCGATGCGATGAGCGGTGCCCGACCGGGCGCCCGCCACGAACAAGAAGGCAGCTTTGTGCAGCGCGTCGATGATCTTGAACGCTTGGTCTATGGCGTAAAAGGCGTCGATCGTGTCTACGCCCTGCAGGCCGGCCGCGAGGTGCGTATCCACGTCAAAGAGAACGAAGTCGACGACCTCCGCGCCGCGCAGCTGTCGTCGGAGCTGGCCGCGCACATCAGCGAAAATCTGACCTTCCCCGGACAGATCAAAGTCACTGTGATCCGCGAAGTCACCGCGGTCTCGATCGCCAACTAACCTCGCCTCCTCTCAGCTCAAAAAAACACCATGCAGACTCACGACAAGCATCGGCTTGAGACCCTCGCGGTCCATGCCGGCCAGACCCCCGAACCGCAGACTGGTGCCGTCAACGTGCCGGTCTTTCTGTCGTCCACCTACGTGCAGGCCGGCCCCGGCGAGCACAAGGGTTTTGAGTACTCGCGCACGCACAACCCGACGCGCTTTGCGCTGGAAGCGAACCTTGCGGGACTCGAAGGCGGCAAGCATGGCCTGTGCTTTGCGTCCGGCTGCGCGGCGGCGACGACTATCCTGCACCTGCTTTCGGCTGGCGATCACGTCATCGCGGGCGACGATCTGTACGGCGGCACCTATCGCATCTTCGAGCGCGTCATGCGCCAGGTCGGCATCGACTTCACCTATGTCGATCCCACCGACCCAGCGGCGTTTGCCGCGGCGGTGCGCAAGAACACGCGCCTGATCTGGGTCGAGACGCCGACCAATCCGCTGCTCAAGCTCTGCGACATTGCCGCGGTAGCCGAGATCGCCAAGCAGCACCGGCTGATCCTGGCGGTCGACAACACCTTCCTGTCGCCGATCCTGCAGCGTCCGCTCGATCTGGGCGCGACCTTGGCGGTGCACTCGGTGACCAAGTACCTCGGGGGCCACTCCGATGTCGTCGGTGGCGCGCTAGTGACCAGCGATCCCGAGGTCTACGAGCGCCTGAAGTTTCTGCAGAACGCCATCGGGGCAGTGCCATCGCCGATGGACTGCTATCTGGTGCTGCGCGGCACCAAGACGCTGGCCCTGCGCATGGAGCGCCACAGCCAGAACGCTCTTTCCATCGCCACCTGGCTGGAGTCGCATCCCCTGGTCGAGCGCGTCATCTATCCCGGTCTGCCCAGCCACCCGCAGCACGCCTTGGGCAGCCGGCAGCATCGCGGTCCTGGCGGCATGATCAGCTTCATCGTCAAGCCCGGGGCCGGGCGCTCTGCCCTCGATCGCGCGCGCAACATCCTGCGTCGCTGCCACCTCTTCGCCTGCGCCGAGAGCTTAGGCGGTGTCGAGTCGTTGATCGAGCATCCGGCGATCATGACCCACGCCTCGATCCCGCAGCCGCAGCGCGAGCGCCTGGGCATCTCGGATGGCCTGATTCGCATTAGCGTCGGCATTGAACACATCGACGACCTGCGCGACGACTTGGCGCAGGCGCTAGACGGCGCCGATCACGGCTAAGCACCGTCGCGCGGGGCCAAAAGCGTAAACAGCACCGGCACCAGGAACAGCGAGAGCAGGGTCGAAGACGTCAGGCCACCGACGACAGCTAGGGCCAGTGGGCGGTTGGCAGCGGCGGCTTTTTCCAAGCCGAGAGCGGTCGGCAGCAGGCCGGTGATGGTCGCCAGGCTGGTCATGGCGATGGGCACAAAGCGTACGCGCGCAGCCTGCACCACGGCGGCGGCGCGATCCATCCCCTCGCGCAGAAAGCCACTCGCGGCATCGACCAGCAGGATGCCGTTTGAGACGGCGATGCCGACCACCATCAGCATGCCCATGAGCGCCGTGATCGAAAAGCCCTGCCCGGCCGCAAGCAGTGCCAAGACGATGCCGATCAGCGACACTGGAATTGTAAACAGCAGGATCAGCGGCAGGCGCAGCGACTTGAACTGCGAGGCCATGATCATGAACACCACCATCACCGATAGAAGCAGCGCGACGCCCAGGCCGGCGAAGGTGGTGCGCATCAGATCGACCTGGCCGACAAAGCGGTAGCGCAGGCTTCCGGTCTTGGGGTTGGCGCGCAGCTTGGCTTCCAGATCGGAGGCGGTGGTACCGAGATCGCGGCCCTCGGTCTGCATGTACACCGTGGCGACGCGCGACAGCTGATTGCGCTCGATGGCGATCGGCCCCAGCGAGCGGCGCAGCCTGCCGTAGGCACCCAAGGTGACCGCGCGTCCGGTTTCGCTTACGCGCAGCGGCACGGTGGTCAGCGCGCCGGGATCGGAAATCCGCTGACCATCGAGCGCAGTGACGACGTAGTAGGACTGGCCATTTTTGCCATCGATCCACACGCTCGGCGAGTTGATGTTGCCCAGGGTCGCCTCCAGCGTCGCTTGCGCCGCGCTGCGCAGGTTCACGCCGACTAGGCCAGCTTGGCTGCGCTCGGTCTCGATGCGCACTTCGGGATAGTCGATCTGCAGCTGCGGATAGATATCGACGATCCCCGGCACGCTCCGCGCGACCTCGGCCACGGCCTGTGACTGGGTGTACAGATCGTCCAGCGAATCGCCGGCGAGCTCGACGACGATCGGCGCCAGATAGCCGTTGGCAAAGACGCTGGCCACCAGGCCCCCCGGCCACTGCAGAAAGCCCACGCCGGGATAGTGATCGTTAAGGATCTTGCGGGCGCGATCGGCGATCTCGCGCTGCGACAGGCGGCGGTGCTCGGGATCGCTCAGCTCTAGACGAATGAAGCCCATGTGCGGGCCGGCGTTTGGGCTATTCATCGCGGCGCGGGCATTCTGCGGGCTGCCGACGTTGCTCAGCACCAGCGAGACATCGCCGGCCGGTAGCTCGCGGCGCAGCGTCTCGCCCATCTGCGAGATGCGCGCGGCCGCATCCTTAAGCGAGGTGCCCGGCGCGAGCTTGACGTAGATGCGCTCCATCGACTCGTCGATCTCGGGGAAGAATGTGCTGGGCAGCTGAGCCGCGAAGTAACCGCTGAGTCCGACCAGAGTCGCCGCGGCGACCAGCACGGAGCGACGGTACGGCAGCACGTGGGCCAAGAGCCGAGCGTAGCCATTGGCCAAGCGGTGGATGACGGCTTCGACGCGCCGCGCCAGCGGTCCCGGGACGCGGTGCGGATCGCCCAAAAGATAACGGCAGGCCACCGGTGTAATCGCCATGCTGATGGCGTAACCGGCCAGCATGCCGACCGCGACCGTCAGCGCCAGCGGCGTGAACAGCCGCTGCGCCAGGCCGTAGAGGAGCAGCACAGGAATCAGCACCGCGATCGTCGTCAAGGTCGCGGCGAGAGCCGGCAGGGCCACGCTCTGAGTACCGCGCAGAGCAGCTTCCGCTTCGCTATCCCCGGCGTGACGGCGACGGTGCACGGCTTCCAGAACCACCACCGAGATATCGACGAGCGGCCCCATGGCCAGGGTCAGTCCGCCCAGCGTGAAGGCGTTCAGCGTCTGCTTGCTGGCGTAGAGCACAAGAAGGATCGTGGCAAAGGCAATCGGGATGGCGATGAGCGCGACCAGCACGGCGCGCAGGTTCTGCAGGAACAGCAGGATGACGAGCGCGATCAGCACCAGGGCCTGCAGCACTTCTTTGCGCAGGCCGTCGTAGCTCTGCCGCACGAAGGACGACTGATCGAAGATGGCCGCCACCTTCATGCCCGGTGGCAGCGAGCCCTGCATGTTCTTCACCGCGGTCTTGACGGCATCGACGATGGCGATGGTGTTGCCCCCCGGCACGCGCAGGACGTTTAGGTACACCGCTTCGCGGGCATCGACGGCCACCGCCTGCGTCTCGGGCGCACCGCCGTCTTCGACGCGCGCTAGGTCGCGCAGCAGCACCGGGCGGCCGCCGCGCAGCTTGACCACGGTGTCTGAAAGTTGGGCGATCCGCTCGGGCACGGCGTTGGTGTAGACGTTGGCGTCGAAGCCTTCGGTGATGAACTTTCCCGACGGCAAGAGCGCGTTCGAGCCACTGACTGCTGCTGTCACATCGGCCGAAGTCAGGCCGCGGGCCTGCGCTGCAACAGGATCGACAATCACGTTGATCTGTCGCTGTCGGCCGCCGTTGGGCGAGGCGCTGGCGACGCCGGGGATGCCCTCGATGACCGGCTCGATGACGTTCTGGGCATAGTCATAAAGCTGCGGTCCGCTGAAGCCCTCGCCCGATACCGCGATCTGGATAACGGCGGCGTTGCTGGGATCGTACTGCAGCACGAAAGGCGGCAGCACGCCCAGCGACTTGGGCACCGCGGCCATGGCAAAGGCCACCTGCTGCTGCACCAGCACCTGCGCCGAGTTGAGATCGGTGCCCCAGTTCAGCCACACGAACACCACCGACAGATCGTTGCGCGACACGCTCTGCACGTGATCGACGCCGGGGGTGGCACTGACGTATTTTTCGATACGCCAGGTGATCGTCTTTTCGACGTCTTTGGGACCCAGGCCGGGGGCCAGCGTGCCGACCACCAGCACCGGCGGCGTCAGCTCGGGAAAGGTATCGACGCTCATGCGCGGCACGACGACCGCCGAAAAGATCACGAGCGCGATGCTGATCATCAGGATCGCGATCGGATTATTCAGTGCGAGGCGAGTCATCGTCGCACCTCTGGGTTGATGGCGGGCTTGGCTTGCTCAGCAGAAGCAGCAGGGGGCGCGGTCGGGGGTGTCTCGGCACGCTCGCTCACCGGATCGCCATCGCTCAGCAGGGCGCGTCCTTCGGTGACCACGGGCGTACCGGCGAGCAGCGTTGGGGCGACGAACAAGCTGCCGCCGCTCTCGCCGAGCACCGCGATCTTTAGGCTGTGCGCGTGGTGCTCGCGGACGACAAACAGCGCGGCCTGCTCGCCGCGCACCGCCGCTGCGCGCAGCGGGATCTGCGTGGCTGGCTGCGGCTCGCGAATGCCGATGGTGAGCTCTGCCGTGGTGCCGACCGGGATCTGCTGCGAGGGATTGTCGAGATCGATCTCGGCATGCACGGTACGCGTCGCGCCATCCGCAGCGGGGGCCCGGCGAGCGATCTTGCCTTCCAGGTCGCCACCGGTGGCCAAAAAGTGCAGCCGCACCGGCGTCTCGGGTCGCACCAGGGCACAGTCGGCCTCGGGGACATCCAAAAGGACGCGCACGCGGGCCCGATCGACCAGCGTGAGGATCGCTGCGCCGGGACGAGCAAAGCCGCCGGGATCGAGCAGACGCTCCGCGACCTCGCCATCGAACGGCGCGCGCAGCACGCAGTCATCGACTTCCAAGGCAGCGCGCACCATGCGTGCGTTCTGTGCCAGAAGCTCAGCCTGTTTGCTCTTGCTCTCGGCCTCGCGGCGCTCGACCTCGTTGGGCGAGACGTAGCCGCCGGCCAGCAGACCCGACAGCCGTCCGGCTTCGCTCTCGATGGCGACCTGCGTGGCGCTCAGCGCGCGCGCTTGCTGCTGCATGGCGCGGCTCTGGGCCGAGGCGCTCTTGCATTCCAGAGTGGCCAGGACTTGCCCGCGCACTGCTGGCTCGCCCGGTCGCACCAGCACGGTATCGACATAGGCCGAGGTGAACTGCGGGCCGATGCGCGCCTCTAACCAGGGGGCAACGGTGCCGACATAGCGCCGGGTCGGCCGATACTGGCTCGCCTGCGCCGCGACCACCGACACGCCGCGTGGCGTTTGGCTGAGCGCGACGCGATTTTCGCCAGAGCGAGCGTGCAGGAACAGCGCCAGCGTGATGACGCCGACGAGCGCCACCAGGCCGAATACAAAGACGGGAATGGGTACTTTTTTTACGGGGGTAGCAGGCGGATGCTCGGACATAGGGAACCTCGATAGGAGGGCCAAGCCAGGTCACGGCGGAGAGCGCGTGAAGCGATTCGCTAAAGCCCGCGGGCCATGCTGCGGTTGAAAGCGGCGCGGGCCCGCAAGACCTCGAAGCGACCGATAGAGAGCTGGATCTCGGCATCGGTGCGCAGCACTTCGGCATCAGCGAGCTCGACGCTGGTGCTCAGGCCGACGCGGAAACGGGCGCTGGCTTGCTCATAGTTGCGCTGCGCGGCGGCGTTGGCGGCGAACAGGGCCGGCAGCATCGCCTGAGCAGTCATAAAGGCGGTGTAGCCGCGCTGGATCTCCGACGGCAGGCGGCGCTTTACGGCATCGATCTCGTGACGCAGGACGACTTCTTGCGCCTGGCTCTGTCGTCGCGCTGCCAGCACCGTGCCATCGAACAGCGGGCCCTGCAGGACTACGCCGACATCCCAGTTGGGCACGCTGGGCACCCAGCCTGACTGTGGCGAGGGTCCACCCGTCGTCGGAGCGCCCCCGGCTCGCCCGCTTAAGCCAGCGCTCAGGGCCAGGCTGGGGGCCAGGCGCAGCGTGGTGGCCCGCGTCCCGGCTTGCTGGGCCGCCAGTCGAGCCAGCGCCATCTGCAGGCCGGGATCACGGCTGAGCGCTTCGGCAATGGCCTCGCCCAGGGGCGGCAGTGGCGCGGGGGCGGCATCGACGCCGACACTGGCCGGCTCGGCAGCTGCGGCATCGAGTAGCAGGTCGGGCACACCGACGACCGCGGCGAGCAGCGCCTGGGCCTGCGCAACCCCCCCGGCGGCGCGGGTGCGGCCCACGGCAAAGCGCGTCAGATCCGCCTCCGCCCGGGTCAGATCGATGGCCGGACGCAGGCCACGATCGACGCTGGCCTTGACCATGTCGCGGCGGACCAGCGAGCGCCGATAGGCTTCCTCGGCCGCCCGCTCGACGGCGTGGGCAGCTAGGACGCTATAGAACAGGGTCTCGACGCTCAGCGCGACATCCAGGCCCTCGGCCAGGGCTCGGCTGCGCGCGGAGGCGGTCTCGGCATCGGCGGCCGCGGCGAGCGCTGCCAAGCGACCGAAGTCGTAGATCGGCTGCCGCAGACCCAGCGCCACCACCGTCGATGGATAGGCATCGCCAAAGCCCCCATCGCCGCGACTGCCACCGATGCGCGGGAGATCGACGGCGCGCACCCCCAGGAACATCGCGGTGCTGTTGTTCATCGTGCCGTAGAAAAGCTGAGCGGTGGCGCCAAGCTGGGGCAGCCACTCGGCGCGCACGCCGGACGCTGCGGCCTTGGCGACCTCGATCCGGGCCTGCGCCGCCTGCAGCGAGGGCTGATGGCTGCGGGCATAGTCGAGTGCCGCCGGCAGCGTCATGCTCGGCGGGACTCCCGACCCGCTCTCGGCCCGCGATCCCGCAGTCGGCCCGAATATCAACAGGCTCAGGGCGAGGCCGATCGCCCGGTTCATCGCCAGGCTCGGGCGTCCCCGAGCTCGCGGTCTCGAATTGAGCACAGTGCTTCGCATAGAGCCGGGCATTTGCACCCCCTATGCCAAGTCGGCTGAATCGTGCGCAGCGACGGTCTGCTTGGCGGTCGGGTGAGATTCAGAGGGGGCGCCCCGGCCGGCGATCGGGAAAATTTTCGCTCAACCCCGCGCTTGCTCCTGGCCTGCCTGCCGCTTCCGCGACAACCTGCCGGCCATGATGAATTCCCTGTCGTGGAAATTTTCCCGAGGTCCGGGAAATTTTTCTCAGCGCAGCCCTCGGCCCACCGACCACAGCGACGGAAGAGGGCCTGCGCGGCTTGGCCCGCGGCTTGCTGCGGACTTCCTCGAACGATGGACGAAATCACGTGGGCGCACATGATGACCGCCGGCTCTCCGAGCGAGCTGGATCTGCGGACGGCGGGGCTGCCCTGGCTGCGCTCGCGGGCCGCGCTGCTCTGGCTGGGCATCCTGGTTTCGATCTGCGCCATCGCCAGCCTGTCCTTGTGGGACGTGAAGCGCCGCCACGCCGAGTCGATGGAGGACTTTGGGCAGCTGCAAGAGCGCCTGGCCAAGAGCTTGGCGCTGCAGCTGCAAGCTCACCTGCAGGCCGGCGTTTCGCCGTCGGGGCCGGCCTGGGGCCGGGTGCTCGCCAGCCTGGTCTCGCTGGAGCAGGCGAGCGTGACCATGATCCTCCTTTGGTCGCCACACAGTGCCGGCTTTGTCAGCCTGAGCGGTCGGCCGGCCCCGCCGGGCTTTTTGGCCGAGGCGCTGGCCCGCGGTCAGAGCTTCTCACGCATCGATCGTGAGGTAGCCGCCGCGCTGGGCTTGCCGCGCCGAGCCGCCATGGTTGGCCTGGCCAGCTTTCAGGATGCCGCCGGCGCGACCCATCGTGTGGCCGCTGTTGCCACCGCGCTGCGGGCCCGCGATCGCGAGATCCAGGCGGGTCGCCGTGCCCTGCTCTCGGTCTTAGTGGCCGCCGGGGCGGTGCTGCTCTTGGGGGCGCTGGCCCTGCACTGGCAGCGACAAGAGCTGCGGACGCAGAAGCAGCTTGCCCTAGAAGAAGCGCATCGCCGCCGCGAGGCCGATCTGGAGCGCGCCAGTCGCGCCGCCACGCTGGGCACGCTGGCCATGGGCATCACGCACGAGCTATCGACGCCGCTTAGCATCATCGCCGCCCGCGCCGAGCAGCTTGCAAGCCGCTTGCCCGCTGACGAGCGCAGCCAAAGGGGGGCGCAGGTCATCGCCGAGCAGGCCGAGCGCATGGGGCAGATCATCCGCGGCATCCTGGCCCTGGTCCGCGACCAGCCTCCGGTCGCCGACCGCTTATCGCCGCTTTCCGTCGGCAAGGGCGCCGTGGCCCTGGTGCGACACCGCTTTGACGAGGTCGGCGTCGATCTCCGCATCAGCGCCGCTGCTGGGGCGAGTACTTCGTCGCTGCGCGGCGATCAGCGGCTGTTAGAACAGGCCGTGGTCAACCTGCTGCTCAACGCCTGTGATGCCTGTCGCGGGGGTGGTCAGGTCGGCCTGCAGATTGTCTCGACGGATGGACAGGTAGTTTTCCGGGTGTTGGACGATGGGGTCGGGATTTCTCCCGAAGCGGCGGCGCGGGCGATGGAGCCGTTCTTCACCACCAAGCCGGTCGGGCAGGGCTCGGGCCTGGGCCTGGCCGTCACGCACGAGATCGTAAAGAGTCACCGCGGCACGCTGCGCATCGAGCCGCGAAAAGGGGGCGGCACCTGCGCCGAGATCGCCCTACCGCAAGCCGAGGAAGGCCACCCCCATGCAACCTGAGGCAGCCGGGAGTCCCCGCGTGCTGATTGTCGATGACCAGCTAGAGATGGCTCGCACGCTGTGCGATGGCCTGGCCGATCACGGCTTTATTGCCCAGCCAGCTTCGTCGGGGCGCGAGGCGTTGGCGCTACTCGCTGAGCAGCCGTTTGCGGCCCTGGTCACCGATCTGCGCATGCCGGGGATGGATGGCCTGTCGCTTCTCACCCAGGCCAAGCGGCTCTCGCCCGAGCGACCGATCCTGATCATGACCGCGCACGGCGCCATCGATAGCGCAATCGAGTCGATTCGTCAGGGCGCCTATCACTACCTCACCAAGCCCTTTAAGCTCGACGAGCTGGCGATTTTTTTGCGGCGGGCCATCGAAGACAGCCGGCTGCGGCGCGAGACGGCGGCGCTGCGTACGACGCTGCGCGAGCGCTTTGGCCGGGCGACGATTGTCGGGCACAGCCCAGCGATGCGCGCGCTGTTCGACACCCTGGGTCGGGTGGCGGTGTCCGATGTCCCGCTCCTGCTCGGCGGCGAGACCGGCACTGGCAAGGGGCTCTTGGCCCGCGTGGTGCACGCCGAGAGTCGCCGCACCGGCGGTCCCTTTGTCGAGGTCAACTGCGCCGCCCTGCCCGAGACGCTGCTTGAGAGCGAGCTGTTTGGTCACGAGCGCGGGGCCTTCACGGGCGCTGCCAAGAGCCGGCGCGGCCTGGTCAGCCAAGCCGATGGCGGCACCCTATTTCTCGACGAGATCGGCGATGTCGCGCTGCCCATCCAGGCCAAGCTGCTGCACGTCCTTGAGCAGGGGCAGGTGCGGCCAGTGGGCTCGGATCACGCAAGCCCAGTCGATGTGCGGATCATCGCCGCCACCCATCGCGATCTGCGGGCCGCAGTGCGCGATGGCGGCTTCCGCGAGGATCTGTTCTATCGCCTCGATGTCGTCTCGGTGCAGCTACCCGCGCTGCGGCAGCGACGCGAGGACATTCCTTTTTTGGTCGATCACTTCCTGCGCGAGCAGCGACCCCGCCACCCGCAGTCACCGATGCAGCGCTTTTCGGCCGAGGCGATGCGTCAGCTCTTGGCCTATCCCTGGCCGGGCAACGTGCGCGAGCTTGCGCATGTCGTCGAGCGGGCCCTGGTGCTGTCGCGTGACGCCGAGGTCGGGCTCGATGAGCTGCCGCCGAGCTTGCGCTCGCCCGAGTCGCCGCACCCGGCGCTGAGCGACGGCCAGATCCTGCCCATCCGCGTTGTGCAGCGCCGCTATGCCGCCTGGGTCTTGGGCCAGTGCGGCGGCCATCGTGGGCGCGCGGCCGAAAAGCTCGGCGTCGATGTGAAGACCCTCTACAACTGGCTTAGCGAGTCCTAGCAGCGCGTTGAAAAAGTGAGCGAGGAGGCCAAAGTGCAAGGAGGAGGAGCGGAGCGTCCGACGGGACGTGAGCACCGACGACGCGGCAATTTGGACCCGCAGCCACTTTATCAACGCGCTGCTAGGCGCGGGCGACGGGGAATGGGAGTGCGGAAAATTTCCCCAACCCGCTGTGGAGGCGGTGGACGGGAAAGATTCCCGGTGGGCTGCAATCTTTCCCCGTCAGCGCGGCCCCCGTAGAGCCGTCTCTCCGACGACAACCCGGCTTGGCACATCGACTGCAATGGCTCTCCTTCAGCCTTCGGCGAGCTACCCACTCGCTCCGAAAGCCACCTCACTAGCCAAGGAGAATCCCATGACCAAGAAGATCCTCGTCCTCAGCAGCCTCCTCTCTTTTGGTATCGCTAACATGGCGCTCGCCGCGGAACCGGCCCCGGCCCCGGCCGACAAGAAGGACGGCAAGAAAGACGACAAGGGAGGCGATAAGCCCGTCGAGAAGAAAGACGATGCCAAAGGGGGCGCGCCCCAAGGTGGCGACAAGAAGTAGTCGGCCGGTCTCTGCCGCAGCGGCTGGCAACCGGGACCGACCAGCGCTCGCCGCCAGAGCCGACCCGCGGCTCGCCCACCGGCTGCCCGCGGGTCGCTTCTGCCTCCGGTATCGTCGGTGCATCGTCGGTCTATCGTCGCCGCATCGTCGGTGCATCGTCGGTGCATCGTCGGTGCATCGTCGGTGCATCGTCGGTGTATCGTCGGTGTATCGTCGGTGCATCGTCGGTGCATCGTCGGCGTCGGTTAGGGGGCCTCCCCGTGTATACTGTTCAGCTACCACGGGAAGATGCTCGGTCGCTGTGCCATAGGGCGGGGTCGCGCGAGTCGGGTGGGCCTGCTCAGCCTCTGGCTTCTTGTGGGCTTCGCCGGCTCGGTGCACGCCGCCTCTTCCGAAGAAGCCAGCTTCCGCGAGCAGTACGCGCGAGCTTCCAAGCTCTACGCCGACAAAGACTACGCGGCGGCCATCCCGGCTCTGCTTTCCGCCTACGCCATCACGCCGGCGCCCCAGCTACTGTTCAACATCGGTCAGGCCTATCGCCGCTTAGAGAAGTGGAGCACGGCCCGCGTCTACTTCGAGATGTACCGCGCGCTCAGCCCCAGCCTCAGCAGCGCCGAGCTCAGTAGCCTGGATGCGACGCTGGTCGAGCTGCGCGACAAGGACGAGGCCGCCCGCCGCCCCGAGGTCGTGCAGACGACGCGGACGCTGGTCATCCAAGAAGAGAAGCCGCTGCCGCGCTGGCTGCGGCCGCTTGGCCTAACCACCGGCCTGGTTGGGCTGTCGCTGGGCATCGCCGGCGGCGTGCTGCTGGGGCTGGATGGCACCTGCCGCGCGCCGGCCGTGGCCCCCGCCCTGCAGTGCGAGCAGATCTACAACACCAAGACCCTGG